>PLKY01000231.1 GCA_003140785.1 Acidobacteriaceae bacterium | reverse complement strand
GCAGGAAGTTGAACCGCCGCACTTTGTAGGGGCAGTTGTTCGAGCAATAGCGCGTGCCCACGCAGCGGTTGTAGACCATTGTGTTCAGGCCTTCCGGCGTATGCACTGTGGCGCCCACCGGACAAACCTGTTCGCATGGAGCGTTCTCGCAGTGCTGGCAGGTCATGGGCTGGAAGTGCGCGCGCGGCGCGGCTAGATCGCCCTCGAAGTAGGTGTCGATGCGGAGCCACTGCATGTTGCGGCCGATGCGCACCTGCTGCTTGCCCACCACGGCAATGTTGTTCTCGGCGTAACAGCTCACGATGCAGGCATTGCAGCCCACGCAGCTGTTCATGTCGATTGACATGCCCCACTTGTTCTCTGTGTAGGTCCAGTTGGGGAAGAGCGAGGTGCCCATCTCTGGCGTGTCGCGCCCTTCGCCCTCGTGCGCAAAATTCGGATTCGCCTTGTACTCATCGAGCGTCGCGTAGCGAATGATGCCGCGCTCGCTGATGGCCTCATCGGCTTCGAGCGAGTTGTTGCCGTTGCCCTGACCGCTGACCTGCGCCGAACGATGATCCTGGTAGTGGCTCTTGGTGATGGCGGTGCCCCACTTGCCGTCGACCTTCTTGAGCGAACCAGTCGCGTAAAAAGGCGCCCATGTATTGCGAATCAAATAAGCATTGAAGCCTGCGCCTGAACCCACGCGGCCGGCGAACTCGCGTCCATAGCCAAGATGCACGGTGACAGAATTATCAGGATGGCCCGGCGCAACTATCACTGGCGCTTTCACCTTGCCGTTGCCAACGGTCAATTCAACAATGTCGTCTTCTTCGAGACCGAGCTTGGTCAGCGTCGCGCCCGAAACAATGGCCGCATTATCCCAGCTCAGATTCGTGACCGGCTTGGGCAGTTCTTGCAGCCAACCCACGTTGGACCAGCGTCCGTCGTAGATATTCGGATCGGGCCGGAAGATGATTTCGATGGTGTCCTTTGACGAAGGCGGAGGAACCTTTGCAGGCGCAGCCGTCTTTGCCGCGCCGCCCACAGCAAACGCCGTGTTCGCAATCCATCCGTCGTGCAGCGCCTTGCGCCAACCCGCTTCAAAATCGCCCTTGATGTTCGCGCGCTGCGTTTCGCGCACTGCCTCGTACGCGCTCAGCATCGGCTCGTCGAGCAGCGTCTGCAACACATCATGGGCCGACTTGCCACCGTACAACGGATCGATCAGCGGCTGCACAACCGAAACCGTGCCGTCATACGCACGCGCATCTGACCACGACTCCAGATAGTGCGCCGAAGGAATGTGCCAGTGCGCGATCTGCCCCGTCTCATCCACATTCGGTCCGAGATGCGCGACGATGTTCGCCTTGTTGAAAGCCGACAGGAAATCCAGATCCGCAGGGGCCGAGTAGATCGGGTTGGAATTGAGAATCACCAGCCAATCCACTTTGCCAGCATTCAGGGCCGCGACCAGCGACTTCAAATCCGCGATCTGATCGCTTGGCAACGGAATCGCCGGCTCGCTCGACACCGAAACCGTCGTGCCGACATTGCCCAGCGCTGTATTGATCGCGAGAGCCAGCGCCGCGACTGATTCATTCTGATAGAGGCCCGGAATCACTGCGCTCTTGCCGGCGTTGGCCTTCAAATCCTTTGCCAGCGAGGCTAAGAATCTCTGCTGGTCGGGCGTCCATGCATATTGCGTTGCATCGACTCCGGAAGCGCCGACGGCCTGCGCTAGTGCAGCCGCAAACGCCGGAACTTCACTCGCCCTCAATCCGAGCCGATGCTCGGCTTTCATACCCGTTGTCGTCGTCGTGCTCTCGACGGCGTACAGCCGGTTCATTCCGTTTGCTGGGTTTTTGCGCCGCGCCGAATAATCGCCCACCAGTTTGTGGAATCCCGGATACGCCGCACCGGAAAGAAAATCTGCATCGAGCGAGACGATGACATCAGCGTGGCTCAAGTCGTATTGGACATTGAGCCCCTTGGCCAGCCACGTGCCGGCGATCGCAGGATCGTATTGCACCAGCGTTGCCTTGGGATACGCTGCCTGCACTGCCTTCCACTGCCGCGCCAGCGTTGGCGAAGTGATGGTTGCGCTCAGGAAATAGAGGCCGGTTCCGTCTTTGCTCGCCGCAGCCTTCAGCAGCAACTCCCGGGCAAACTCAGCCCACTCGCGGGACTCTCCACGATATGTCGCATGCTTCGACCGGTCGGGGTCATAGAGATCCAGCAGCGAACCCTGCGAAAACACATCCGACGAACCATGGTTGTAGGCGTGATCGGGATTGCCGTCTACCTTAATAGGCCTGAACTGGTCGCTCTTCACCAGCACCGGCACTGCGCCGGTCACAAACGGGTGCGCGGTCGCGAAATAATTCGGCTTGCCCAGCACCAGGTCTTCCGGTGCCTTCACATAGGGATAAATCGGCTCGTCCGGCTGCTTGGNNGATCGACCCACTCCTGCGCCGAACCGGGAAACTCGCGCTCCACCGCAGCTTGAAAATCTTCTGTATTGGCGAGCTCATCGATCGACCGCCAATACTTCTTGCCCTTCACGCCCTTCAGCTCTGCCCGCACCTGAGCAAGAGTCATCGGCGCTGAAGTCATGGGAGCCGAAGTCATCGGCGTTCCGATTTCAGCTTGGGCTGCCTTGTTNNTTCTCGTTATCCAAGGTGTTCCCCCGTCGGTTTCGTGGTTCCGTCCATCCGCTGTTCGCTCATCGATGGCAGACCTCGCAACTGGTCAGCTCGCGTGGCGTGCGAATGTGGTACTGCTTCACAAGGAAATGACCTAGCTCGTCCTGGCTGGTGAACTTTTGAACTGTAACTGCACTCTGATTGAGCGAAGTCATCCCCGAATCGCTCGTCAGCGCGGCAGTTTTGAGAAGTGCGGGCGGCGTCAACTCCGCAAGCACCTGGGGATTCGCAGCGGGATCCTTCGTCACGCAATTGACGCTTTGCGCCGTCGGCGTG
>PLKY01000280.1 GCA_003140785.1 Acidobacteriaceae bacterium | reverse complement strand
AGAAAATCGCTGACCACGATGTTGTCGCAACCGCGCCGGTTCAATCCCCAGACCAGGGCGGAGCCGATAAAGCCCGCGCCGCCAGTGACTACGATGGTCTCGCTTATGTCCATCTCTTTTTAGGAGATCCTTTAACAGGAAGGATTAGGATATACACCGTTTCGCATGATCCTACAATCGAGCAACGCAGGGCGCTTGCAGAAAAGTTCGCGTCCTATCCATCCTTGCCGGTGCCCGCGAAACTCACTGGAAGAAGTCTAACATCGGGCACCGAGAAGCCATAAAAGCCGAAGATCGGACGCGAGGACTCCCGGACCGGGAAAAAACCCTGTTGCGCTACGGCGTGCGCCCGGCCATCGATGGCTCATTATGCCGTCTGTACAAAATATTGAAGCTTCTCCAACAAACCGTCTCGTAAAGTGTGCAGCTCGGTCAAACCTGTGAATGCCGCCGTCCCCTCGCTTTCGTTTTTCAAGTCGAGGATCCCGTTCGCATGCGCATGAAGCTTCTGGTGCAAAGCATCGATCGCCTGAAAGCCTGTGCGCTTGCCGCGACCAGCCGATGCCTCGGCATCCAACCATGATCCGAATCGGCACAGATGGTGGTCTATGCGCGGCGCCGCCAGCCGATCTCCATGAAGGAACTCCTCGATTTCCGCAACCCACGCGCGATGCTCGACAGTCGCGTAGAGAATCGGCCAGTTCACCGGATCGACCGGGGGTACGTTGGTCCAGCGCGGATCAGGGCGCCAACCCGCCGCCCAATCTGCAAGCTCACTTCCGGGCATCGGGCGGGCGATACCAAATCCTTGGGCAACGGGGCATCCAAGCCGCAGCAGCATTAAACCATGGTCGACCGTCTCCACTCCTTCGGCGACAGCTTGACGCCGAAATGCGTTAGCGAGTACCAGAACGCCCTCCAGAATCGTCAGGTCCTCCGGATCGCTGAGCATATCGTGCACAAAGCTCTGATCGATTTTCAGAACATCGACAGGCAATCGCTTTAAATACGACAGGGAAGAATAACCGGTCCCAAAGTCATCCAATGCAAAGGAAACTCCAAGCTCGCTGCAAGCGCGAATCACCTCTGAAACCTGGGCCACGTCCTGAAACGCACTGCTTTCGAGAACCTCCAGTTCCAACTTCGACGGCTTGATGCCAGGGTGCCGAGCCAATAACTCTTTCAACCGATCGACAAACCGAGGCTCCTGCAATTGCAGCGCGTCAACATTCACGCTGACCGGTATGTCCAGACCCTCCTCGCGCCATTGCTCCATATGCGACAACGCGTTGCTGATCACCCATTCACCCAGTTCCACCACCAGCAGATTCCCCTCCACAACCGGCAGAAAGTGTTTCGGCAGAAGCAGGCCAAGTTCAGGGTGCCGCCAGCGTATCAGCGCTTCGGCGCTCAGAACTGTCCCGGTGCACATGTTGACCCTCGGCTGGAAGTACAACTCGAATTCATGGGCCTGCATGGCTTGGCGAATGCGCTGCAGGTCTTCGTGACGGCCGCGCATGCTGCGATCGAGCATCGGATCGAAAATGTGGTAGCGCGATCTGCCAGCGAGTTTTGCAAAATACATGGCCTGGTCAGCCTGACGAAGCAATTGGTCCGGCTCCACATCTTCTGTCTGCGGATAGAAAGTGACTCCGACACTCGCCGACACTTGAAGCATCAGGTCGCCCAATTGCACAGGTTCCGCCACGGCATCCCGAAGCCGCCCAATCAGGGCGAGGCTCTCCTCAATGTTCGCAATCTCCAACAGAACCACAACAAACTCGTCGCCGCCCGCCCGTGCAAGCGTATCTCCTCCGCGCAGCGCGGCATTCAATCGGTGAGTGATTGCGGTCAGAAGCTCGTCGCCCGTGTTGCGCCCGTAATGGTCATTCACCGCATGGAAATCATCCAGGTCAAGGTAGGCGATCGCAACGATACATCCGAGACGATGGGACTGCGCCATCGCCTGTCGCAGGCGATCGGCGAGCAAAGTCCGGTTCGGCAGCCCCGTCAGCAAATCGAAGTGGGCAACATGTTTGAGCTGCCTCTCGGTCTCCTTGATCGGCGTCAGATCCGAGAACATCGCCACATACTGCTTCGTATGACCCTTCGCATCCGGAACCGCGCTGATCGTCAACATTTCTGCAAAAATCTGACCACTCTTTGCTCGATTCCAGATTTCCCCTGACCAGTGACCCTTCTCCTTCAGGTCTCTCCACATCGCTGCGTAGAACTCTCTTGTCTGCCGACCTGAGTTGAGCATTCGCGGATTCTGTCCCAGAACCTCCTCACGCGTGTACCCGGTGATCCGCGTGAAGGCGTTGTTGGCATCGAGAATCACTCCTTCTGCGTCTGTAATCAGAATGCCTTCGGAGGCATGTGTAAAGACGTTCGCTGCCAGTTGAAGACGATCTTCGTTTGACTTCAGCGCGGTGATGTCTTCGGTGAAAAGAACGATTCCGCCTATGGTCCCGTCTGCGGCCCGCCAGGGAAGAAGCTCCCAGCGCAACCAGTACTGCGAACCGTCCGCCCGCTCAAAATGGTCCTCCTCTTCGCGAAAACCTTCACCGGCAATTCCGCGGCGATGTATCTCCTTCCAACGTTCCGGTAACTCCGGAAAAACGTCATAGTGGAAACGGCCGAGGATTTCCTTGCCCACAAGAGAGTAGCTCTCCAGCCAGCGGCGACTCGCAGCCAGATAGCGCATCTCGCGATCGAACATGGCAATAGCCGCCGGAGCATGTTCAATGAAAAGCTGTAGCAGTTCCCGGCTCTCCCGCAGAGATGCTTCAGACTGTTTGCGCGTCGTAATATCCTGGATCGTCCCGCGAAGTGCGACGGGCATTCCCTGCGCATTCCTTTCCGGCTTTCCCAGCGAATGCACCCAGCACACCGCGTGGTCGTTAGGCCTCACGATCCGGTACTCTTTCCTGAAGTCCATGGACCTTCCTAGAACCTCGTTCATCAGGAGCGAAGCCATCATCGTTCTGTCATCATGATGAACAAGCGCTCTCCAACCTTCCAATGTGCGGCCGTACGACGCGTCGATCCCGAGGATTTCGTCCAGCATCGGAGAGCTCGACCAGATCCCGCTCACGAGGTCGAGCACGTAGCTGCCAATACCGGCAATTCTCTGCGCCTCTTTTAGGGACTCTTCGCTCTCCCTCAGTGCGCGCTCCGCCTCCTTTGTCGCGGTAATATCCTCTGAAAGCACCACAATCCCGCCAACTGTCCCATGGCCGGTCCACCACGGCCGCACCATTCTCCGCACCCACCGTTCACTCCCGTCTTCTCTCTGGTAGTGATCCTCATTAAATGGAGTTGTTTCGCCTTCCATGGCACGGCGATGTTCCTCTTTCCACCGGTCGGGAATCTTATAGCCAAGCTCATAATGCGACTGCCCCACAACATTCCATTCCTTCACCCCCTGGTCTTCGATCCAACGCCGGCTGGCGCTGATATACCGCATTTCGCGATCGAACATGGCTAGCCCGGTAGGAGCGTCCGGATTGCTCGAGCTCTTCATTCAGGACGCTCCTACCGGGCTAGCC
>PLKY01000106.1 GCA_003140785.1 Acidobacteriaceae bacterium | reverse complement strand
ACGGCGCCGAAGAAGATGGCGTCGTGATGGCCGATCTGGTCCTTCCAGTCGCCCGGCAGCATGGTGCCATGCTTCAGGTAGTAGTCGCAGGAGGCAAAATCAAAATCGTCAAGCTGGAGCGTGAAGCCGTATTGTCGCGCGGCGGCTTCAAGTACGCGCAGGCCTTCGGGAACGACTTCCCGACCGATGCCGTCGCCTGGGATCACGGCAATCCTGTACTTCCGATCATTTTCACTGCGGTGTTTTTCTACGGCACTGGACATAGAATTCTCTTCAGGAATTGATTCGCTTCTCTCGATCCGTCCTGATGACGGCGCGCATGGCGACAATAGTTACAGCTGACAGGATCAGCGTACAACCCACCAGGTTGAGGCCGCCGGCAAAGTGCCCGCCAGCCTCGCTTGCGCCGATCATGTAAGGCCCTATGAATCCGCCCAAAGTGCCGAGGGCGTTGATCAGCCCGATCGACGCGGCGGCGCCGGCACCTGCGAAAAACATCGTGGGCAAACTCCACAGCGGCGGCTTGGCGGCACTCACGCCCAACGCGGCCAGCGAAAGCCCCGTGACCGCTACGGAAACTGAAGAGCCTGCGCGCGCTGTGATCGCCATCCCCACCGCGCCGATGATGCAGGCAATGGCGGCGTGGCCGTAGCGTTCTCCAGTGCGGTCGGAATTGCGCGACCAAAGCACCATCCCGATGACGGCAATGAGGTTGGGAATCGCGACCAGCAGACCGACCTGGAACGGCGACAGTCCCGGCTCCTTGACGATGAGAGGAGCCCAGAATCCGATCGTGTAGAGACCGGCCGAAGTTCCGAAATACGCGAGCGAAAGGACCAGAACTTTCCAATCCGCCAGCGCGCGCCAAGCGCTGTGGCCGCGCGGATCTTTGACAGTTGCTTGTTCGCGAAGCATCGCATCGGAGAGCCAGGCGCGCTCGTCGGCCGTCAGCCAAGTCGCATCGGCGGGGCGATCGGTGAGGAAGCGCAGCGTGATGCAGCCGAGCACCAGCGCGGGAATTGCCTCGGCGATAAAGAGCCACTGCCATCCGCGCAGGTGCAGCAGGCCGTCGAGCTGCATCAGCGCACCGGAGAGAGGCGATCCAACAAAACCCGCGGCCGGCGCCGCCGCCATGAATAGCGCGGTCATCGCCGAACGGCGATTCAAAGGGAACCAATAGCTGAGATAAAGAATGGCTCCGGGAAAAAACCCCGCTTCGGCGACGCCGAGCAGAAAGCGCAATACATAAAAACTCATCGGACCCTGAATGAACGCCATCGCCATCGACACCAGGCCCCAGGTGATCATGACTCGACCGATCCAGAAGCGCGCGCCCACGCGATGCAGGATCAACGTCGAGGGCACTTCGAAGACGAAATAGCCGAAGAAGAAAATGCCTGAACCGATGCCGAACATCCGCGCCGTCAGCCCTAAGTCGCGATTCATGGTCAGCGCGGCGAACCCTATATTGATGCGATCGAGGAAGGCGACGAAGTAGAGCAGCATGAGAAACGGAACGAGCCGCCACGCGGCCTTGCGCATCGTACGCTCTTCAAGGGGACTGCACGATTGCGCTCGGATATCGCTCATCATTTATGGGCTGGCGTGCCGCTGCTTCCGCACCGAGCTTCGATTGTATACGCGGAAGATTTGGCGTCGATCTTGTCTCTGTACTCATCGGAGCTTGCCTTCCCGCGCTCTACGGCTTCCGTCTGGGTATCGGCTTCAAATGCGATTACTTCTCGCTCGCCAGCTCTCTCGAAAATTGCAATTGGACATAACAATGATCCGTCCTCCAACTCGGAGATCACCCATTCGGCGTGCGCAAGCACGATACCGCCGAACGACACGGCTTCTTCCCACGCAGCCATGCTCAAAAGTATCTCCCAAAATAGGGCCCAGTGCATCATCGGGATCCGAGCCCTAAGCACGCGAGATCGGATAGTTGGCGAGTCACCGTTAGCCAAGATCGGAACCAATGCGAGCTAAATCACGTCAGTGAAGGATAGGCCACGATCCAACCGGAACTCGAGAATTGGCGCACGGTGCAGCTCGAGATCATCTTCCAAGCCATCTGTTTCGCCAACACTGAAGCATGATCAACGATAAGCCTATGCGCAGACTGGTGCATTGCCGGAGTGGTTTGAGGTCACTGCGGGGTTAAGCGTTGGCTTCAAAATCGAGTGCGATCACTTCATGCACAACAATCGAGGGGACATCGAGAATGATGAAGCCTTGCTCACTCTTGAATGGACTTGAATTCCCTGTCACCAGGAGTTTTGCTCCTGCCACCCGACGTCCCTCGGGGATTCTTATTCGCACGCGCTGGCTTGCAACCGGAATGACCTCGCGCACAGGTCCTTTCATCATCATAGGATTCGTGAGGTTTACCAGATGTACGGTCATCGAGTTTTTCTGTCCCCACACGGAAATGTCGAGGACTCCCTGGCCTTCGACTGTCACGGGCGCAGGTTCATTGGTTGCCCAAAGCACGGCGTTGCGCAGCAGTTTGGCGTGGTCGACGTTGAGCACCTCCCAGAAGGTGCGATCAATGTCTCCGGGAAAGTAGACCACGCGACCGCGGCCCGATTCGCGCAGGATGACTCCGGGATTGTGCGTGGTGACCGTTGGAGGGAAGACAGCCTCCATGGGAAGGTCAGGATAGCTTGGGACAATTTGCAGCGGCGAGAAGAAGTTTTGACTCAGAGGTCGTATGTTTGTCTGATTGGCGGCATTCACGATCCTTGTCGCATCCTCGAACCCCTTTAACAGCGGATGGTAGGTGTCCGTGCTCGGTTCTTTCTGCAAAGAAAGATATGAGTTAAGCATTGGCCCCTGAGGTCCGCCGGCAAAGGACACCCCAAACAACGACGCCAGTCCGAAGTCCTGACGGCAAACGCCCCATTCGTCGTAGAGAGACGTCTCATAGGTTGCAACCACGCTGCCACCAGCCTCCACGAATTCGCTGATCTGCTGACATTGCAGATTTGAGAGCGCTGCGATATTGGGGAGAATCAAAGTGCGAAACTGGGCGATATGCTGCCGGTCAAGCAGTCGATCGTGCACCATCTCGAATGGAATGCGCGCCTCGATGAGCGCCTGGTAAAAGCCGAGCGCAGGATCGTCGACGAGGGCTTTGGCTTTCTCTCCGCCATAGAAAGACGCCGTTTGCTGCGAGTAGACCATACCGACGCGCGCGAAGTTGTTCTCATTGCGAAGGTAAGTTTGGTTGGCATAGTGCCATTGGTAGATCTGATCGACGACAGGCAGCCATCGATGATCGATGACTTTGGCATTGAACTTGGTAAACCAGGGGCGAAAACCCTGCGCCATGCCATCGGCGACCCAGAGCCGCGTTTCATCAGCGGATTGCACTGAATCCTTCCAGCGGTTTTTATCGTCGATGCCGACGCTGAAGATGCCGACGATGGCCTTTTTGCCCATGGTGGCGCGATATTCCTTGGCGTTCTTTCCGTTGGCCCAGGGCGCCATCAGACCGGTTCTGCTCTGGTGATCGGCGAAGAGTGTAGGCGCCAGTTCTCCAATGGTTTTCATGTCGAGCGGGCTGAGAGCGCCGCCGCCGGCATTGGCGATGTAACTGGCCTCGGGGTTGATCTCGCGGATCTTCGCGTTCCAGAGTCGCCAAAGATCGAAGAGCACCTTCTGGTTCCAAATGATGTACTGGTGCTGCGCGGGATTCTGTGGGTCGAGGGTGCGCGGAAGATCGAGGCCGGAGAAGGCGCGGAAATTCTTCTGGCAGTGTTCGCAGTAGCACATGCCGGACCCGGACCAACGGTTGGTGAAGATGCCTTCGACCCTGTATTTGCGCATGATCTCCTGATGCACCGAGGTCATGAAGTCGAAGTTGTAGGGCCCCAAAGCGCAGGTCATCCAATACTCGGGATCGGAAGGGTGGCGGCGCTTGTTGCCCTGTGCATCGACCGCGATCCAATCCGGATGCGCATCGTAGACGTCCTGGTGGCAGGCATGAGAATCGGTGCGTGCGACCATGTTCATGCCAAGCTTGCGGCATCCGGCAACGATGTCGCCGAAGGTGTCCATGTTGCCGAGCCATCGGCTTCGATAGTGGAGCGGGATCTCGGTCGGATAGAAGGCGACAACGCCTCCTGCGCTCAGGCAGGCCGCATCGGCATGGATTCTCTTGAAGTAGTCGAGCCAGAAGGAGAGATCGTAGTTACCGGGATCGTCCTCGACAAAGGCCAGCTGGGCCCACCGCATGGGGCGGTCGCACCATCCTGCTGAAGGGCTGTCGGCTGCGCCGTTGGCGGGCGAGAAGGAAGACGCATGGGCCGCGTTGTCGAAGTCGAGGCCGGCGAAGCAGGCTGCGGTAAACCCGGATGCCTTCTTGATAAAGGTGCGTCTGCTGGTCCTCATTCGCAACCCCTCAAAGCGAGCTGAAACAAAAGCAAGCTTACTTAGTGCAGGCGGCGCGACTATTGCGCCGGATCGATCACCTTCATGCCCGAGGCATCGTCGGGCTTCCTCTTGAGGGGGACCATGTTCACGGTCACCATGACCTCCAACGTGGGATTCACGTCCAGCTCGAAGACGTGGCCACCGATGGTGGTGCCGTCTGGCTTGCCCAGCACCGCATGCATGTGGACGATGGGCTTTCCGTTGAAGGTGGACATGTCTCCGATGAAGGAAAGAACCTCAACCTGCTGGGCGACGGAGATGCGGTGATAGATCTTGGCCGCGGGGTCGAGCCAAGCCAGCGTTGCGCCGTTTATGGCGCCGATCGCCGTGAAATGCGCATCCTCGACCTTCTTCTGGATGGCAAAATCGGTCAGGCCGCTCATTGCATCGTCTCCCTTGTAAAAGATCACAGCATAGACCTTTTCTTCGGGCGCGTCCTTGACTAACTTCACCTTCACGCCAGGGGCTTTTCCAACCGGGACAGGGCGCGAGGGCGAGATGTGGCGATCATCCGGGGCCTGTCCGTCGGCGGAGTGGCAGAGCAATGCGGACGTCGTGAAGGCAATCAAGAATAGGGCAAGCTTTTCCCTCATGTTCAGTTTCTCCAATCCCACCGATACGAGAAAGGTAAGCCGCACCGCGATTGCAGACTCAGTTCGGAACCATACTCCGGCGAAAAGAGGACCCGGACTAACCAAGAATGAGGTCGGACCAACTCAGAATCAGCGAAGCTATTCATGCCAAAATCATCATACTTTCTTTGCAGATCCGGGGGTGCAAATCACCTCTAACGGTTCTTCTGCACTCCGCACCGGCCCATCGGCATTGTAAAGCGGCGCGAGGTAGTTCGCGCACGAGCACATCCCATGGCAGAGTTCCAAACGAATGACCGCCATTCGAGACATTACTCAAAATCGGGTTCTGTCCGGATTGTCCACACGACCGGAGCTGACAAAACTGCCTGATCTTCTGGCTCACTCCAATTCAAGCGTCATCGATTCGAAATCAAGGGTGAACGTGGACGATTGCTTCAGCATATCCATCCCAAGGTTCCCCGCGGCCCAGGTTCCGGTGCCGTGCTCTGTGAAGACGTGAGTGGGGCTCAGCACGACGGTGCGAGCGCCGATCTGGAAGGAAACGGAAGGCAGGAGAATGGAGTTGCCTTCGGTGGTGCCGCCGACGCCTTCGATTGTGCGCCTCTCCGGCGATCCCGTCTTCATCAATGCAGGTAGGGCTTTTGCGAAGGGTGGGTTGAGATCCGTATCGACCGCGCCGGTATCGAGAGTGAAGTCCAAGTGTTTTCCCTCTACTCGAACGTCGATGACCGGGTTCGAGTTGTGGAAGAGCATGTTGCAGTTCGCCTGATTCAGAGAGCCTGCGGGAAATGCGAATTCGAATGCTCCAGCGGAACTCCAGCGCAGTGTACGCATTGCAAGTAGAATCGGGAGCCCTATGATTCCTCTCCGATTGAGAGGGAGGCTGTTCCAGGGCTCGCCCTCGTCGGAGAGGACGAGAAACGGAACATAGCGAAGATGCAGGCCCCCGATCGTGACGTCGTTTACCAGCACGACCCGGAAGCCGGCTACGCCCTTCCCACTTGAGTCACCCATCGTACTGTTCACCGTCTGTGCGACCAGGCCAAGCTCTTTGACCTCGGCTTCGGTAAGAACAGAGAAGCCGGCTCCGGTATCGAAAAAGAACCGGGCCTCTTTGCCGTTCAGTTTGAGGGGGAGGAAGGTGCTTCCCGGCTCAATCTGCAGTTTGCTTTCCTTTCGCGAGGAGACCTGCATAGCGGGCATCTGACCGAGGGCCCTCGCGAGAGGAAGCATGTTTTTGGCATCCTCCGCATCCGGGTGCTCCTTGAGGGCAGCCTCTATCTCCTTCAGGCCATCCTGATATCGACCGTTACGAAAGAACAGATTCGCGAGCAGGTCGTGTGCCCGATCGGCGTCGCTCGAGTGGGGAGCTGCAGCGATGACCGAGCGCAGGTGCTCTACTGCCAGCGGAACCTCGTTAGCAGAGGCTTCCACCGCAGCTTTGTAAAACTCGGTTGCCGAGGACCGTTGCACCGCGTCCCTCAGCGCGAAAACATGATTTCTGCTATATGCCTCTTGGAACGTACCGAGTTCCTGTGCCCGAACGAGAGATGCCGCCGCGCATAATGCGGCAGAGCAGAGAAGCAATCTGAAGCTGATGTGGGCCTCCTCTGTAGCGGGTGTGCGGGCCAGTATACACGCTGCTCGACGAATCAGTGTTCTCCTGATTCGTGCCACTCTGAGCGAATTACCGCTAGCCTACATCGGAA
>PLKY01000410.1:2150-3397 GCA_003140785.1 Acidobacteriaceae bacterium | reverse complement strand
TGTCGTTAGCTAATAATATGTCCGGTATTCGTAGCAAGTGATATGTCCGCATAGCGTGCGGCGAGGATGGAGCCATGCATATGCGCATGGAGATCTATCCGAGGGCCGCGGTGGAGCGGGCTATGAAGCTGCAGGAAGTGCTTTTACGGGCAACGGCGGGGAAGATCAAGTGGTGGCAGGCGGCGGAGATGATCGGCATCAGCGAGCGGCAGATGCGCCGTTGGAAGAAGCGATATGAAGCCGGCGGCTTCGACGGGTTGCTGGACCTACGGCGAGGGGTGCCGAGCAGGAGGCGGGTGCCGCAGGCTCAGGCAGAGCAGGTTGTCAGCTTGTATCGAGAACAGTACTTCGATCTGAACGTGCGGCACTTTCACGAGAAGCTCGTCGAGGAACATCAGATCGGGTTGAGCTACACGTGGGTCAAGCAGGCGCTGCAAGCAGCCAGCCTGGTGAAGCGGAAGTCGAAGCGTGGAGTACACCGCAAGCGTCGTGAGCGACGTCCCCTGCCGGGCATGATGCTGCACATCGACGGCAGCGATCACCCGTGGTTTCAGGATGAGCGTCGGCACGACCTGATCGTGATCCTGGACGACGCCACCAGCGAGATCTACTACGCGCAGCTGGCCGAGGAGGAGACGACCGCCACTGTAATGGCCGGGCTACGGGCGGTGATTGAACTGAAGGGGCTGTTCTGTTCGCTCTATTCCGACCGTGGGGCCCACTTCTGGCTGACGCCGAAGAGTGGGGGCAAGGTCGATTATGACCGTCCTACGCAGGTGGGCCGCGCCATGAAGGAGCTGGGCGTGCATATGATACCGGCCTACTCTCCGCAGGCGCGAGGACGCTCAGAGCGCAACTTCTCCACCTGGCAGGGGCGGCTGCCACAGGAGTTGCGATTGCGCGGGATCCGCACCCTGGAAGGGGCCAACACATTTCTTTCCGAGCACTACATCGCCGAGTTCAACAGCCGCTTTAAGGTTCCGGCAGCGCAGCGCGGAACGGCGTTCCTATCCTGCCGGCACAGGAACCTGGAAATGATCTTCACGCAACGTTACGAGCGCACCGTTGATCGGGACAACACCGTACGCTTTAATAACCTGGTCATGCAGCTCGAGCGCGCCCACTGGCGCGATACCCTGGCCGGATGCAAGGCAATCATCCATCAGCATCTGGACACTACCCTGACCCTCATGATCGCAGGACATCGCATCGGACACTACAGCGCGCAAGGAAAGCTCTTGACGCCG
>PLKY01000410.1:0-2098 GCA_003140785.1 Acidobacteriaceae bacterium | reverse complement strand
ACTTGCTAACGACACTTCCGAGTGGCCGGTCAACCGCCCGGAACTCGAAGATCCATCTGCCGGGACTGCATCGATCGGCAATCTTAAGCTTCAGCTTCTCATCTTTGCGGCCCCTCTAGTTGAGTTGTCTGGCAGCAAAGTCAGCGGTTCGTTTGGCGCCGGCCGCGATCAGGATCGCGGCGAGCAGCGCAAACACCAAGTTCCCAATTCTGCCGAAAGCGTCTGCTGTCCCGAGCGCAGGAATCTGTATGAAGGCGTGCCATGCGTACGCCATGGCGGCACCACCAGCAAGAGCCACCTTGTGGCGTTCATCCCATCCTCTGCGAGCAGCCCAGACCAGGATTGCAGTGGCCACCACGGCATCGAGTAACAGATAGACCCCGACCGCCAACCACCCCCAGGCCATAGGCACCAGCAGGAATGCGGACGATGCGACAAGTGCCATCAGACCCGGGACCCAGGGAGGCGGAACGCCGCCGCGAGCAGTACTGTTCAATCGCAGGGGAAGGCTAAATGCTGACACGATCAAGATGAGCAAGGCTATGGCGGACCAAAAGAATTGGGTGCGCGATGCGGCAAAATGGTGATAATCCTGACGAATGGAAAAGGACGCCATGGACACGGCGGCCAATGTGAAGATCGTCGCGATCAGCCCTAAGCCCAAACGGCCAATCCAGGGAGATGTTGCTCGGTCCGGAACCAATGCCTCAATCAGCGCGATTGAGACCGATATGCTCCACACCGTATGAAGGGTGAGCACGAAGACGGTATACCAACCGCTGATTCCGAGGGCTGCGATGAATGCCGGCTCCAACAGATGGAGATTGAGCCCCATATAGTTTGGATTGAAGAGAGTCTCTGTGAGAAAGGCTTCCTCAAGGATTCCGTACGCAAGCGCGAGGACGAGGATGCTTGGCCAGCCCCTTCCCGCTCGGCGGACGGATTCTCGAATCAGCAACGCAGCGCCGCCGTAGACCG
Organism: Acidobacteriaceae bacterium; assembly: GCA_003140785.1. Taxonomy (GTDB): domain Bacteria; phylum Acidobacteriota; class Terriglobia; order Terriglobales; family Acidobacteriaceae; genus Telmatobacter. The sequence goes on along the minus strand of PLKY01000410.1, from coordinate 1,120 downwards.
GAGCCAGAATGGCCAACATCCCGAGCATTTTAATGGTCATGTTGCCCAGCAGGAACTCGGCAACCAGCGGCGCGACGAAGAACAACCCGATGGCGGGCGCAACGCGGCGCAGTTGAATCGCCACCCCTGTCGAGAGCTGAGATTTGCTTCCCATATGCACTCTTTTCTTTTGCACCAACGGTACGCGGCATTTGAATCAGGCTGCGTCTTGCAGGTAAAATAACTTATTGTCTAATTATCTTATTTACTAAGATAATTATTTGTCATGGGGGATGCAATGAAGCCTACATTGAAACAGACCCGTCAGGAGTTGCTCCGGCGCCTGGGACAGGAACTTGGTCGCGAGATCAGCGCTCAGACAATCTTCTTTCACGAAGTGGCCGCTCGAAAGCTGGGCCTGAATGCCACTGATACCCGCTGCCTCGATTTGATATCGCGAGCGGAGTCATCCGAGGTGACGGCAGGCGACCTGGGCCGGGCGACAGGCTTAACCACGGGTGCCGTCACGGGAATTCTTGATCGGCTTGAGGCAGCCGGGCTGGTGGAACGGGTGCGGGATTCCAACGACCGCCGCCGGGTGATTGTCCGGCCCCTGCCCGAGGCTGCCGCACGCCTGGGCGACGTCTACGAGGGACTGGGGACAGCGATGGCGAAACTCGCATCGGGATATAGGACCAAGGAGTTAGAACTCATCAGCCATTTTCTTGAGCGACAGCTTGTAATCCTGCAGGAGCAGATCGTGAGAATTGCATAGGCTCTTCGAATCCTGTTGACTGGTTACCGGACCTTACATAGCTGGCGAGGTCATCTTCAACTCGGAAGGGTTTACCTGGACCAGGCTCGAATCGATCGGAAATTCGGTCGTAGCACTGCACGCAGATTGGGACTTCTGAACGATTGGTCGGCTATNNTCGGTCCTGCTGGGAGCAAGGACCTCAGGCGATGGCCGGAATGGCTGCGAACGACAAGGTCAGAACAGTTATGTCGTCATCCTGTCCAAACGCCTGGGCAGCATAAGCGATCTCTTCTGCTGCTTGGGTGCTGAGCGCGGCAGATCGCTCAAAACCGAACAAGGCTCCGGTCTTATCTCGGGATTCGACAACGCCGTCGGTGAGCAGGG
>PLKY01000047.1 GCA_003140785.1 Acidobacteriaceae bacterium | reverse complement strand
TAAGGACCTATATGTACATTGAGCAGGAAGGCTTCCCCGTCCTTAATCAGCCCGTAAGAGTCCTTCAAGTTGGCTTTGCCTTCGCGGATGGATTTGACCTCAGTGCCGCGGAGGGCCACGCCGGCTTCGAATTTTTCGAGCAGGAAATAATTGTGGCTGGCAGCGCGATTTTGGGCTGCATCTCGTTCGCCGGAAGCCACGGGGTCGCGGGGACGCACGGGTTTTTGAGGCCCGGATCCGTCCTTCGGAACGATAATGTGGCTGGTCTGGCGCGGCATGCCAAAATTTCCTCGAATTTTCATCGTAGCATCGGCGGGGAAGCTGGTATTGCAGGCGGGCGTCTGTGGATCGCATACAGCGGAAACACGGGTGGGAACGCGATTCAGGGCCCAGCGGTGCTTTGTTAGAATGGGGCAACATTGGATGGGTGTTTTTATTCTTGGATATAGCGTCAGGGGATGCCGGGAGCGGCTGGAAGCGGAGATTGGGCCCGACACGGCGCTGAGGAGTTCGATGAGTCGTCGCGCAGCCGCACAGGCCGCATCCCGAATCATTTTTCGGATCGCGTTTTTCGCTCTTCTGGCCGGGCTCGGCGCAGGGTCGGCGAAGCTGCATGCGCAGTCGGCCAAGTCCTGGTACAAACAGGGTCAATCCGCCGAAGCGCGCGAGAACTACGATGCGGCATTCAATGATTATCAAAAAGCCTATTCGTTGGCCCCCAAAGACCTAAGCTACAAGGAAGCCTTCTATCGGGTGCAGATTCCGGCTGCCGCGGTGCACATGAAGAACGGGCGCAGGCTGTTCGAAACCGGCGACGAGCAAGGCGCATTGATGGAGTTTTTGCGCGCCTCCGAGATAGATCCTGGCGACGAAGCGGCTCAGCAGGAAATTGCCAAAGTTCGCGCACTGCACAAGGAACAGATGCCGGCGAATACCACCGGCTTGCCGCAGGGAGCGAGCGAACAGACCGAACTCGATACCATGGCCGCGCCTGTGCAGTTGAAGCCTCTGTCCAACGAGCCGCTGACCTTGCACATGGTGGAAGACTCGAAGAATATTTATCAGGCGGTAGGCAAGGCGGCGGGCGTGAATGTCCTGTTCGATCCGGACTACACCGGCAAGCGGGTCCAGGTGGACCTGACCAATGTGTCGTTGATCGAAGCATTACGTATTGTGGGAACGCTGTCGACAACGTTTTGGCGGCCCGTTACCAGCAACACGATTTTTGTCGCGGCGAATACGCGGTCGAAGCGGACCGAGCTGGACGAACAAGCGGTGCAGACGTTTTATCTGACCAATGCCTGGCAGCAAAACGATCTAACCGATGTAAACACGGCGATACGGAACATACTGCCGAATTCGCATGCGTATGCTGTCGCGAGCCAGAATGCGATTGTAATGAGGGGCACTCCGGATGAACTGCTGCTGGCGCAGAAGCTCGTCAACGATCTTGACAAGGCGCGGCCGGAAGTGGTGGTCGACATTGCGGTGCTGGAGGTGAGCAAGAACTGGGAACGGACGCTGGGCATTGCGTGGCCGCAGAGCGCCAGCGTCGCGCTGCAATCGCCCAACGCGACCAGCACGACCTGCCCGACCGGAAGCACGACCTGTACTCCCAGTACCAGCAGCAGTACGAGCCCGACGCTCTACAACCTGGCTCATTTGAACTCGAACGATTTCGCGGTCACGATCGGTACGGCGACGGCCAATGCGCTGCTGACAGATTCGAACACTAAGACCTTGCAGAGCCCGCGCATCCGGTCTACCGACGCCCAGAAGGCGACGATGAAGATCGGCTCTAGAATTCCAATCGCCACGGGGTCTTTCCAGTCGGGTGTGGGCGTGGCGGCGGCGGTGACTCCGCTGGCCGAGACTCAGTTCCAGTACATCGACGTCGGCGTGAATATCGAGATGACACCGACTGTGCACTATAACCGCGACGTCACGCTGAAGATTGCGATTGAAGTGAGTTCGGAGAGTAACAACGTTACGATCGAGGGCGTCACCGAGCCGATCATTGCGCAGAAGAAAAGCGAGCAGACCATTCGGCTGCGCGAGGGAGAGGCGGCCATTCTCGGCGGAATCCTGAATCAGCAGGACATTCAGAGCTGGACGGGCATCCCAGGGCTGAGTTCCATCCCGATTCTGAAATACCTCTTCGGCTCGAAAGATCACCAGATCACGGACGATGAGATTGTTTTCCTCCTGATTCCGCACGTTGTGCGCTCGCCCGAATTGACGGCGTCGAATCTGCGGCCGATTGACACCGGCGCCGGCCAGCAGATCGAACTGCGGCACATATCGACCGAGGGGGATCTTTCGCCCATAGCGCCGCCGGTTCGTCCCGCAGCGGTCCAGTCAGGGGTGGGCATAGTGCCGGGGCAGAGCGCGCTAGCGGCCGCACCGGATGCATTGGCGCAAATGCGAACTTCCGCGCAGGCCGGTCCGTCCGTTGCGACAACGAATTCGGCGGCTCTGCCTGGAACTGGATCCGGACCTGGGTCTAGCCCTGGGGCACCACCGCCAGGACTGCGCTTCTCGCTGGTGCCGTCGTCCGGTCCATCAGTGGCAGCGGGCAGCACGTTCCAGGTTCCCATTGTGGTGACCGGGGCGAGAGACATTGCTTCCGTGCCGCTGCAGGTCCAATACGATCCGGCCAAGCTCTCTTTGACGAATGTGGGTGACGGAGATTTTCTGGGGCGGGATGGGCAGGCCGTTGCACTCGTGCATCGGGATGATGGGCCGGGCACGCTTACGATCAACGCTTCACGCCCGCCGGGAGCGGTCGGCGTGAGCGGAGCCGGAGTGGTCTGCGTCCTGACCTTCCAGGCGAAGGCGGCGGGCAACACGCCCATCAGCATCACACGGCCTGGGGCCATGACGAGTGCGCAGCAGCCGGTGCCGGCTGAACGGGCGCAGACGACGATCGTGGTGAAGTAGGGTGCGGCGCCGATGAGCAGCAAACGGCCAATCCGAAAACGCACGGAGCGCGGCCTGACCTTGATGGAGCTGATCGTGACGGTCGCGATCTTGGCGATTCTTGCCTCCGCAGCCGTGCCCGTGGCGCGCTTCAAGGTGAAGCGAGACCGGGAGCGCGAACTGCAGCGCGATTTGTGGGAGATGCGCGACGCGATCGATCACTACAAGGATGCGGCGGACCGCGGCGCGTTCCAGACCAAGGTGGACAGCCAGAATTATCCGCCTGACCTGGATACGCTGGTGAACGGGGTGGACGTGCAAAGCAAGAAAGTGAAGTTTCTGCGCCGCATTCCCGTCGACCCCATGACCGGGAAGGCGGAATGGGGCATGCGCTCGATGCAGGACGATCCAACCTCGGACTCGTTTGGCGGGCAGAGCGTTTTCGACGTGTACTCGAAGTCGCAAGGCACGGCGCTCAACGGCACCAAGTATGCGGATTGGTAGGACAGCCATGCGCAAAATGCGGAGACAAGACGCAGGCTTTACGCTGATGGAACTGATGATCGTGATGGCGATCATCGGAATCCTCGCGACGCTGGCTATTCCCAGCTTTATCGGCGCCATGAAGTCGGCCAGGGAAGCGGTGCTGCGCGAAGACCTGCACATCATGCGCGCGGCCATTGACTCCTATACCATGGACAAGCAGAAGGC
>PLKY01000252.1 GCA_003140785.1 Acidobacteriaceae bacterium | reverse complement strand
GTTGTGCTGCACGCGGAAACCGGTGAACATCTCAATGCGGCCATCATCCATGGCCACTGGAAAGTGCACTATGATTTCGCGCGCCGGAGTCCTGAGCAGCTTCCACAGACCTTCATCGAGATTCAACTTCCGCGCCGCGAAATCGAACCGCGCGCTCTGGGCTTCCCAGGGATTAATCTCCTGGTCCAAGGTCACGGTTTGTGTTGCGATTGCCATATACTTCTCCGATTCAGTTGCAAGACCTGGCGACGGATCGATCATGGGATCCATTCGCACTCGCCCGGGCAGTCGCGACTGTTTGCTTCCGATGATCACACCAGATGCGCTCGACCTGCGTTCAGTGCAGGCCCACAGAGCCAATTAGCCCAAACCTTTGTGAGTCTAGGCCCCTGGCAAAGCTGCGTCAAGCCTTGCGGGAGCCGGTCTGCACCCTTTCGGAACCTGACTTTGAACCCCTGTTTTGCAATCCGAAGCAGTGTTCGAGGCGGCTCATTGCTGCGATATCTCGTCCAACTCTCAGGCCCGTTCAGTAGATGCGACCGGTTCGTCTCCCCCCTTTCAAATGGAGGCGGAGCATTCAATATATCTTTGGGTCATGATGGTCAGGAGATTGGAACGAGCCAGCGCGTTCGCGATTGAATCTTGACAGGTCAAGCACGTTACTAGTTATTGACCGAAGGGTGGAGGAGTGACGAAACGCGGACGCGGCGGTTGTGGGCTAAGCTACACTCGGCATAGGTCTTGCAGATTGTCCCTTAACCTTCCATTTCTCGCCTTGTTGCACGGAAAGGCCGACCAAAGATTTGCCCGCGGAGCCTGGAGAAGCGATGGCAAATGCCACTANNGGTCCTCGTCATAGACGACGACAACACCGTCTGCGAGCTGGTTTCCGCGCTGGCCAGGACGATGGGGCTGAACTGCGGCACGACCAAAGACCCGGCCACTTTCCTGGACCGTGTTACGCCCGAGACATCCTTAATTTTGCTGGACCTGATGATGCCGGGGATGGATGGCATCGAGGTCCTGAGGCTGTTGGGCGAGCGGCGCTGTAAGGCGCGCATCCTGTTGATGAGCGGGGTGGACAAGAGGGTTCTGGAAACGGCCGAAAAACTGGCGCACAGCCTCGGGTTGGCGGTGGTGGGGCACCTTCAAAAGCCATTTTCGCTCCCGGAGTTGAAAGGGGTTCTGGAGTCCGTCGCCGCGATGGAAGCGCCGGAGTTGGTCAAAGTGATTCCTGCTTTCGCAGTCTCCGACGAAGAGATCCGCAATGCGGTGAAGAACGGCGAATTTCTGAACTACTATCAGCCGCAGATCGACCTGAAGACCGGGGACGTGATGGGCGTGGAGGCTTTGGCTCGCTGGCGCCATCCGGAGAGAGGCATGACCCTGCCGGAGAGCTTCNNCTTCCTGGCGCGGCTTGAAGCTCTCGATCTGATGGACGAATTGTGCTGGAGCACCGCGGAGCTTGCACTAGCGGAGGCGAAGCAGTTTGCGCGCCGGAACGGCGACCTGTTGCGGGTTTCGATCAATGTGTCGATGGGCTCATTACACGATCTGGAGTTTCCCGACGCGCTTGTGAGTCTTGCGCGAAAATACGACTTTCCTGTGGAGATGATTGCAGTCGAGATTACGGAGTCCGGATTGATGAAAAAAATATCACATGTGCTGGACGTTTTGACGCGGCTCAGGATGAAGAACTTTCAGCTTTCGATTGACGACTTCGGCAGTGGCTACGCGATGTTGCGTCAACTGCAGAATGTTCCGGCCACGGAGTTGAAGATCGACAAAAGCATCGTAGAGAAGATGCACCTGAACGACAGCGATCGCGTGATGGTGGAAAAGATCATCGAAATGGGCCATGAGCTAAAGATGAGTGTGGTTGCAGAAGGGGTCATGACGCATGAGCAGTTTCAGATGCTGCGAGCGAAAGGTTGCGATGGAGCGCAGGGCTATTTGTTCAGTTATCCTCTTCCCTCCGAATCGATGAAGAAATGGCTGGGGACCTACGAACTGCGATAAGGGCGCTGCGGCGAGCATCGTCAGGCCTCAGCTAGTTTGGCCTTCTGGAGCAGATTGCGCACAGCGAAGGATTCTCTTGTCAAAACGTTGACGATTCATCGACACTTATGCGGTTGCCGTATGGCGAGTTTCGTGGAGAGAGATAAGGATGGGTCAGCTTCAAAGATTGGTCTTGGCTGCCGGACTTGGACTGGCTGTTGCTTCTCTCCAGGCGCAAGTACCATTCGACGTTTCGCCGCCTGAGATCGTTTCGCCGGAACAGCCTGCCGCGGCAATTCCAGCCGCAACAACCCGTACAACTAGCGCTGGAACAGGGCATGGGCTCGATGCGGCAGACCTCGAGGCGTTCTTCGACGGCATCTTTCCGCTGCAATTGGAACGAAGCGATATCGCCGGAGCCACAGTGCTGGTGATGAAAGACGGAAATCTTCTTCTCGAAAAGGGCTACGGCTACGCAGACCTGAAATCGAAGAGGCCGGTCGATCCAAATTCCACGATCTTCCGGCTTGCATCCATTTCGAAATTGTTCACCTGGGTGTCAGTGATGCAGCTGAAAGAGGCGGGCAGGCTCGATCTGGATGCCGATGTGAACCGCTATCTGGATTTCCAGATTCGGCCGGCGTTTAACAAGCCGATTACGCTGCGCAATCTAATGACACACACGGGCGGGTTTGAAGAGACGGTCGACGACATCATTCTCACCGATCCGAAGAAGGCCGTTTCGCTGCGCGATTACCTGATCGCCAATCAACCGATGCGCATCTTTCCGCCGGGTGTGGTTCCGGCGTACTCGAATTACGGCGTAGGGTTGGCGAGCTACATTGTGCAGCGCGCAAGTGGAGAACCCTTCGAGCAGTATGTGCAGGAACACATCTTCGCGCCGCTGGGCATGACGCATTCATCGTTTTACCAGCCGGTCGAGAAGCCTCTTGCCAATCTGCCTTCGGAGGGATATCGCACCAATACAACCAAGCCGACAGTGGGATTCGAATTTTTTAATCCCGTCGGCGCAGGCGGGATCTCTTCGACCGCAGCCGACATGGGCCGGTTTGGGCAGGCGCTGCTGAAAGGCGGCAACCTGGATGGCAAGTCGATCCTGAAACCGGAAACATTGGCCGAGATGTGGACGCCCCAGTTCCGCGCGAGCGATCAGCTTCCGGCACAGTGCATGGGCTTCTATCAGGATTGGCGCAACGACCTGCGGTGGATTGGGCACGAAGGGGGTTTGATCGCGTTTCACAGCCTGTTTTTTGTCGAGCCGCAGCAGAAGATCGTGCTGTTTGTTTCTTACAACTCGGCAGGGGGCGGAGCACAGCCACGTCCGGAGATTATTCGCTTCTTTTCGGACCGCTATTTTCCGGGGCCGCCGAAAGTTGAATTTCTGAAGACGCCGGCGAGCGAATTGAACGAGATTGCCGGGCAGTACGAGCCTTCGCGGCGCGCTGAGACTACGAAGCTGAAGCTATCGGGCCTCTTCGATCAACGCAACGCCACTGTGGATAAGGATGGCGTTCTCACTATCCATGATGTGAAAGACCTGCGCGGGCACCCGATCAAATGGAAGCCGATCGGGAAGGATTTGTGGCAGGCAGAAGACGATCAGCAGAGAATCTTCGCGATCCGCGATGGCAGCAAAAAGATTGTGCGGCTGGCGATTGATTTTCCTGGAATGCAGCTTCAGCGCGTTCCCTGGTACGAGAACAGCAGATTCGTGCTGCCTGCGCTCTGGTCGAGCCTTGGCGGGCTCGCGCTTGTGGTTGTGGCAACGGTGCTGCGCATTGGCCGTCGCATATTCCTGCACCGGCGTGCGCGTCTCGATCCGCAACCGGGAACCCGATGGATCCCTTGGGGGCCGCGCATGGCGGCGTTCGCCTGGGTGATTATCTGCGCCACGATTCTTAGTTGGCAGATCGCCACGAGAGACGCGATCACGATTCCGACGCCGGAATGGTATCCCTGGTTCGCGGTCATGAACTGGGCCACAGCGATTGCGCTGGCTTTGAGCGTGTTTGCCATGGCCTCGGCTGTGACGATCTGGTGGCGCGAAGGCATGCGCTGGATTACCAAGGTGAAGTTCACGCTGGTCGGCTTGGCATGTTTGTTTCTTAGCTGGTTCGCACTGCATTGGCACGTGATCGGGCCGGCCCACCGGATTTAGGGAGAACCCTTCGCTCGTTCGATGACGAATCGGGCCAAGTACACTGGACTCTGTGAAGGCCACTGCGCAACAGATTCAGCCCAGCCGCAAAGAATTTCTGGCGCTCGCAAAAGCGCACACACTCGTTCCCGTGTATCGCACGCTAACGGCGGATTTGGAGACGCCGGTATCGGCGTTCCTGCGGGCGGCATGGCAGGAGCGCGAATGCTTCTTGCTCGAGTCGGTGGAGGGCGGCGAGCAGGTGGGCCGCTACACCTTCATCGGATTGAATCCCTACAAGCGCATTGTCGCGCGGGGACGCAGCATTGCGATCACCGAAGGCAAACGGACTGTGCGCCTTGAAGGAGACATTTTTGCCGTGCTACGCGAAGCTCTCGGCGGACACAAGCCGGCGCGGCTGGCCGGAATGCCACCGTTTACCTCGGGCGCGGTGGGGTTTTTCGCCTACGACGCAGTGCGGCAAATTGAGCGATTGCCCGACCTGGCGAAGGACGAATTGGGCGTGCCGGACGCATGTTTGCTCTTCTTTGATCAAGTGCTGGCCTTCGACCATGTGCGCAAACAGATTTGGTTGATGGTCACAGCGGATGTGACTTTGCTCGCTCCCGAGAAGGCCTATGCGAATGCAGTGCAGCGGCTGGGGAAACTTGAAAGGCGGCTTGCCGGGCCGCTGCCTAAATTGCGCTCTGCCAAAGACGACAGAAAGCTGAAGGTGAAATATCGCACACGCAAGAAGGATTTTCTGGCCGCGGTGGAGCGGACCAAAGAGTACATCGCGGCGGGCGATGTGTTTCAGACAGTGCTGTCGCAACGATTCGATATGGAGCCGGCGTTGGACACCTTTCAGGTATATCGAGCGCTGCGCACGGTGAATCCCAGCCCGTATATGTATTTCTTGCGCTGCACGCCGGATGGTGCGCTGGGAGGCTCGGTGAAGGAGGCGAAGAAATCATCGAAGAAGAAGTTTGCCGAAGAGGCGCTTGAGTTAGCAGGCTCGTCGCCGGAGCTTCTTGTGCGTGTTCACGATGGGCAAGTGGAGTATCGACCGATTGCCGGGACGCGGCGGCGAGGAGCGAATGAAGCAGAGGATCTCGCCCTTGAAAAAGAGATGATGAGCGATGAGAAAGAGCGTGCCGAGCACGTGATGCTGGTGGACCTGGGACGCAATGATGTGGGACGGGTTAGCGAATTCGGCAGCGTGAAGGTGGACCGGCTGATGTTCGTGGAGCGCTACAGCCACGTCATGCANNTGGCGGGGCAGTGCTGTACGCGGATTTCTCAGGGAATCTCGATTCGTGTATTGCGATTCGGTCGCTGTTGGCCAAGGACGGCAAGGGCTACGTGCAGGCGGGTGCGGGCATCGTTGCCGACTCGGTTCCGGAGTTGGAGCACCAAGAGTCGCTGAACAAGGCGCAGGCGGTGATCCGGGCGATCAAGCAGGCGCAGGAGCTATAAACCTGCGGAGTCGAACGGCGCTGCAGACTTTCCGGATTCCAGTACGCTGCGCAACCGGCGGGTCAAGAACCGTCACTCAGCGCCGAAGATGCGGCGGAAAAAATGGCCGATGCGCTCGAAGAGACCGTTCTTCTTGTGATGCGCTGCCTTGGGTGGTGTCGCCCCATCTGTGGCGGAAGTCTGGGGTGAGGGAGTGCCCGATGAAGACGCGAGATCGCCCGAGCTGTAGACCAAGGGCTGGGTTGATGGAGCTCCCTTGCTGCCGCGCGGCGAGCCGGACGGGTTGGCAGTGATGGGCGCCAGGCCCTCGCTTTGGGCCAGAGGAAAGTCGTTGCCTTGCACTTGAGCAGGAGCAGGCGGGCAGCCACAGGGCTCTTTTTCCTGATCGACAACTTCGTGCACATTTCCATGTTGCAGCATGACGCGCTGGCCGGGCTGCACACGGTAGACGCTTCCATCGAAGACGCTGGTGACGAGTACGTATGGAGCGGCTCCCCCGGGATTGTCGACGCAGGTGTCACCGCCCTGGCCAAGCCGAACCTTGACGTTTGAGGTTCCGGGGCCGCCGATGAGAATGCGGAAGTCTGGCGTGAGGACAATGTCTGCGTTGCGCCCTGTTGTGAAACTGGCTTCGACGGCGCCGTGGTCCATGGCCATCATGATGCCGGGAGCTTCGCCCGGAGGAACGCTTGCGTCGGCGGCCAGCTTGACGGTGGTAGAGGCGCAGACATGCAGAGTTCCGCGCTGTGGCAAGGTAACGTCGGTGGTGGTTGCCCCAGCGGTCACCGTGCCATTGGCGGCGATGATGGCCTTACCGCCCATTACCTGCAGGGCCCCCGTGACGACCGCAGCGCTGCCGGGTATGCGGCTGTCGAGAGCGACGATTGCGATGGGATTGGCCGTGATTGAAACAGCTTGAACAGAAATTACTGGGGTGTTCGCCGGAGATTGTGCGTGGAGGTGTGACGCGAGCGGTGATGTTCCGAGAGCGACGAGCGCGAAGATGCAAATCGCATGCGTGGCCAGGGACGTTGGTACTAGGGACGACGCTTGCTTCACGCTACATTTCCAGGAAGTTCTTGATCATCTGGTGGCCGCCTTCGGTCAGCACACTCTCGGGATGAAATTGCACGCCCTCGATTGGGAATTTGCGATGGCGCAGCCCCATGATGACAGTGCCACCGGCGACGCCGGCTCCATTCGATTCCGGCGTCCGCGCAGTGATGGTGAGTTCGGCGGGCAGCGAGTCCTCAGAAACGATGAGCGAATGATAGCGCGTGCAGGTGAGCGGGGTCGGCAGGCCGGAGAAGATGCCATGGCCGTCATGCTGGACAGTGCTGGTCTTGCCGTGCATTAGCTGGTGCGCGCGCACCACCTCCCCACCAAAGGCTTCGCCAATAGCCTGGTGGCCAAGGCAGACGCCAAGGATCGGGGCTTTCCCGGCCATGCGACGGATGAGCGGAACCAGGATGCCGGCTTCGCCAGGCGTGCAGGGGCCAGGGGAAAGCAGGATGCGCTCAGGCTTGAGTGCCTCGACTTCATCGACGGAAAGTTCGTCGTTGCGGCGAACGACAACTTCCGCACCCAGCTCGCCCAAGTATTGAACCAGGTTGTAGGTAAAGGAGTCGTAGTTGTCGAGCACGAATACCATGGTGAGTTCAGTGTAGCGCGGGCGTGCAGGGCCGCACGCATAAGAACAGAGTGCACATCATCGAGAATCTGTCTGTCGATACGCTACGCTCCCGCACGGTAGGAGGGTTGCGCGTAAGCAAGTGCGTCTGCAAAACTGGCGATGGAAGGCGACGATGGTGCTCCATTTTCTAATTCGAGGACGGGTACAGGGCGTGGGCTTTCGGTGGTTTGTGCATCGAGAGGCCAGTGAACTGGACCTTCGCGGCTGGGTGCGCAACACCGAGGATGGAGATGTGGAAGTGGTGGCTTCGGGCACGGCGGAAGACATCGCCGAGTTGCGCGCCAGCCTGAAGAAGGGTCCTCGCGGGAGCCGTGTGGATCGCGTAGTGGAGCACCACCTCGAAGAGAATGAGGCACGCGAATTGCAGTCGTTCCGAATTGAGGGGGCGTGGTGAGGAAAGCAGGGACTGAGGGACTAAGGGCGTTGGGATTAACAAAAAAGCCTTTAATAATCGCTAGTCCCTGAGCCCATTGATCCACGGACAAGTCAATGAGCATTCGGTTGTGGTGACCTCCTCAGTCCCTTAATTCCTATCTGCTCCCGCCTTCTATAATCGATAGGGAAGACGAACCGCATACCGACCTGTTCCCTTCCCGCAATTTCTTTTTCAAGCCACAGCTTGAAACACTTTTGAGGAGAGAGCAGACGTATGCCCGAGAAGATTAAGCCAATAAACATAGAAGCTTTGAAGTTATTGGTACGCACGGTACCCGATTTTCCCAAACCGGGGATTCTGTTTTACGACATCACCACGCTTCTGAAGGACAAGACCGGCTTTGCGCAACTGATCGATGCGCTGGCGGCGCACTACATTGAAGAAAGGATCGACCTGGTGCTGGGCATCGAGGCGCGGGGATTTATTTTCGGCCCGGCGCTCGCGTATCGGTTGAATGCGGGATTTGTGCCAGTGCGCAAGCCGCGGAAGCTGCCCGCTCCAGTGGCGCGGGTGACATATGACCTCGAATACGGTTCGGACGCGCTTGAGATCCACATGGACGCGATCAAGCCCGGGCAGCGCGTGGTGCTGGTGGACGATCTGCTGGCTACGGGCGGAACAATGGAAGCGACCGTAAAGCTGGTGAAGCAGCTGGGCGGCGAAATTGCGGGACTGGGATTCGCCGTGGAACTGGATTTCTTAAAGGGGCGCGACCGCTTTGCGGAGTACGACGTCTTCAGCTTGCTGCACTACGACGAATAGACTGGTGCAAACGCGGGTCCTTTGACTCCCCTCGCTTCGCTACGGTCGCTCAGGATGACAGCATTTATGAGGTGAACTTCGAGGCAGGACAATAGTTCGCCGTTCACTCAACGATGCTCTTCAGAACGCCTTCGGCCTCCGCTTCGTGCGCTGCCGATTCAGCGGGCGCGCCTTCGCTGACTTCGAGGAGCATCTGCGCGTCGGCGAAGCGATAACCCACGTAGACGTCCGTGAGCAGATAAATCGGGTTGGATGCGTCATCCTCAATTTTCTTGCGTAATTGTCGGATGAAAGTGCGCAGATACTCGACCTCTTCACGACAATCTGCGCCCCAGACTGCAGTGAGCAATCGGGCATACGTAATTACTCGGCCGGCACGGCTCATCAAGCAATACAGAATGTCGTACTCCTTGCGCGTCAGGTGAACGGGTTGGCCGCGTTTGGTGACGCTGCGCCGCGCCGGGGTAAGGCGGATTTCGCCGATTTCGATTGGGGCATCTTCGACGCGAGTTGGCGCGTGGACGCGGCGGTGGGCGGTGCGAATGCGTGCGATGAGTTCACGTGTGCTGAAAGGCTTGGTGATGTAGTCGTCGGCACCCAGCTCGAGCGCTTCGACTTTTTCTTCCTCCGCTTCCAGGACCGTGACCATGAGCACAGGCAAGCGCGGTGCGAAGGCACGGATGCGCCGGAGGGTCTCAATGCCGCCGATGCCCGGCATATTGATGTCGAGCAATACCACGTCGACGGGAGAGGAGTGGAGCAGTTGCAATGCTTCTTCTCCGCGAGAAGCTTCGTGAACCTGGAAGCCGAGTTCAGCGAGGGGGGGGCGCAGGGCGCGGCGGATGGCCGCTTCATCGTCAACGATGAGAACACGAATGGCAGGTTGGTTCATCGAGCTTTCCTCTTTTGTACTGGTGCGGGAATGGCGGCGTAAAAGGTTGTGCCTTCCTCCTCGTCGCTGGCGACCCAGACATATCCACCATGGATCAGAGCGACGCGCTTGGCGACGGCAAGGCCGATACCGGTACCAGGGGCGCGGTTGGACGAAGTGGAAGAGCGGTAGTAACGATCGAAGATCCGCTCGCGATCAGACATGGGAATGACCGGGCCGAAGCTGTGCACGGAAAAGATCATTTCGGCTTTGGATTGAATGGCGCCAATGGTGATGGTGGTGCCGAAAATCGAGTATTTGCAGGCATTGTCGATGTATTGCGTGAGCAGCATGACCATCAGCTGGCGATCGCAGGTGAGAATGAGGCCTTCGTCGGGCAGGCTGATTGCGACTTTCATGCTTGCGAGGCGGTCACTGAGGCCGGCCACGACCTCTTCAATAAGGGAGCAAACATTGATCGGGAGCGCATCAATGGCGACATCGCCCGCATCGAGGCGAGCGGTGGTGAGCAGGCGCGCCGTCAACTCGTTAAGCTGGCCGGCTTGTTCGTCGATTAGCGAGACAAGTTCTGCTTGCGACGCAGAAAGACGCCCCATTTCGCTAAGGCCGGTGCTGGCCGCGCGGATGGCAGTGAGGGGAGTCTTATAGGCGTGGGCGAGGCTGTCAAGAACGGTGGATCGGAGTTGTTCGGTACGACGCTCGGTTTCGATGCGGCTTTCATTCGCGAAGGCGCGATAGCGGTCGAAGGTGATGGCGATGAGCGAAGCAATTGCGTTATTTGTTAGCGGGCTGGTGTCACCGCGAACGA
>PLKY01000084.1 GCA_003140785.1 Acidobacteriaceae bacterium | reverse complement strand
CTGCGAACTCAGCACTGTCCAGATCAGCAGGTGTTCCTCGGTTTTAATAGTGCCGAGAATTATAAGGTCCTCTCAGGGCAAACGATATGATTATGGAATGTTCTTACCATTCCAGACGTGTTGGGACCGCGTTGACCGGGCAGAGGTTCACCGTCAGTCGCTCATAAATCGCTGGAACGCCTTTGACGCAAGTCAGGCTTATGCTTCCCGCCCAGAGGTGGACGACGATGGGACTGGGAGATTCTTCCTTGAGCCAGTCAAACTGGATTGGACTCTCCCGTTTTCGCTCGAACTCGGAGAGATGTTGTATCAACTCAGGAGCGCTCTGGATTGCTGTGTTTACGATGCTGCTGTTTTGAAATTCGGTGACCCTCCCCCCAATCCAAAGCAATGGCAGTTCCCCATCACATCCGATCCAGATGACTTTAAAGAAGCGATTCGGCGCATGAAAGATATTCCGCCGGACATAACCGCCATCATTGAGGGAGTACAGGGATACTCTGGATTGGCCTGTAGATTCGATGGGAAGCAGTTCGATCTGGGAACGATGCTGGTCGCCTTGAATAACTGGGCACGTATTGATCGGCATCGAAAACTCCACTTGGTCGGAACAGCGTTGACGGGTGGAAGCCTGATGATCGTCCTCCCCGTGGAAATGGGAATCGAATACTGCAATTTCATTGGGGGCGACGTTCTCGAAAATCAATGTGAAATCGCGCGATTCAAGATCAGCAATTTCGAGCCGGGAGCGACATTGCACTTCCAGCCCGCATTTGCGCTGGAGATAATGGTGGATGAGTCGCCTCGCGCTAGGCTGCAGGAAATGGCGTTGGGTATGGGAATCGGTGTAAGTGCGGTTCGGGAAATGTTTGAAAACCACTTCGGAATCACGCGAGAGTGATGACACATCCGCCTTTCCGGCGGATCGTGGTACGCTCCGCCTAAGCGGAGGTTTCAAAGCGCATGAGTGGCAACTCTAGCAGCAGCGAACCGAACGCGAAGTTCATAGATTTTATGCGGCGATTGGTCGCCGTTCCGCACTCAAAAATCAAAGCGAAATTAGATGCAGAGAAAAAAGCGAAACGGGCGTCTAAAGTCTCCCGCGCCCGCGTTTCTGCCTCTTCATCCAAGCGGGCCATTTAGAAAGGTTCCGCCCCTCCCACCTTGCCAGTCAGTTCTGCGTAAGTCAGTCTCTTCCCTGAAATCTGCGATACTGCCAGCATAAACCGGTCACGGTCGTCCAGCGGGTTGTCTTTGGTCGCCCGGTTGTTAAACCGGAACATCTGTTCATCCAAGTACCGGTCCAGATGGAACGGCTCGACGGCAACGTATGTGCCTTTCAATCCCCGTTTCAACAGACTCCAGAAGTTGTCGATCCCCTGGGTGTGAACCTGGCCACGCACGTACTCGTTCGTGTGGTTGACTGTGGCGTGGAGGTATTCCCGCGCGGCAAGGTTGTCATACGCTACGGATTGGTCGGTGAACACAAAGGAGTCCTTCTCTACGCCTTCGAGGATAGCATTCTGGAGTGTCTCCCGCTTCACGTTCGGCACGACCGCGGCGCGTACCTTGCGGCTCTCCCGGTCGAGCATTCCCATTACCGGAGTCTTCATCTCCATACTGCCGTCCGCGGCAGCCTTCCGTGCCAGCCGGCGCTTGTTGTGCATCTTGCGCGGATCGGGTCCAATGAACGTCTCATCCACTTCCACCGGCCCGCCGTCACTTCCACCCATCTTCACCCAGTCACCGTTCTTCAACGCCAACCGGAGCCGGTGGAGCATGAACCATGCACTCTTCTGTGTCACTCCAATACTGCGATGCACTTCCCACGAACTCACACCGTTCTTGCAATTGCAGATCAGCCACAGAGTAAGCAGCCACTTATCCAAACCCAGCGGGCTCTCTTCAAAGATCGTGCCTATCTTCACACTGAACTGTTTCCGGCACTTCGCACACTTCCAGATACGCCGCGTGGTAAGAAACGATGCCTTCCCATGACCGCAATGCACACACTGCACACCACGCGGCCAACGAAGGCTTGCAACTAGCTCCACGCAAGCATCTATACTCTCAAAGTAGCGAGCCGCTTCCAGAAGAGTCTTTGGTATCTGTTTGTCTGCCATAGTGAAACCTAAACTAAACAAATATGCGAGGTGTGTCAAGAGAAATTGTGTGTCGGAAGTATATTGCTGCCGTTATAAGACGTGGCCCCGTAGCTCAGGTNNAGAGCAGCAGTTTCCTAAACTGCGTGTCGGAAGTTCGAGTCTTCCCGGGGTCACCAGGTCTTCTACTGGATCGACGGTGTCGAATTTGGCCGCAGTGGTCATATTGTCGACCGCGCAGAAACTACGCCGCTTGCTGACGTTCTTCTTTCAGCATCCGTTCCATTCGCGCCGCAAGGAGTTTCTTCGCCCGTTCCAGGCCGCGCATCCTGGAGACGCTCAGATGTCTGCCCGCATAAGAAATATAGAAGACGAGCATTCTCATTCCCGTGGCAGGCCCATCGGGGTACGTCTCTTTCGAGGCGAGCGACTCAGCAATCAATTCCGGCGCCTTTGCGAACAGACCAACCGGGATCTGAGGAGAACCTGGGTTCATTTTGTTACCTCTTTCACATCCGTCGTGCGTAACATTCGACCCGATACCGCCGGCCGGAAATAATTGGAAGGTGTCGATGAAGTAGATCACCAAGGTATTTGAACGAATCGCGCAAGGCGCGTACCTAGCGGCAATTCTGAGTGAAACAGGAACAACGACAACAACTGTGATCGCTTACCTGTTCCTGTGATGCAAAGGCACCAAGTGGTGTTGCTCTCTTTCTGCCTGGCCCACTTTCGCGGAGGTTGGAGGCCCACGACCGGGAAGCTATTGCGCAAAATTCGTCTTTGGGCATACGTCCTCGCATTCGAGGGCCTGGTCCGGCAAGCGGAACGAACCGGACGGACGACGGGGCGCCATGCGGATTTCAGGCTTGTCTCCGATGACCGATCCTGTGTCGCGGACGACAAGAAGCAAAGCACTCGCTGTGAACCCAACGAACCAGTCTCAAGAACTTTGTACCGCGATTGTCCCGCGATCGGGCTTTTCGAGGAAATCCAAACACGAAGAAGTCTCGCGAAGACGAGTTCGGGAAAAGGCTCTCCATCAGTCTCGGAACGAAACCTGCAAAGACCATCCAAATTCGAGTTCCCTCGAAGTTCGAGGAACCCCGTCATCCCCAGCCCGCATCCGATAAGCGCAAATCCTTCATCAACGTACAGCGATTGCCCCGTCATCGCCGTTGCGACTATTTCCACTCTTCGTTCGTCCTATACAAAGTCGAGTTGACGCATGTAATGCTTCCGATGTGGGGCAAGAATCTCTTATAGGATTCCTCCTCGTGGTCACCGACCTGAGGCGTCTTCTTGAGATTAGCGCCACCGAGGTTGTACGTTTAGTACGCAGGGTTTTGCGTAGTAGCGCACGGTTTTGCGCAAGAATTGGCTTGGGTGTTGAATCCTACAACGCCATTCAAGTCGGAACACAAGAGAGAAAATGGACCAGCAACCTTCTGCTTCGCAAGCTTCTCCGACGAGACAGCCCGCCCAGGATTCAACAACGGAACCAGTTCACCGTCGTCATCGCTGGGTTTGGGCAGTCGTTCTACTTCTCTTCGGACTGCTGTTTTACTGGGCAATCAGCCAGCATAGTAAGAGCCAGGCTGCCGCGACCGGCGGCGGCCGGCGCAT
>PLKY01000057.1:3278-3798 GCA_003140785.1 Acidobacteriaceae bacterium | reverse complement strand
CCTTCCAGGCAGTCATCTCCTCAACGGGTACGGCCTGAGCAGATCAACTGGCAAGTGTGACGGTTCTCCATGGTCCAACCATCGTCCGTAGTCTTTGGGTGCCACGATCACCGGCATTCGATTGTGTATCGACGCCATGAGTTCGTTCGGGTCGGTGGTCAGAATGGTGTATGTTCGCAGCACTTGCCCGGTCGTCTTGTCTTTCCACTTTTCCCATAAGCCAGCGAACGCGAACATGCCGTCGCTTTTCATCGCAATGGCGTAAGGTTGCTTTGTCTTCTCGTCTAGTTTCTGCCATTCATAGAACCAATCAGCAGGAACAAGGCAGTGACGGGTCTTCTATCCCCAGGACAAGACCATCGTCGTAGAAACATCCCCAAGCCGTAAAGTCTAAAGAATTGATGCGAATCCGGGATATCCGAAACTCAACCGCCGTTTATCGACCTATGTCCGATCCGGAAGCGGGCGTGATCTGTCTCACGTTGGGTCCGGGTGGCGGGTTAGAACGAAGCCGCAGGCG
>PLKY01000057.1:0-3245 GCA_003140785.1 Acidobacteriaceae bacterium | reverse complement strand
TTCCGATGTAGGCTAGCGGTGACTCGCCCGGAACCCAGAATTCCGGCCCACACAGCTCGATGAGTGACTCGGCGATTTTGCAGCTAATGATCCGGATGCATGGTAAATCCGATCGCCATCTGCAAGTTCGCTATAAGTGAGACTCTGTCCCTCACTCCGCGCGCAGGATCTCGGTGGGGTCTGTGCGCAGCGCGCGAAGCACGGCGGGCAGTGTGGCAACGAGAGCAGTGAGCAGTATGGCGCACGCCGGCAGCGCGATCATATCTCCGTCGGTTGCTTTGACCTGATAGAAAAGCGACTCGACATAGCGCGCCGCGCCGAACCCGAGCGCGACGCCCGCGCAACCTCCGAGCGCGATCATCATGAAGACATCGAGAGTCACAAGGCGCACGATTCCGGCACGAGGCGAGCCGATCGCAATGCGGATACCAATCTCGTGGCGGCGCTGCAGAACCGAGTAGATCAACACGCCGTAGAGCCCGATTCCCGCGAGTAAAAGCGCAACGCAAGTGAAGAAGACGGCGAGCATGGCAAGCAGGCGCTCGCGGACGCTCTGATCGCGGACCAGTTCGGCCTGGGTGCGAATATTGCTGACGCGGAGGCCATTGTGGCGTTGGGCGACGGTCTGGCGGAGTGTGTCAGCGAGGGCGAATGGGTTGGCGGCGACTGTTTGAACGACGAACGTGCCGGAAGAAATGGGACGCGGGAGGCCGTGTTCGTCGACTAGGCGAAAGGGGATGTAGGCGACGGGCAGCATAGGCTCGCGCACATTGCTGTAAGGAGTGTCGGGCACTAGCGCAACGATGCGGTAGAGAGGTCCTTCGTCGACAGCTCGCTTGAAGGTCTTGCCGATCGGATCCTGCCCGGGAAAGAATGTGTGGGTGAATGTCTCGCTGACGATGGCCTCACCGGGGGCCGTGTCCTCTGGCCGGAAGTCGCTGCCCTGCAGGATTGGGATTCGCATAGTTCCGAGCCAGCCGGGAGTGACGTTGAGAAAGAAAGCGGGATTGGGCCCGGGAGCCGCGCCGTTGATGGAGATGAAGCTGTTGGTTATGACCCCTTGCAAAAGCGGCCAGATCGAGGTCGCTGACGATTCAACCCCCGGCACGTTTCGAATAGCGTCAGCTGTCTGATCCCATGCGGCGGGTGGTTGGCCCTTTTGCGCGACGGTATCGAGGAGCAGAAGGCGATCGGTGGAGAATCCCAAGGGTTTGCGGGAAAGACGCTCGAACGTGGCAACGAAGAGCGACGAGAGAAAAAGAACGAGGAAACAGAAGGCGACCTGAAGAGCGATGGCGCCGCGCATCAATCGGCGAGGTGAGTGGTTTTTTTCGCCGCCTTTCAGGGCGCTGACCGGGCGAATGGTGGAAGCGCGGAGCGCGGGGACCAGTCCGAGCAAAAGCACGACAACAGCGATGAGGCCGATGGCGAAGAGCAGCACGCGCCAGTCCGCCGGGAGAGGGAGGCGGGCGGGGTTGTCCGGCGGGCTGATGAAGCTAAGGACAAACGGCGCTGACCACGCCGCAAACGAGGCTCCGAGGACAGCGGAGAACAGGGCAAGAAGTGCGCTCTGGACTAGGATGAGCTGGACGAGGCGGCCGCGACCGGCGCCAATAGAGACGCGAAGGGCCATCTCGTGGACGCGGGCCGCGGCCTGGGCGGTCATCATGTTGGCGACGTTCACGGAGGAGATAAGGAGAACGAGCGCGACGAGGATGCCTAGGATACCAAGAGCACGCCGATAGTCCCGCTGGAGGTTGGAGGCGCCAGCGGATGCGGGCCTGATGAGCAGTTGCTGATTGAGGAAGCGACCTATCGAAAGTTGGGTCATGCCCTGAAAGCTCTTGGCACTCTCAACTTCAAATGCGTGGCTGACGGCAGCGAGTTTTTGACGGAGCGGATCGAGCGAGACGCCGGTGTTGATCAGCATCAGTGTCCGTTGCCAGTTGACGCTCTGCTGGGTGGCGTAAGTCTTCATCATCGTTGGCAAAAAAATGTCGGTGACCGTGCCGGGCTCAGTGCCGGTAAAGGAGCGCGGGCCCACTCCGACGATCTCGTAGACCTGATTGCCAATGTGAAAGCTGCGGCCAATCACATGGGGATCGCGGCCGAAGCGGTGGTTCCAGTAGTCCCAGGAGAGAACGGCGTATGGGCCGGCGCCAGGGGCGCGGTCGTCGGAGGCGGTGAGCAGTCGGCCTAACGCAGGCTGAAGGCCGAAGAGCGAGAACATGGTGCCAGACACGTACTGGACGTGGGCCTTCTCCATCTCGTAGTCGGCGGCAAAGGTAAAGTCGGTTCGCTCGGCGTAAGAGGCTGCGATGAGATCGGCTTGTCCTTTGACAGCGTCGCGCATGAGGTCGAAATCGCGGGTAGCCCAGTAGTCGTATTCCGCTGGCTTTCCGTCGAAACCGATGACCTGACGGGTGAGGACGAAAAGGCGATCCGCGTGGGCGACGGGAAGCGGACGCCAGAGGAGAGCGTCGATGAGACGAAATGCAGCTACACAGGAGCCCATCCCTAGGGCGAGCGAAAGCACAGCGGCCACGGTCATGACCTTGTTGCGGCGGAGCTGCCGCCAGCCGAAATTCGCATCAGCAAGAAGGGATTCAAGCCATCCCGCTGCGCGAATGCCGTGGCTCGCCTCGCGAGCATGCAATGCGGAGCCGAATGCACGGTGGGCTTCCGCGGGATCGCGTCCCGAGGCAATGGCTTCTTCAATGTGCGACCGCAACTCTTCCTCGATCTCGCGGTTCAAGCGCTCGCCCTGCAAGGCATTCGAAATACGCGACCACAACGACATGTCACGCCTCCCGGAGAACCCGGTTGATTGCCAGGCTGACTGACTGCCAGCGCGACTCTTCCGCGCCCAGTTGCTTTTTGCCTGCGGCGGTCAGTTCGTATACGCGAGCCCGGCGGCCAGTATCCTTCTTGATCCACTCAGCGCGAATCCAGCCCGCTTCCTCCATCCGATACAGCGCGGGGTAGAGCGAGCCCTCCTCTGCGCGCAGCACTTCGCCGGATGTACTGGCGATGGCAGCCATAATGGCGTATCCGTGAAGCCGCGGGCGCCGCGACAAGATTTTGAGCACGAGCAAATCGAGCGAACCTTGCAGGGAATCGGTCCTAGCCATATTTAGATGTCTTTATATAGATGTCTAAGTACAAAGTCAAACGGGGCTCGTCTGACGCAAACAGGGCCAACGCGCTCATTGACCGGCGTGGAGGTCTGTTTCCGGCGTTCCGGT
>PLKY01000202.1 GCA_003140785.1 Acidobacteriaceae bacterium | reverse complement strand
AAGTTAATAACAGGCTCTAGGGCCACAGCCCGCCCCTGCCTTCCTCGGTGCTCATAAGAGCGCAAATGATTTTTCCATCGGAGTAGTCGAGCAGTCCCGGAATCCGGCATTCCGATCCCAATTCGTATTCAACGACGAAGTGTTCGCTCTCCCTGTCGAGAGCCTCGAGGTTTCTTACCCAGCCGATCCTGTTGTCGCTCCCTTTCGGCACACTGAGCAACTCCGGCTTAGCCTGGTCCGTGTTTTCTAGGCGCTCTTGCCCTTCCATCTTCACCCCTCCGACTCCAATTCCCCGAGCACCTTCACAAGCTGCTGGCGCAGGTCAGGCAGGTCCACTTGCACGGAATCCCAAACCATCGCCGTGCTGACGGCAAAGTAGCCATGCGCCACACGATTTCTCATTCCATAAATCTGTCCAAATGGAATCGACGGATATTTCGCGGCAAACTCCGGACCCGCTTCAAGCAGATTCTTTGCCGCCTCGCCAATAATCTCAATGTTGCGAACCACGGCATCCTGCAACAATTGGCTGGCAAAGAACTCCTGCTCGCTTACTTTTGCGGTGTACTCAAGAATCCGGTTCACAGCTTCCAGCATGTGGAGCAATTAGTCCTTGGCTCGAAATTCGTGCTTGTTCACAAGGACGCAGCCTCGGCGAAGACCTTCTCACGGAAGCGGGGATGAAGCTCTCCGGGTGTGCGGAGATCGATCTTGATTCCGGTAGCTTCTTCCAGTTGGCTCTGGAGCCGCACCATCGTCAACAGGCTGGCTCGTGGAGCGGGATCAACGAGAATATCCAGGTCGCTGCCGTCCCGATCTTCGCCACGCGCTACGCTTCCAAAGACGCGCGGGTTTGCCATGCCCGCTTCCAGCACCAGCTGACGGATGGTGTCTCGATATTGCGGCAGGATTTCGGACGGTCGCATGACGGCTATCTTCCTCTAACTCACCCAGTTTACCGCCGACTGCAAGAACCGGGCAGCGAATCTTCTGCATCGGCGCTTGCGTTGCGGCCATCCATCATGTAGAACGAAGTGCCTCGCCTTTCTGAATGCAGTCGAGCAGCTCTTGTTCAAACAGGGCTGCACCAATCTCAAGGAGATTCCGTATGAAGATCGTCGCCGCCATTGCCCGCTACCTGCTGGGACTGATGTTCCTGGTGTTCGGCTCCAACATGTTCCTGAATTTCATTCCCATGGGGCCGATGCCGACAGGTCTGGCCGGACAATTCACGGTCGCTCTGTTTGCCGCTCACTACTTTTACGTGGTGGGCGCGATTATGGTCATCTCCGGGATTCTGCTGGTGGTGAACCGGTTCGTGGGCCTGGGGCTGACGCTGCTGGGTCCCGTGCTCTTCAACATCCTTACGTTTCACCTCCTGATGAACCCGAGCGGTATTGGGCCGGGCGCCTTTGCGACGCTGCTTTGGCTGCTGGTCGCCTGGGAGCATCGGATCGTGTTTGAGAGGTTGTTTGCGGCGCGGCTGGAGGAATGAAGGCTGCTCGACCAACCGCTTGTCGCGTCGGA
The DNA here is from genome assembly GCA_003140785.1 of Acidobacteriaceae bacterium. Classification (GTDB taxonomy): domain Bacteria; phylum Acidobacteriota; class Terriglobia; order Terriglobales; family Acidobacteriaceae; genus Telmatobacter. The sequence continues at coordinate 10,279 of PLKY01000202.1, read as the reverse complement.
CCGGACGTCATTGCTTCGCCAAGTCGAGCATCTTCCGCATAAAACCGTCTTCCGGAAAAAGCTCCATGTAGAGCTCCATCGCCGCCACAGCTTTGTCGTAGTGCTTTGCGGCGATGAGCTGATCGATCAGCGCTTTATGAAATAGCGCGTTGTACGGATCGAGGCTCACGGCCCTTTCACTCGCATCAATCGCCTCATCCAGTTGGTTCTCCTGTGCGAGCGCTTCTGAAAGATAGGCCTCGGAGAGTCCCAGAGCCGGGTTGAGTGCCAGGGCGCGACGCAGGTGGACGACCGCCTGCTGAAAATCGCCGCCATCGAGTGCACGCTTGCCCAATCCCTGCTGCACCTCGGCGTGATCAGGATCGTTCTGTTCCAGTTCACTCAGGATGCGCTGGTAGCCTGCGACATAGTCCGGATTTCGTTCGGCGATTTCGCGATAAGCCTCTAAGGTAGTGTAAGGAAATAACATTTACAACTACGCTTTGATGTTCGGATGGATCGTGTAATTCCATTCGCCATGGAATTTGTCGGGCTTCAGATTGACATGGGCAAACGCTTCATCCGTGATCTTGCGTCCGACGGGGTACCTGCGGTGGTCCAAACGGCAGGTCACTTTCAAGCCCTTGGCCGTCGTCGTCCCGGCGATTAGCCGCACCACCGTCTCATAATCGCGCAGTGGCTCGCCGCGCCAGTTGGACGAGATGAAGGAAAACAACCGGTGCTCTACCTTGTTCCATTTGCTTGTGCCCGGCGGGAAATGGCAGACCGTCAGTGTCAGTCCTGTCTGGTCGGCCAGGCGCTGCAACTCCCATTTCCACAGCCGCAGGCGCCAGCCGTTGCTGCCACCGCCGTCGGCGGTAATCAGCAGTCGCGGCGGACGCAGATATAGGTGGCGGCCCTCGGCGCGCCACCAACCGCGAATCGAGGCCGCCGCGAACGCTCCGGTGTCATGGTCCGTGCCCACATTAACGAAGCCGGCGTTACGCCCGAGGTCATAGATTCCGTAGGGATAGGCGCGGGGCACGTCGGGCGAGGGAAAATCGTGTCCGTTGACCTTGTTCGCCGTTCCCTCTTTGCGCCATTGGCGGCCTTGATTCTGGTAATTGCCGATCAATTCCTTTTTCTTCGTGTCCACGGAAATGACAGGCTCGCCTGCACGCAAAGCGCGTTTGACGGCGCGGTTGATATGCCGGAACTGCGCATCGCGATCGGGATGATCGTCCCCCTCCTCGGTCTTGCGGTTGCCTTGCAGGCTGTAGCCACTCTCCCGCAGCAGTTGGGTGACTTTGGTGTGGCTGACCGGGTGGCGCCGAGCCGTCAGCTCTGCCGCCAGCATGCGGGCGCTCTTCGAGGTCCAGCGCAGCGGCGACTGCGGGTCGCCGCGCGCAGTGGGTTCGACCAACCCGTCCAACGTGGGCGCCAAGCCGGGGTCCTTAGACGTCAACGCGTGTCGTCCGCCGCCCTCGTGGCGGATCCGGCCAGGGACCAGAGGTGCGGCCTGCAATTGCTCAACGCCCTTGGTCAACGTGACGCGCGAAAGGCCGCAGGCGCGACTGACCCGCGAAATGCCTCCATAACCCAGTTCCACGGCTTTGCTGGCAGCCACCAAACGGCGGGCGTGTTCATCCAAATGCGGCCACATGCCAGCAAAGTACTGAGCGACTTCGGCATCGGTGTCCATACCCAACCGGATAACATATCCGGACGGTATATGTAAATGTTATTTATTTACGCCGCCTAACCAATAAGCATCAGGATCGCCTACTTGTGCAGAGTCTCCTTAGTTCCTCAATAACTCGCGTCCATTGCAATGAACGATCTTGGCACTTTCTGTAAGGAGTCGAATTAGTGTGGTGCTGAATTTGGGCGCTTGCCGTTCAGAATTGACCATCATTATTCGGTCGAACCGCGGTAAAAGATGGGAATGGCCGAGCATAGCCCTTCGCTAGATTTCAGTTGTCCTGTTTGCGGAGCGATTCCTAAAGAAAGATGCGCCTCGATCAAGGGCAATTTCCTCTCCGAATCCCACGTTGAACGTTTGTATGTGAAACAAGGTCGCCGCTATCCAAGCGACCTTCCCAATAGTGGTAGGCGGAGCGGGTCGCATAACAGCAACGAATCGGGCGACCAGACCAGAAGCGACAGGGGCAAAGCGTTGCCCGGTGTTGAGCGTCTATAAGCCTGGCTTGGGGGTCCCGGTCCATGCAAAAGACCTATTGAATCGCACGAGTTCTACACCTGGGGCAATTAATCGTGTGATCGATATATTCCCCAAGCGCCACGTTGTGCCCTGTCTTTGCGTCATCGGCGCGGCGCGCAATATCATGCCATTCATTCACGCCGACAGCTCTGTTCACACCGATAGCTACCCGCTTGTCGGCTTCCGCACTTATCCATATCTGAGTTTTTTCCATGTAAGCCTTATCTAGTCCAAGTCCCTCTTCACATTGGTTCCTTTGCATGACTTCTCCGCTATCTGTTCTTGATCAAAGCTCCATTGCATCCTAAATCGCTTGTAGCTCCCGATAGACCCCACCTTTCATTCAGAACGCTTCCGTAGGAAGCTTACTCCCGATCTCATGACGACGGCCACAGTTATCTCTGGATCCGCATCCTTTGGCCAACTAGAGCGAAACCAGGGTAACTGTGTCCTATTGAGTTTCGTGCGGCTTCGGGTTACATCGACTCCGGTTTCGCCTTAGCCGCGATCACGTCGGCAGTTCTTGAGCGAATAGTACATTCGCATTATTAGCTAACTAATTACTAGGCCGGCTTAGTCAATGCCGGGACGATCGTGCCAGCACGTCAAGCCTGTAATGCGAGAGTCCCGATTCTTTCTTCGCGAGACCGTATGTCATTAGATGCATCCATAGCTCTCCTTGAGAGGCTGCAGCAAGTTGGATTTCTCGAACTGATCATTGTGCCGCATCAACAAAGAGCCATTCTTGGATTGAGCCCCCCCCTTAGCGAAAACCGTAGTTACGATCGGGGCGGGAAAACGGCTGGAAAGCCCTATGTGTGTAGAGGAATTTCAGGACATATTTCCCGGTATGAGCAAAAATGAACAGATTTCATTTTTATTGAATGCGAAGATGACCTATCCTTTCCTGCATCTAGTTGAACTAGATGCGCAGCGGAGATGCGCTTGTTATTTAGAAAGCAAGTTGAAGAGCGCGGATCGAATAGATCGCTCTCGGCGACGTTAGCAGTTTATGAAAGAACTCCCAGCAGAATACCCATGTTCCCCGATCTCTCAATTGCAGATGAGGCGTGCCTGTTATTCACGGCTTAATCCTACAGTCCGCGAGATACATTGTGATGTCGGCAGGTTCGATCAGAGAGTGAATCGAACACCTTGGACTCGGTGATTTCGATCGGCTTCCCATGGGTCAGACCATCTCGGATTTCAGCGTATAGGTTGGAATGGTTTCAGAGGCGTATTCGTGGAAAGCAAGAAGCAAGCATTTGCGTCTTTTTGAATTCCGGAGAGTAAGGTTGGCCGGGCAGGGGTGCAATGAATGGCAGGAAGACTAGCCAAAACAATCCTTCTGATCGAAAATGATACTGAAGTAGCTCGCCTGATCCGAGGGATGTTCAACGATTCGATCTCGTGCCTCTTTGAGGTGACTCATGTTGAATCCATGAGCGCTGCCGAGAGATATCTCACGAGGCATTCAGTTGACATTGTCTTGCTGGATATTGGAATGGCGGATCCACCTGGGCTCGAGGCGGTCAGGCGGGTTCTCGCAGCTTCGCCTCGCGTATCGATTGTGTTGCTGTCCAGCGCCAAGGATGAGGAGATTGCAGTGTTAGCCCTGCAAGTCGGCGCGCAAGACTATCTGATTAAGGGCCAGATCGAGCCGCGCGAGCTGATGCGAGCCCTCCTTAATTCAGTCGAGCGCAAGATGATCGAAGAAGTCCTGTTCATTGAGAAGGAACGGGCCCAAGTCACCTTAAATTCCATGGGCGATGCCGTGATTTGCACTGACACATCGGGCAACATTACCTTTCTCAATCCCGTTGCAGAAAGGATGACCGGATGGCTGCTTGACGAGGCCGTCGGACGGGCAATGACCGAGACTTTCAGGATCGTGGATGGCGTTACCCGTAAAACCATTCTGGATCCGATGGCCAAGGCTACAGCGCAAAATCGGGTGGGAAAGCTCCCGGTGAATTGTGTTCTTATTCGTCGGGACGGGAACGAACTCTTCATCGAAGATTCCGTCGCGCCAATACGTGACCGTGAAGGGCAAGTTACCGGAGCGGTTATTGTATTTCGCGACGTAACCGCCACGCGGACATTGGAAGAGAAGTTGACGCACTCCGCCCACCACGACTTTCTCACCGGGCTGCCGAATCGAATGCTTCTGAACACCCGGGTGGCCCAGGCAATCTCTCATGCTCGGCGAACGAAGGGCCGGGTCGCGGTGTTGTTTCTGGATTTGGACGGCTTCAAAGAAATCAACGATTCCCTGGGACATCTGATCGGCGACAAGCTTCTCCAATCCGTGGCGAAGCGCTTGTTGAGTTGTGTGCGCGGCCCAGATACGGTGAGCCGTCAGGGAGGCGACGAATTTGTCGTGTTGCTTCGGGAGTTACAACACCCTGAAGATGCCGCGACCACGGCGAAAAGATTGTTGAATGCGGTGGTGGGTGTTCATTTGATTGACCAACACGAGATTCGCGTCACAACCAGCATTGGCTTAAGCATTTATCCAAGCGACGCCAAGGATGCGGAGAATCTTATCAGGAATGCGGACACCGCGATGTATCACGCCAAGAAGAATGGGAGGCATATCTACCGGTTCTTCAAGCCAGAGATGATCGTTGAACCGGTGGAGCGCCAATTCGTGCAGCGGGACCTGCGGCACGCCAAGGATCTCGAAATTGAGCTTCAGAGCAAGGGTTCGCACGTTCATACACAGAGCCGGACCGTCTTGAGCGGAATAAGACATGCAGCCCTTTTGAATGCTGGTACGCATAAGAGAATTCGGCGGAAGTCTACGCAGAGTCGGGACAGAGGAGGGATGAATGGCAGCATCAAGTCGTGAAATCGTCATGATGGCGGGACAGCTCAAGGGCATGGGCCATGAGGCAGTATGCACTGTGAGCGCGGTAATGGTATCCCTGCCCCACCTGAATATTGCGGAATACGTCAAGTGCGACATTCATCTCGCGCCGCTGGACTTACCGGACGGCCCGTATCAAGTTACCTTCGAAGGCCGAACGATGAAGGTGAAAAAGCTAGGCGGGGATTGGGTCGACGGACTTAGTGAAAGGATCTAGCCAAGAGCGGCGCCAGGACGGGACGCGGAACCTATCAAGAAAAAAGGCATTGCAATCGACTCTCGTTTCGAGGAGAATGCTCGCCCGTTTTTAGAGGAGCGCTCGGGTTATCTAAAGTAACTCTCGATCGCAGACCGATCGGTCGCGGCATTCATGGGGAGATTCAAGAGCCGCTTCCGGCAGTGAACCGCCGGACGCTTCAGGCAAGCGAATCGAAGGCGTCAAAGGCGCTTGATGTCGGGGCGGCATGCCGGATTTTGGATGCCCGGATGTTTGCTTTCTAGACAAAATTGCTCCGAAATGCGATCTCCCCGTTACCGAAGGCGCGAATCTCTGCCCAAGAGACGCCGCGTTTTTCCTGCAGAATAAATGAGAAGGATCGGTAAGAAGGTCGCCGCTCCTTTTACATAAAGATTTCCGGGTCCCATTCGTGATAAAGTGGGCGGCAATCTACATTCTTCGTTCGCAGTTAGACAATAACTCTTGGAGTCTTCGGGGCTCGTCCTCCGGGAAAGGTGCCGGGACAAGAGAATGCGGCTCCTCCGTGATCTTTTCTTCGGTTTATCGATCGTTACACTAATCAACGCAACCCAAACGTTCTCCCAAAGCGCGACACAGGAACCAAGGATTCTTGAGAGAGTCGACGAGAATCAACTCGTAACTCTCAAGGGCAACATCCATCCGTCGGCGAATTCCCGGAACGACCTGGGGCCGGTGAGGCCCGATCTCGCCATGACCGATATCGTGCTGGTGTTGAGCCGCAGCCCTGAGCAGCAGGCAGCGTTCGATGACTTTGTTGCCGGCCAGTACGACACGTCCTCGCCCAACTTTCATCACTGGCTTCAACCTGCGGAAGTGGGAGAGCGGTTCGGCCCGTCTTTGGCCGACATTGAAATCATTTCGAACTGGCTCGGGAGTCGCGGGCTTTCGGTGGCCGCCGTATCGAAGGACCGGATGTCGATCCGGTTCGGCGGCACGGCTGCGCAAGTACAGAGCGCCTTTCATACGGAGATTCACAATCTGTCGGTCGACGGCGAGAAACATATCGCCAACATGAGCGATCCTCAGATTCCTGCTGCACTGGCGCCGGTGGTGGCAGGCGTGAAAGCGCTGCACGACTTCAAGCCGAAGCCGCAGCACCGGCTTGGCGCCAAGGTGATATTGAACAGCGCCACGGGAAGATGGGAGCGGGTTGTGGGCGGCTCGCCGATTGCGAGCGCCCTGGGTGTCTCGGCGCAGGCGGGCAAGGTGCATCCGGATTTTGGCATTACGGTTGGCTCTGGAAACAGCGCCGCCTTAATTGAAGACGTGGCGCCCTACGACTTTGCCACCATCTATAACGTGCTGCCACTGTGGACTGCTACCACGCCGATCACGGGGACGGGACAAACGATTGCGATTGCAGGCACGAGCGATATTACTCTCGCCGACGTGGCCACCTTCCGCTCGGCCTTCGGTCTGCCTGCAGGATTGACGCCGCAAGAGGTCAAGGGCGCGAATGGATTGGACCCAGGGATATGCACGGGCACGACTGGAAACTGCACTATTGACGACCTGACAGAGAATTCGCTCGACGTCGAGTGGTCGGGAGCCGTCGCCACAGGCGCGCAAATCGTGCTCGTAACTTCGGGAGTACAATCGGCAACCGACGACCCTGTCTACGATTCGTCCAGTTATGTAGTTGAAAACGCCGGAGTCTCTTCCACTCTCGTCGCCGACGCGCACATTCTTAGCGTCAGCTATGGTCTATGTGAGTTGGGTGAGGGAACCGGCGGGAACGCGGCCTATAACAATCTATGGGAGACCGCCGCAACCGAAGGCATCGCGGTTTTTGTCGCGACAGGAGATGCGGGAGCAGCAACTTGCGATCAGGGCCAGGGAGTTCCGCCCTATGTGGCCCATTTGGGCGTTTCGGTCAGCGGATTGGCCTCCACACCGTACAACACAGCTGTCGGCGGGACAGACTTGAACTGGTGCTCGACCATCGGGACGGCCCCATGCGCAGCCGCGCCTTATTGGAACTCGACGAACGCAACGACGGGAGCGAGTGCAAAGGGCTACGTTCCAGAGGTGCCTTGGAACGACACCTGCACCAATCCGCTCGCACTTGCCTACCTGCAGGGATGGGCCGCGTCACTTAAGAAAGCGGGCTATAGTGCCACGAATCCAACCGACGCCGAAACCGCATGCCAGTTCGTTCTCTCCTGGTATCAGACTATTTATAACAATACAAATCCGCAGGTAGATATCTCCGGGTTTGTGGATACTGCCGGAGCGGGCGGCGGTGTCAGTGCCTGCACCACAAGCGACGGACAGACCGTCACCAGTTGCACCGGCGGCTACGCTAAGCCAAGCTGGCAGACCGGAGTCACGGGAATTCCAGCCGATGGAAAACGCGATTTGCCCGACGTCTCGTTTTTTGCTTCGAATGGATTTCTCGGCAGCGCTTACCTAATCTGTGTTTCCGCGAGTGGCGCTTGCACCTACATCGCAACGGCTGAACCCACCGCGCAGGAAGTGGGCGGGACATCGGTAGCAACGCCGGCTATGGCAGGCGTAATGGCTCTCATCAACCAGAAGGTGGGCACTCCGCAAGGCAACCCCAACGCGGAGCTCTACTCCCTGGGAGCGAAGCAAAATTACGCGAATTGCAGCGCGGAGTCAGTTACCGTGAGCAGTAGCTGTTATTTCAACGACGTTGATACAGGCACCAATGCAATGCAGTGCAAGCCCACTATGCCAAACTGCACCGTGGCCCACAGCGGCGACACCGTGGCAGTTCTTTCGGGTTACGGTGCGACCGCCGGCTTCGATGCGGCCACCGGCCTGGGCTCGTTGAATGTAGCCAATGTTGTGAACGGATGGACGGCCGCTACAACCAGCACGGGAACAGCCACGGTCACGGTAACGCCAACGCCAACCTCCATTACGGTTGCCCAGGGACTGAGCGTGGCTGTGAACGTAAGCAGCACCACCGGAACACCGACGGGCACTGTGACTTTGGTCGGGCCCGGATACGTCGGGGCACCTCAAACGCTTGCGAGCGGACCTTATACATTTACGATTTCTGCTTACGGATTGAGCGGCGGGACAGACATACTGACTGCGACCTATAGCGGTGACTCAAATTTTGCCGAGGCGAGCGCCTCAACTACCGTAACCGTGGCGAAGTTAACTCCGACCGGCGTCACAGTTACGCCAAGCTCATCCACGATCAGTGAATCTGCAGCGCTCACGGTAAGCGGAACTGTTTCCGGGGCGGGCCCCACTCCGACGGGAACGGTGACGTTGACGGGCGGCGGCTACACTTCCGCAGCCACGGCACTTTCGAACGGCGCCTACTCCGTCGCGATCCCCGCAAGCAGCTTGAGCGTGGGAAGCGATACATTGACCGTCGCCTATAGTGGTGACAACAACTATTCAACGGTGAGCGGAACGGCAACCGTGACCGTGACTGCGGCCGCGCCTCCAGCACCGGCCACATATGCTTTGAGTGCATCCGCGCCCACCGCCGTGAGCCCCGGCAGTTCGGCAAGCTCGACGGTGACAGTGACTGCGAGCAATGGATATGCGGGAACGGTAACGCTTACGTGCGCGTTGACGACATCTCCAACCGGGGCTTCGGACATTCCAACCTGTGCCGCGGCTTCGGGTAGCTCCGTCACGCTCACGCTCAGCTCGACTTTAACGATTGGAACAGTCACGGTGCCCGTGACAACAACGGCCGCAACCAGCGGAAGCTTGGTTCGGCCTGATTTTCGTCGAAACGGAATGACCCTGGCGAGCCTGGGCGTCGCGGCATTCGCACTGTTGGTGCTTCTCGGGATCCCGGCGCGGCGGCGCAGCTGGCGGGCAATGCTGGGAGCGCTCGCCCTGCTGGCGGCTCTCGGCAGCCTGTCAGCCTGCGGCGGAGGTGGTGGCGGAGGAAGCAGCGGTGGTGGCGGCACCGGCAATCCAGGCACGACAGCCGGGACCTATACCTTTACTGTGACCGGAACGGGGAACCCCGCCGTGACCCCCACGCCCGCACCAGCAACCTTTACGGTAACCGTGAACTAAGCGAGCAGCAAGCGAGACGACGCGGCCCTTCCTTCGGGGAGGGCCGTTTTGTCCGTAGACGCCGACATCGTCCAAGATGCTATAGTCTGCGGTCTATGTGGATGGTGCCATGGCCGAGGTCGTGAAGACCAACAACCAGCTTCGCTCCGCGCTTGTTCCGGAGTCCGCGCGGCTGCAGGCGAATCGCACCGCACTGCTTGCGCTGCTGGCGGCGGTGCGCACGGAGGAAGAATCGATCCGTCTTGGCGGAGGGGCCAAGGCCGCGGAAGCGCAGCACTCCAAAGGGCGCCTGACCGTCCGCGAGCGGCTGAGGCTGCTACTCGACGATGGGCCGGAATTCCTGGAGCTTGGTCTCTGGGCGGCACGCGGCATGTATGCCGAGTATGGCGGTGCACCGGGCGCTGGCGTGGTGACCGGCATCGGACGTGTCAGCGGCCGCATTTGCATGATCATCGCCAACGACGCGACTGTGAAGGCTGGCGCCTTCTTTCCCATGACCGCGAAGAAGGTGCTGCGTGCGCAGACCATCGCGCTTGAAAATCGGATTCCAACTTTATATCTGGTGGACTCGGCGGGCGTTTTTCTTCCGCTGCAGGAAGATGTCTTTCNNCCGGCCCGTCGCTGGTGCAGGCAGCCATTGGGCAAAAGACCGATCCGGAAGAACTGGGCGGCGCAGCCATGCACGCAGAGATTTCCGGCACCGTCGACTTCAAAGAGCCGAATGACCATCTCTGCATTGCGCGCATGCGATCGCTCGTCGAGAAGATGGGCGAACGGCAAAAGGCCGCCCAGACTGCGGAGGTGTACTCCCGCGTTGCGTACGATGCTGCAAAGGATGCGCCCAAATATGACGCGCAGGATCTTTACGGCCTGTTGAATCCCGAGCCGGGTGCGAGCAATGTATACGACATGCGCGAAGTGATTGCGCGCATCG
>PLKY01000094.1:335-14342 GCA_003140785.1 Acidobacteriaceae bacterium | reverse complement strand
GGGCGCAGCAGCTGTACATATCGAGGACCAGGTCAGTGCGAAGCGCTGCGGGCATCGGCCGGGCAAGGAGTTGGTGGCTGCGGATGAAATGGTGGACCGCGTCAAGGCTGCGGTGGACGCGCGCACGGACGACAAGTTTGTCATCATGGCGCGAACCGATGCGCTCGCCAACGAAAGCCTCGACGCGGCCATCGAGCGGGCAAAGGCCTACGTGGCTGCGGGCGCGGATATGATCTTCGCCGAGGCTGTGACGGAACTCGGAATGTATACGAAGTTTCGCGGGGCTGTGGGAGTGCCGATCCTGGCCAACATCACCGAGTTTGGCCAGACGCCACTGTTCACGCGCGAAGAGCTCGCAGACGCAGGCGTAGACATTATCTTGTATTGCTGCGCAGCGTATCGCGCGATGAATGCCGCGGCGTTGAAAGTCTACGAGGCAATACGCACGGAGGGAACACAGAAGCACGTGATCCCGCTGATGCAGACGCGCGCCGATCTGTATAAATTGCTCGGCTACCATGCGTACGAAGAAAAACTGGACGCATTATTCGCAAAGGGAAAAGACTCAAAGTAGAGCGCTATTACTTTAGCGAATTGATAAATGGTTTCCGGAGGGTCACGATGAGCACCAAGGATATCAATCCCGCGCCCTCGGCCTTCAAGGCGAAGAAGTCCGTCGCGTTGTCAGGAACGCCGGCTGGGAACACCGCGCTCTGCACCGTGGGCCATAGCGGCAATGATCTGCACTATCGCGGCTACGACATCAAAGACCTCGCAGCGCACTGCGAATTCGAAGAAGTGGCACACCTGCTGGTTCATGGCAAGCTGCCAACTGCCCCGGAACTTCTTGCCTACAAATCGAGCCTGCGGCCCCTGCGCAGCCTGCCCGCCGCGGTTAAGCAGGCGCTCGAACTGCTTCCTCCCACGGCGCATCCCATGGACGTGCTGCGCACGGGTGTTTCGATGTTGGGATGCATTCTTCCCGAAGGTTCAGCCCATAGTGCGGATGGCGCGCGCTCGATTGCCGACATCCTCCTCGCATCACTCCCATCGATGCTGCTGTATTGGCACCACTACGCGCGCGATGGCAGACGCATTGAAGTGGAGCGATTTGAAGACTCGATTGCAGCTCACTTCCTGCATCTGCTCCATGGCAATTCTCCGATCGCTCAATGGACCGCGGCAATGCAAGGTTCGCTGATCCTGTATGCGGAACATGAGTTCAACGCGTCCACCTTTACAGCGCGAGTGATTGCGGGAACCGGTTCGGATCTTTACTCCTGTATCGTCGGAGCAATTGGAGCGTTGAAAGGGCCGAAGCACGGAGGCGCTAATGAAGTGGCGCTGGAGATTCAACGTCGTTATGCGACCCCTGACGAAGCGGAGGCCGACATCCGGCGCCGGATCGCCGCTCGCGAAGTCATCATCGGCTTCGGGCACCCGGTGTACACCATCAGCGACCCGCGGAACGAAATCGTGAAGGAGATCGCTCGCAAGCTTGCAGTGGATGACGAGGGTAAGCGGCTGTTTTCGATTGCAGAGCGAATCGAGGCCGTCATGCACGAAACGAAGCGGATGTTTCCTAATCTCGATTGGTACAGTGCGGTGGCGTATCATCTCATGGGCATCCCGGTTGATCTGTTCACGCCGCTGTTTGTCATGGCGCGAACCGCAGGGTGGTGCGCACATGTGATCGAACAGCGCGAGGACGGCAAGATCATTCGACCTTCGGCCAACTACACGGGGCCTGAGAATCTGAAGTTTGTGCCTATCGAAGAACGGACCTAAGATACGACTGCAAGCGTCGTGCAACGAATGAAATCCGCAGCACTGAGCACCGCATGGGAGATTGAGTGTCGTCGCATATCAGCAATGAACGTCCCGCTCCGGACAAGGTCCTCACAGATATCGCCGACTATGCACTGAGCTACGAGATCAAAAGCGAGTTGGCCTATACGACGGCACGCTACTGCCTCATCGACACGCTGGGCTGTGGCCTCGAGGCGTTGGAGTATCCCGCCTGCATTAAGCTACTCGGGCCGATTGTGCCAGGGACGGTCGTGCCGCATGGCTCACGCGTGCCGGGCACGAGTTTTCAACTCGATCCGGTGCAAGCCGCCTTCAACATCGGCGCCATGATTCGCTGGCTCGACTTCAACGACACATGGCTCGCCGCCGAGTGGGGCCATCCTTCCGACAATCTGGGCGCAATTCTGGCAACAACCGACTGGCTCTCGCGGAATGCAATTGCAGAGGGCAACCCGCCTTTGCGCATGAAGCAGGTATTGACGGCGATGATCAAGGCCCACGAAATTCAGGGCTGCCTCGCGCTCGAGAATTCATTCAACAAGGTCGGCCTCGATCACGTCGTATTGGTGAAGGTCGCTTCGACTGCGGTGGTGTGCCAGTTGCACGGTCTGAATCGTGATCAGACGATCAACGCGCTCTCACTCGCATGGGTGGACGGACAAAGCCTGCGAACCTATCGCCACGCGCCCAACACCGGCTCGCGGAAAAGCTGGGCCGCAGGAGACGCGACAAGCCGTGCCGTCCGATTAGCTTTGATGGCACGCGCAGGCGAAATGGGCTATCCCTCGGCGTTGACCGCAAAAACGTGGGGCTTCTACGACGTCTCGTTCTGCGGAAACGAATTCAAATTCCAGCGGCCCTATGGCTCCTATGTCATGGAGAACGTACTGTTCAAAATCAGCTATCCGGCCGAATTTCACGCGCAAACCGCAGTCGAAGCCGCGATGAAAGTGCGCCAGAAACTTGATCAGACCGGCAAAACCGCCGAGGACATTCGCCGCATCACCATCCGCACGCACGAAGCGTGCCTGCGCATCATCGACAAAAAGGGCCCGTTGGCAAACCCCGCCGACCGCGACCACTGCGTGCAGTACATGATCGCGATCCCGCTGCTCTTCGGCAGGCTCACAGCAGCAGATTACGAAGACGGCATCGCAGCGGATTCGCGCATTGACTCGCTACGAGCAAAAATCGAATGCGTCGAAGAGCTGACATTCACTGCCGATTACCACGACCCGGAGAAACGCTCGATTGCGAATTCCTTACGCGTCGAATTGAACGACGGCTCCGAGCTTGAAGAGACAGTCGAATATCCAATCGGTCACCGCCGTCGCCGCGACGAAGGAATGCCGCTCCTGGTAGAGAAGTTTAAAACAAATCTCCGCCGGCGATTCAACGACGAGCAGCAACAGCGCATTCTCGCAGTCTCGCTCGACCCCCAACGCCTCGATGAGATGCCGGTGAATGAGTACGTCGACCTCTACGTGATCTGAGCGATCCTTGCCCCCACCCACCCCCGCGTGTTTGACTGGTGGCCGAAGGAAGGCAGCACGCATGGCGTATATCCTTGCCCTCGATCAGGGCACCACGAGCTCAAGAGCCATTTTGTTTACCGAGGCGGGCGCGATAGCCGCCGTCGCTCAACACGAGTTCGAACAGTTTTATCCGCAACCAGGTTGGGTCGAACACGACCCCACCGAGATCCTGACCAGCCAGATGAGCTGTGCCGTCGAAGCGCTGGGCAAAGTAGGCGCGCGGCCTCGCGATGTGGCGGCGATAGGAATTACGAATCAGCGCGAAACCGTGGTTGTGTGGGAACGCGCAACCGGCAAGCCAATTCATCCGGCGATCGTCTGGCAGGACCGGCGAACAGCTGCGCAGTGCAGTGCTTTGGAAGACAGCGGGGTCGGGGACACAATCAGCAATCGAACCGGCCTGGTGATCGATCCCTATTTCTCTGCGACCAAGATCAAGTGGATTCTGGACAACGTGTCCGGCGCGCGAGCGCGCGCTGAAAAAGGCGAACTTGCATTTGGCACTGTGGACAGTTGGTTGATTTGGCATCTCACCAGCGGCAAGCACCATGCGACCGATGTGACCAATGCATCGCGAACGCTGCTCTACAACATCGTGAAAGGTGGGTGGGATGCCGAGTTGCTCCGCATCTTCGCGATTCCCGAGAGCCTGCTGCCTGAGGTGGTGTGGTCGAGTCAGCGAGTCGGAGAAGTGACAACCACGCTGGGCCTTGGCGGTATCGCAATCGCAGGGATCGCCGGTGACCAGCAGGCCGCGCTGTTTGGCCAGCTTTGCTGGAGCGCGGGCGAAGCCAAGAACACCTATGGCACAGGCTGTTTTCTATTGCAGAACATTGGCACTCAATTTGTGCGCTCGAAGCATCGGCTCATCACAACGCTTGCGGCAAGCGCGCAGCATCGACTTGAATACGCACTCGAAGGCAGCATTTTTATTGGCGGGGCTGTGGTGCAGTGGCTGCGCGACAATCTCAAATTCATCGGCTCTTCAGCTGAGGTTGAGGCATTGGCTGCAAGTGTGCCCGACACAGGCGGAGTGATTTTTGTTCCGGCGTTTGTGGGCCTCGGCGCGCCGCATTGGGATCCATATGCCGGCGGACTGCTGATTGGTCTGCGGCGAGACACGCAGCCCGGCCACATTGCACGCGCGGCTCTCGAGAGCATCGCCTTCCAGGTGGCCGATGTTCTAGAAGCAGTGCACAGCGAAACCAACGCTCCTCTTGGCGCGTTGCGTGTGGACGGCGGCGCAGCCGTGAATGACCTGTTGATGCAGTTTCAGGCAGATGTGCTGGGCGTCCCGGTAGTTCGCCCCCGCGTGACTGAAACAACTGCACTCGGCGCTGCTTATCTGGCCGGACTCGCCACTTGCTTCTGGCCTAATCCCGATGAGTTGCGCTCACAGCGCGACAACGATGTTCGGTTTGAACCAAAGATGGACGAAGCAGAACGATCGCAGAGGCGGGTGCGCTGGCAGCGTGCGGTTGAGCGGTCAAGGAACTGGACCGAATAAGAACGGAGCGAGAGATGCGCAGGGAAGAGATGGTGCGCAAGGTACGGGAGCGGGCTGAACTGCAGAAGCCGTGGGACATTGCCGTCATCGGAGGCGGCGCGACAGGTATGGGCGTCGCCGTCGACGCAGCGGCGCGCGGGCTCGACGTTGTTCTGATCGAGGGTCACGATTTTGGCAAGGGAACCAGCAGCCGCAGCACAAAGCTGGTGCACGGAGGCGTGCGCTATTTGGAACAAGGCAATGTACCTCTTGTCATGTCTGCGCTGAAAGAGCGCGGTNNGTCTGCTTCGTCAGAATGCGCCGCATCTCGTTCATGACCTGGCCTTCGTGGTGCCTAACTACTCATGGTGGGAAGCGCCTTTTTATGGAATCGGCCTCAAGCTCTACGATCTGCTCGCTGGAAAATATGGTTTTGGCGCGTCGAAGCTGCTCACGAAGGAAGAGACGCTGGAGCGGCTGCCCGCACTTGAACCTGAAGAGCTGCGCGGAGGCGTGATCTATTTCGATGGCCAGTTCGACGATGCGCGATTGCTGATCCACCTTGCGATGACCGCGGCCGACCATGGCGCAACGCTGTTGAACTACTGTCCGGCGATCGACCTGTTGCGCGATGCAGAGGGCTATATCAACGGCGTGGCTGCGCGCGACGAAGAGACAGGCGAAACGATGACGATTTCTGCACGCATCGTGGTCAACGCGACCGGAGTTTTTACAGATTCAATCCGCCGCATGGCTGACGCTGCCGCCGAACAGCTGGTTGTCACAAGCCAGGGAATTCATCTTGTCTTTGATCGGTCGTTTCTCAAAGGCGACACAGCGCTCATGGTCCCGCGCACCCCGGATGGCCGCGTTCTGTTTGTGATCCCGTGGCATGGCCATGCGGTCGCAGGCACAACGGACACACCGCTCGACGCGCCAAGCCTGGAACCGCGTCCGCTTGACGAAGAGATCGAATTCATTCTCGAAACGGCGGGTCGCTATTTGAGCCGCCCGCCCACCCGCGCCGATGTGCTGGCTGTTTACGCGGGACTTCGTCCGTTGGTCAAAGGCGAAGGCAAGACCTCGGCGCTTTCGCGCGATCACGTGATCCACGTGGACACGTCTGGATTGCTTTCCATTACCGGCGGCAAGTGGACGACCTACCGTCACATGGCCGAGGACTGCGTGGATCACGCCATCACGCTCGGCCGGTTGCGCGACGAACCCTGCCCGACGCGGAACCTGAGGATTCACGGTTATCTTGAGGATTCGAGTGCGCTGGGTGAACTCGAGGTCTACGGCTCCGATGCCGCGGAAATTCGAGCTTTGGCCAAGGATCCAAAATTGGCAATGCAGTTACACCCTGCTTTGCCGTACATCGCCGCAGAGGTGGTATGGGCTGCGCGCAACGAAATGGCTCGCACGGTGGAAGACGTCCTGGCTCGAAGAACGCGCGCACTGTTTCTCAACGCCGCGGCCGCTAGCGCGATGGCAGAACCTGTAGCGAAGCTGTTGGCTGCGGAACTGGGATACGATGCGGCGTGGGTCGCGGCGCAGGTCAACGATTTTCAAGCGCTGGCGCAGCAGTATAGGGTGATGTAGAGAGAAGGCTCTGGAGGTCCCCGATGGCCACACAATGCGCACACGTAGCCGATCACGTCAAAAAGGTGAAACCAAACACCAAAGGCTGCGAGGAATGCCTGAAGGCAGGCACCAAGTGGGTGCACCTGCGCATGTGCCTGGAGTGTGGCCACGTGGGCTGCTGCGATTCTTCGCAGGGACAGCACGCGCGCGGTCATTTCCACGCGACGCAGCACCCGATTATTCAATCTGCGGAACGCGGAGAAGACTGGCGTTGGTGCTACATCGATGAGGCGTACCTGTAGATTGCTTTTGCGTCCCACTGCCATTTCCTACATTTGGCACCCCGCGAAAGCGAGTGCCGATTATTTGCCCTTGATATAATTGCCCATGGCCATAGAGCCCTATCCCGGCAGCGGGAGCGCCCTCACAGGAACTGTACGTCAGGTTTCCACTGGGCCTGAGCGCGAAATGGTTTGTTATCGGGCTCTTGTATCGAGAGCCGTAGAGGCATTTGGGGACGAGATCAAGGCTTCCCGTTGGTTGTCCATCCCGAATAAAGATTTAGAAGGCCAGACCCCACTCCAAGCTGTTCAGAAAAGTGGATACGACATGCAGGTGCTTGAACCGATATTGACTCGCGTCGAACATGGAGTCGATTATTGACGCCGGAAGAACGCGAACTTGACCCGGGATTCTTTCTAACTCATCAACCTCTAACACTCTATCGCCTCGCCAAATCTCGGTATGCAAACCTTTCGGGAATTGGCGCCGCAATAGCACCTGGGCGCTGGAACGTCCCGGGGCAGGAGGCAATCTACACATCGACCGAAATAGGCGTGCCAGTGTTGGAGAGACTGGTTCATACACCAAAAGATCTAATGCCTTCCAACCTTGCTCTTATGAAAATACGAGTCTCCGCCAATTGGCAGTTGCGTAGGGTTGCATTCATCGATCCGCGAACGGGTGGTTCCATGGCGTTTCACTGAAGTATCTCTGAGGCCAAAGAACGCTTCCGGCTTCACCGTAGCGAGTTCACGTGGTCGTCATTCGCTGTGGCAGTACCTTCGGTCATTGTTCCGGTATGGAATGTAGTGCTCTATCCTCAGAGGGCTGGCTTCTGGGATCATGTCTCGCTCGAAAGCGTGGAGCCCTTTGAATTCGACCCTCGGTTGTTCCCGGAAAACACGCCGACGGAAACTCCGCAATAGCCCCAGGTACACAGATCGTTTGATCCTCTCGTCAAACAGATTAGTCTTACGCCAGTTCCACTTCGATCTTTTTCGAATCGGCGTTGAGCGAAATGATTTTGAAACTGCGAATCTGACCCGCGCTCAAGGGCTCGGGTTTGGACGACGCGGCTGGAGCATTTCCCTTCCATCGCGCCTGCAGCAAGGACGTAAGAGACGACAGGTCCGGAGCAGCAGCGGAGACGGATGTTGACACATTCTGCGCCGAAGGCGTGTCTGCCGTTCCACATGTGCCGCGAATCCCCTCGCCGAGTTCCACAGTGGCTTGCCCGGCTGATGCCTCGACAACGCGGCCTGAGACCACGTCCCCGGCTTTGTGCTCCGCGATGTACTCGTCGATGCTCGTGGGAATGAGCTGCTTCATACTCAGCTTGATCTGGCGCTTTTCCGTATCGATTGCCAGTACCTGCGCCTTGACCACCTGGCCTGCGTGGACGACGTCCGATGGATGATTGATGCGGCGATCGGCAACGATCTCGCTGATGTGAACCAGACCCTCAATGCCCTCGGCAATCTGCACGAAGGCACCAAACTTCATCAGCTTCGTGACTGGCCCTTCCACCTGCGAGCCAATGGGAAACTTCTGCTGGATTTCGCTCCAAGGATTCTTTAGCGTCTGTTTTAACCCCAGCGAGATGCGCCTCTCTTCGGGCTTGATGGCGAGAATCTCCGCGTCCACAGTATCGCCTTGCTTGAGAACGTCGCTCGGATGGCGGATTTTCTTGCCCCACGACATTTCCGAAATGTGAATGAGGCCCTCAATCCCCGGCTCAATCTCGACGAAGGCACCGAAATCGGCAATCCGCGTGACCGCTCCAGTGATTCG
Source organism: Acidobacteriaceae bacterium (assembly GCA_003140785.1). GTDB lineage: Bacteria > Acidobacteriota > Terriglobia > Terriglobales > Acidobacteriaceae > Telmatobacter. The sequence goes on along the minus strand of PLKY01000094.1, from coordinate 5,855 downwards.
TTGGCCGACTTGATATTTCGTCGGCACGACTTCCCAGGGCTCCGCTTCGAGCTGCTTGAGGCCGAGCGATATTTTCTTTGTTTCCGCGTCGATCTTCAGTATGCGGACTTGCAGTTCCTCGCCGACACTGAGCACATCTTCGGGCTTGTTCACGCGGCCCCAGGCGATGTCACTTACGTGGAGCAGCCCATCCACGCCGCCGAGATTGACGAACGCGCCGTAACTCATCAGGCTGCGCACGGTCCCGGTAACCGTGTCGCCTTCCTTCATCGCGGCCAGGCGGTCCTGCGACTCCGACCGCGCCTGCTCTTCGAGCACAACGCGGCGATCCACCACAACGTCTTCATCGGTTACGTCGAGCTTGGTGATGCGGCAATTGATTTGCATGCCAATCAGCTTCTCGAGCTCGACTGCATCGCGCGTACCGCTTCGGCTGGCAGGCATAAAAGCGCGCACTCCAACATCGACTGAGAGACCGCCCTTCACAACGGCGGTCACCGTGCCAACAACTGCGAGCTTCTGTGCGAACGCCTCTTCCAGCGCGGACCAATCGCGGGGCTGCGCTACCTTGAAGCGCGATAGCTCGTAATAGCCCTCTTCATTGCGGCCGGTCACGGAGACGGGGAACTTGTCGCCCGGCTTTACACCCTCGGCATTGTTCTCAAACGCAGAACGCGGCAGCACACCTTCAGTTTTGTAGCCAATGTCGAGAAAGACCTGATCGGCGGAAAGCGACACGACCGTGCCTTCCAGTTGCCTGGCGCCACTGGCCGCTTTGTGCGTGTGGCTGCGTTCAAAGTCAGAAAGAATCTCGGCGAAATTCTCGGTGGACTCTGGAGCAGATTCGATGGTGGATTCGGTCGTGTGTTCAGGCGCGGATTGAGTTTCAGGAACAGCTTCTTGGCTCATGATGTCTACTGTTCCATTCTCCCACGATCCAACGATGCGTGTCGGGCTCGCTTCGTCGGCCAGCACTCATGGAAACTCAGCCACCTTGGGCGTCACGCGATGCGGCCCAAGAGACGTAGGTCCACCCTTGTCGTCGATCACATTTGAAATCTCGCCCTTATCGTCGAGAGCCACCGTGATCATGTGATGGAAGCGAACGCCTGGTTTCTGCGGAACCTCGATGGCGCGGCTCAGCACGACATCGGGATGGCGAAAGACACTGTAAATCCCCAGTCCCCACGCCTCGTGATCGGTCACATTATCTCCAACCTTGTAGGAGGCCCAGCCATTTGTGCCAGGCGCACTGGTGTAGCTCGCCTGGTCAGGCGGATCGTAGGGTATCTCCGACTGATAAAAATAGGTCCGCCCTCCATTGCCATTCCACTGCACCTGAAACTGCTGATGATGCTCGACGAAAAGGCCGTAGATGGTCACGTGGTTGCCGTTCACCACGAGGCCATTCGCGCTGAGATTCTTGGTCCAGCCCACTTCGGCGCCATGATCGGCGCGCCAAATCCACGTGTGGTCGACGATGGTGTCGTTGCTATTGATGCGTAGATTGCCTTCAGTGCTGCCGACACCAGCACCACCCACTCGGAAGAAAACATCGTGCAACGTGATCGGATTGCGCGTGTGATCGCCATGGCTTCCTTCGGGCCCGATCTCAAGCAGAACCGGCGACTGCACAGGGCCAGCATCGAAAAGCAAACCCGCAATCTCGATCCCATCAGCATCGGCTGTCGTCATTGCAGCGGTCCCTTGCGTCGGATGCACCGACGCAAAACCGAGTCCCATCACAACGGTATCGGGCCGCGTCACGCGAATGGGCTCGGAGAGATCGTAGATCCCCGGCGTAAACAGCAGGTCCTTCCCTCGCGCCAACTGCGCATTGATCGTCGCGGCAGAATCGATGTCGGGCCGCGCGATGTAGAAATGCGCAAGCGGACTCGTTTTTCCCGGAGTCGAGCCGCGATGCCAGGTGATGCCAATGCTGTCGCGCCGAAAACATGGAACGCGCACGTTCCAGTTTCCCTTCGCATCCACTTCAAGAAACGGCTTCTCGCGCACGATTGGCGTTCGCTCAACCTTGGTGAATGGAGGCGACGGCCATTCGCCCGCAGGCGGATGCGGCACTCCAACAAAAACCATGTTCCAGTTCGCGCCGGTCCAACTGCCCCACTCGCTGTTACGCGAAATCCACTGCTGTTGCGGCCCCGCGCCCACATTGCCATCGACAACGGTGTCGGACATCCATCCACCGCTCGCCCACCCGCCCTTCTGGTGCAGTACGATGTTGCCGCGCACATGCATGCGCCGAAAAGGCACTGCCTGCGAAACAGCCCATTGCATGATGCCGCCGGTCGGCGTGACGGAAAAGCCTTCAGCGGCACGCCAGAAGGTGCACGTCGCGTTGTTGTGCGGGAGGCTGGCGTCGGAATGGACGTTGCCCGTGATGTGGACTGCGTCAGGCGTCGCGCCCAAACCCAGAACCTGCTTGTAGAAACCCACTGGCACATCGATATGATATTCGCCTGGTAGAAAGAGTAAGGCATACCGTGCTGTGCCGAATTCGCTGTGCTGCTGGATTGCGTAGACTCTGTCGATCTGCTCCTGAATTACAGCAGCAGGCATCGACGGATCGAAGACCAGCACGTTGGGTCCAAGGTCGGGCTGCGCGGGGGACTTGGCTGCTTCTGCCGCGGAGGCCAACACTAGGATCAGTGCGCAGAAAAGGGCTCGCGGGACGAGGGCTTCGAATCTGGTTCTGCGTTCGCCGCAAATTGCGTTCATCGTACTTCGCACCTTGGTGTAACTCTAAGCAGCAAGCCGATTCCAGTTCTGTATGCTAATCGCCGCATCTTCAAGCTGCAATGCGTACGTTTCTGGACATGCGGCAGGGCGCCGAGCGAGAATTGCGCTGCACGCTTCACGGGGAGATCCTGAACAATGAAAATGCCTTCGATTACGCGCAGGGATTTTGTGCGCCTCGGCGCGGGAGCCGTTGTGGCGGGCGCCGCTATCAAATCCACGATTCTCGACTCTGCCGTGCTCGCAGCGCAATCGCCGGCAAGCGGCACCGGACGCAAGATTCGCTTCGTCTCGATCGGAACTGGAATTCGCGGTTGCGATCTGCTCCGCGCCGCACGCCAGGTGCCGAACGGAGTGCTTGTGGGCACGGCGGATCTTTACGACATGCACCAGAGGGCCGGCATCGAAGCCTATGGCGCAGACGTCCCCACCACGCGCGATTACCGTGCTCTGATCGATCGCAAAGATGTTGACGCAGTGATTGTCGCCGTGGCCGACTTCCAGCATCGCCGTGTGGTGCTGGACTGCCTCGCTGCGGGAAAAGACGTCTACTGCGAGAAGCCCATGTCGCACAACGTAGCGGACGGGCTGGCCATGGTGAAGGCTGTCCAGGATGGCAAGCGCATCTTCCAGGCAGGCAGTCAGCGCGTGAGCAACATCGTCTACAAAAAAGCGGCGGAGATTTACGCGTCGGGCCGGCTGGGCGAGGTGCACTACATCGAGGGCCACTCCGATCGCAACTCGCCCTCCGGCGCGTGGGTATATCCGATCGCGCCGGATGCGACTCCGGCGACCATCGACTGGACCACGTGGCTTCGCGATGCGCCGCCGCGTCCCTTCGATGCGGCGCGCTTCTTCCGGTGGCGCTGTTTTAGCGATTACGGCGAAGGTGTCGCCGGAGATCTGTACGTCCACCTGCTCTCGGGCATCCAGTGCATCAGCGGCATCAATGCTGCGCCCGCCCGTGCCTACTCCACGGGCAGCCTCACGCACTTTAACGATGGCCGCGATTTTCCAGACTTGCTGGCCACGCTTTACGACTACCCGGGTGTGACGGTGAACCTGCACTGCAACCAGAACAACGCCGCCGGTGAGCCCATCATCTTTTACGGACGCGAGGCAACTATGATGATCAGCGGCAACACGCTGACGGTGACGCCGCAGGACACGAGTCCGCAGCCGGAAGGCTACTCGCTGAATGGATGGACCGCGGAGGCGAAGCAACAGTATCTGAAAGACTGGCATGTCGCGCATCCAGAGCCTCCGGCAACGCTGGCTGAAGTGGAGACCTACTCTGCGCCGCGCGGCTACGACGACACCGCCGATCACATCGCCAACTTCTTTCGCGCCGTTGAAACTCGCGAGCACGTGGTCGAGGACGAGATCTTCGGCAATAACGCCGCCATTGCCTGCCACATGGCCAATCATTCCTACTTCCATCACTCGATCGCCACATGGGATGCGGCGGCGCAGAGCATCAAGAGCTGAAGGCAACAATGAGGAGAATCTAGAGAATGAGCAATTCTTCGCGCAGAGACTTTTTGAAAACCACGGGAGCGGTTGCCGCAGCGACACTCGTCAACGCTCGCAACCTGGCCGCGGCCCCACTTCGCCTGCCGATCGGCTTGCAGTTGTATTCCGTGCGCAACCTGCTGCCGAAGGACTTCGACGGCACGCTGCACCAACTAAGCGCGGCAGGGTACAAGGAAGTGGAAGCTGCCGGCTACTTCAACAAGACCGCAGCGGAGTTCCGCCATGCGATGGATCAGGCCGGGCTGCGCTGCATCAGCGCGCACCACACGCTGGTCCAGCTCCGCTCGCAGCTCGACGAGCTGATTGAATTCGGCCACACCCTTGGACTCGAATACATCATCTGCTCGTCTTCCGGCGGAGTGCATCGCGATCCGTCGGCAAAGGGCGATCTGACGCTCGACGATTGGCGCTATGTAGCCGGCGAATTCAACCGCATCGGCGAGAAGCTGAAATCTGCCAGCATCACCTTCGGCATGCACAACCACGTCCCGGAGTTTGCCGTCGAAAATGGCGTGCTTGTCTACGACGAGCTGCTGCGGCTCACCGATCCGAAGTTCGTGGTCTTTGAAATGGATTGCGGCTGGGTCACCGCGGCAGGCCACAATCCCGTGGACTATCTCAGCAAAGCGCCGGAGCGTTTCCCGCTGCTGCACGTGAAGGACATGGCCAAAGAGGCAAGCGGCCAGTTCCACTCCACTGTCATGGGCCGGGGAGTCGTGGATTACAAGCCGATTTTGCGAGCCGCGACCGGGCTCAAGCACTATTTCATCGAGCAGGAAGAGTTCGACCTCGACACCATGGAAGCGCTGCGCCTCGATGCAGAGTACATGCGCAAACTGGATTTGTGATCAATAGCCCTGCAGTCTTTTCAGGTAGGCTTTGGATATGAGCGTATTTGACGAGAAGCGGGCTGAGCTGGACCGGTTTGAGTTTATGATGGGCGTAGAGCGGGGCAGGCTGGCCGTAGCCCTTGACCTGCTCACCGACTCGCTGATTATGGTCGGCCAACATGGGGTGTATTGCGCTTCGAGCCGGAATCCGGCCAAACCGGCGCTCGATCTGCAGGCGGTTCTGGCCGGCATCGAAGGCGCCAAGGCGTTGATCCAGAGTGTCATGGAAGAGCTCAGAGCACAAAGGGAAGCCGGACGGGCTGAAAGCGGCCTCGTCGGCTGAGTGCCTTCGGCAATCCAAAGTACGATATGCTGGATATGCGCGCCCGTAGCTCAGCTG
>PLKY01000094.1:0-322 GCA_003140785.1 Acidobacteriaceae bacterium | reverse complement strand
CGTGATCCCAACAAAAGTGGGCAATTAGACTTGTAGAGAGCCTGTGTTGGGAAAAGCACGCAGGCCAGATAAGGCGAACATGCACTTCAACTTCAATTTTACGGCACTCCAAATTCTTTGGACACTTACGTTCGCGGCGCTGATGGTGCTGCTGGTGGTTCTTCTGGGTCGGGATCGGATGCGGTTCTTCCCGTGGTTCACAGCGAGCATTGTGCTGACAGCCCTGCGGTTGCTCACCAGCAGACTGCTCTTCGGAAAGCTGCCCCCGATGCTGTTGAACGAGATTTTCATCGCCATCGCCGATCTATTGGCTCTCCTCGGT
>PLKY01000361.1 GCA_003140785.1 Acidobacteriaceae bacterium | reverse complement strand
GCCACCCGGCGCAACATCCTTCTGCAATTCACGCTCGAAGCCGTCACGCTTTGCGCCGTCGGCGGCCTGCTCGGCATTCTGGCCGGCTCTCTTTTCACCTTGATCCTGCATTACGCCGTGTCGTTCCTACACGCCGCGCTCTCCGCGACCTGGGTCATCATCTCCTTCGGTGTCTCCTGCGCCATCGGCCTTCTTTTCGGCATCTACCCCGCATGGAAGGCCGCCTCCCTAGACCCCATTGAAGCCCTGCGCTACGAATGAAGCAGGGAACAGGCAACAGGGATCAGGAAACAGAAAACCCACACTCACTTCTTCAATTTGGTCATCATTGCGACCAACATTTTGCTCACTTCGCCTGAGAGACCATCGGCTGTGCAATGCGATTGCTGAGTTCCGAACTTCAGTGCCTCCGCAATGACCAGCTGGGTTTGGACCTCGAAATTAGAGCCCCGTGCGTGGCCGAGAAACTGAAGGTATTCGCCTTTTGTCGACCTTCCATATCCCTCTGCGATGTTGCTCGCAACAGAAACAGACGCCCTTCGCAGTTGATTGGTTAAACCGAATCGTTCGGAATCCGGGAAAGAAGAAGTGAGCTTGTAAATTGCGAGACTCATTTCCACGGCTCGTTGCCACACGAGGAGATCTTTGCATGACGCACCCATTGGACACTTCCTTTGTCACGCATGCTCGATTTCCCGACCGTTCTCTTAAATGGACGATGCAGTGCAAAACCTACCACAACACTGTTGATCCCTAATCCCTGTTCCCTGTTCCCTGTCTTCTGTTGCCTTTTGCTCGTTCCCTGATCCCTGTTCCCTGTATTCTGGCTTCAATGATCGCGCACGCTCTCGCCCGGGCCGTGGAAGTGCTGACGACGGCGATGGCTGTCGCAGGAATGGGCTATTTTCTGGCCGCCATCGTCGCCGCCCGCGTCTTCATTGCCGCGCGGCGCACGCAGCTTCCACCCTTCGCGCCCAGCGTCAGCATTCTCAAATCGCTCAAAGGCGTCGACACCGGCATGCTCGACTCCTTCCGCAGTCATTGCCGCCAGAATTACGCCGGCAATTATGAGCTGCTCTTCGGCGTCTCCTCGCTCGACGACCCAGCGGCCGCCGCCGTCCAACAGTTACAGCGCGAGTTTCCCGATCGCGCCATTCGCCTGATCGAGTGCCCAGAGCGACTCGGCGCCAACGGCAAAGTCAGCGCCCTCGCCCAACTGGTTTCGCACGCCCAGAACGAGTTTCTGCTCATCGGCGACTCCGACATTACCGTCGGCCCCCGCTATCTCGAACGTGTGATGATTGCATTTTCCCAGCCCATCAAACCGGGTCCCCGCAATTCGCAGCCCGTGGGATTGGTGACCGCACTCTATCGCGGCCACGCGCACCGCACCCTGGCTTCGCGCTTTGAAGCCCTGGGCATTGCCACCGATTTTCAGCCCAGTGTACTGCTCTCTAAATTGATCGAGCACGGGATGCGCTATGGCCTCGGCTCCACCCTCGCCGTGCGCCGCGAAGCCCTCGACCGCATCGGCGGCTTTGCGGCCCTCGTCGACTTTCTCGCCGACGACTACGAACTCGGCGCACGCATCTCGCAGGCTGGCTACACCGTGGCCCTCAGCGCTGAAGTGGTTGAAACCAGCACTCCCGCTTACACCTGGCGAGGCTACGCCGATCATCAGTTGCGCTGGCTCAGAACCGTGCGCGATGCGCGGCCGAAGGGCTACGTGGGATTGGTCGTCGCTCATGGCCTGGCATGGGCGCTTCTCAATGCACTGGCCAGTGGCTTCAGCCCGCTCAGCCTGTGGCTTCTCGGATTGAGCTTCTTCCTGCGCCTCACCCTCGCCATGATGGTCGGTGCCGAGGTACTCGGCGACCACGAGGTGCTGCCGAATCTGTGGTTGCTACCTCTGCGCGATCTCACGGCCCTGGGTATGTGGACCGCAGGTTTCGCCGGCAACACCATCGTCTGGCGCGGCGAACGCTTCACCGTGACCAATGGCGAGTTGCACAGCGCGGACGATCGCCACTCCTCCCAGTCCTGAGCCGGTTCGTCACAGACAGCCTTGAGCCGTTCGTCACAATTCTTCCGGTTGATTCGTCTCCCAGCGCAGTCCACAACAGATTCACGGAATCGAGCTATCGGGACGCGCCGGCAGTCTGCTACATTCCCTTCACGCGGCTCACCACGACTCTCTGCCAAACGCATTTTTACGCCGTCGCTTTCCGAAGCGGAGAATCGAACAGAGCCACACCAGGAGAGACTTCATGCGCATCCGCACCCCTCGCGCCACCCGCATCTTTGCTTGTTGTCTGCTTGCCACAGCCTCCGTCCTTGCTCTCGCCCAGGCAGCCGCACCCGCCAAGCCGCCCGTCGGCACACCCATCCCCCCAGCCCAGGTCTACGGCCATCTCCTGACCATGTTGGAAAGCGAATTTGTCGGTGCCGCCGAAGCCATGCCGGAAGAGAAATTCGACTTCGCGCCGCCAACCACTGCGGGCGAGTTCAAAGGCGTCCGCACCTTTTCCGCGCAGGTCAAGCACGTCGCCGAAGCCAACTATTTCTTCTTCGGTGGTCCAGGTTTCACCGAGGCCGACGACAAAGTCAAGAGCGATGCCATTGAAAAGCTGAAATCCAAAGCTGAAATCATTCAGGCTCTCAAAGACTCTTTCACACAGGCCCACACTTACGTCGACGCAATCACGCCCGACAACGCCTTCGTTCAGACCGCGAATGGCACACGTGGAGGCATGGCCGCCTTCGGCATCGCGCATTTCATGGATCACTACGGCCAGATGGTCGAGTACCTGCGCATGAACGGCATCGTTCCCCCCGCCAGCCGCGGCGGCATGTAGCTGCGCTCACACCCAAGCGAATCAATCAGGGCTTTACCTCGGTAGAAATCCGAAAGGTTCAGCCCTGATCCCTGACAACTGATCACTGCGCCCGTATCGCGCTTACCGGATCGACACCCAGCGCTTTGCGCGCCGGCAGGCAGCACGCCAAAATAGAGATGCCCGCGAGAAGGACCGTGACGCACGCGGCCGTCAGTGGATCGGTCGCTGAAACTCCGTAGAGAAGCCCGCGCGTAAAGCGCGTCAGCACAAACGCGAGAGCAAGCCCAAGCACCAGGCCCATCGCTGTCAGGCGAATTCCCTGCAGCAGCACCAGCCGCAGCACGTCGGCGCGCGCCGCACCCAGCGCCACCCGAATCCCGATCTCATGCGTGCGCAACTCGGTTCGATAAGCCACCACGCCGTAGATGCCGGTAGCCGCCAGAATCAGCGCGACCACCGCGAACATCCCGGCGAGCGTGCTCTGCATGACCACGAAGATATTCGCCATCTGTGTCGCTTCCCGCATCGTGCGCACATCGAACACGGGAAGCTGTGCGTCAATCTCGTGGATCGCACGCTCTACCGCTGAAGCCATATCCGCCGGATTACTACGCGTCTTCACCTGCACGATCGTCTCGTTGTCCGCTTCCTGGAAATAGCTCATGTAGATCATTGGCTCGGGCCGCTCGCTCATGAAAGCGTGCTTCGTGTTCCGCACCACGCCCACCACGGTGAAGAGGTGACCCCAAATCGAGAGTCGCTTCCCCAGCGGATCCTGGCCCGGCCAGTACCTGTTTGCCGCCATCTGGTCAACGATTAGCACGCGCGGCGTTTTTTCACTATCGTCCCGCATAAAGTCGCGCCCTTCCACAATCGGCATGCCCAGCGTCTCGAAATACCGTGGCGTAACATCGGCCCTCCGCACTTCGAGCGACTCATGTGGGCGCGGCGCATACCCTTCCGGATACGCATCCACCGTTCTCCGGTTGAAGCTCATCGGAACCCAGTCGGTGAGCGATGCAACCGTCACGCCCTGCAATGCCGACACGCGGTCGAGAATCCTGTGCCGAATCACCTGTGCCTCATCGTTCGAGTAGCCGGCGATATTCAATCCCACCGACGCAGTCAGAACATGATCCTGCTCAAATCCCGGATTCGCATGCGCGATATTCCGCAGTGTGCGCAGAAACAACGCCGAACACACCAGCAGCGCAAGCGACAGTGCAATCTGCACTACAACCAGCCCGTTGAGCAGGTGCCGATTGTGCGCGCCGCCCGTCACACTGGCCGCCTCGTCCTTCAGCACTTCCGCCGCGGGCACCTGCGACGACCGCCATGCTGGAAGCGCCCCGCACAGCACACCGGCCAGAATCGTCAGAACACCGATGCCCAACACTACGTACTCGTCCATCCTCCCGTTCAGCACGATTGGATTGGAGTTCGGCGGAATGAAGCGCGCGAAGGTCTTCGCTGTCCAAACGGTCAGCAGCAGCGCCGCCGCTCCGGCGCAAACAGAAAGAAGCACCCCCTCGATCACCATTTGCCGCAGCAGCCGAATGCGTCCCGAGCCGAGCGACTGCCGGATCGCAATCTCACGCCGCCGCGATACAAACCGCACCAGAGTCAGCGTCGCCACGTTGGCGCACGTCAGCAGCAACACCAGGCCCGCAATCGCCAGCAGAATGGGCAACGATTGCGCCATGTAGCCGTTCGCCCCAAACGGCGACCGCCACAGTGGGTCCAGCGTGATTGTGTTTACGCCCAGATGATCGTTCGGATAAGCCGCCACAATCTGCCGCATGATCGTGTCCAGATCCTGCGTTGCATATTTCCGGTTCACTCCCGGCCGCAGCCTTCCCACTACATTTAGCCAGTTCGCGCTGCGATGCGTCATCTGCCACGCACTCGTCCCAATAGGATTGAGCGTCGCCCACACATCCTGCCGAATCCCCGGCATCGCGCCCATGAACCCCTCCGGCGCCACGCCAATCACCGTCACGGGGTGCCGTGCAATCTCTATCGCCATGCCTACAATCGCGGGGTCCCCTGCATAGCGCGTCTTCCACAGCGAGTAACTCAGCACGACATACGGCACGGCGTCCGGGCGCGTCTCCTCTTCCGGCAGGAAGAACCGTCCCAGAAGAGGCTTCACGCCCAGCAGGTCAAAGTAGTTCGACGACACGTTGGCAATGTAGATCCGCTGCGGCGCCTCTCCACCGCCCGTCAGCGTGATCCAATCGTGGTGATAAGCGAGGATTCCCATCAGGCTGTGATTCTGGTCGCGCAGATCGCGGTAATCGAGATACGAGAGCGGCGGAACTGGCGACACATTCCATTCGCCGCGTTCCAGGCTCACCAGGCTGCTCGTCTCCCGCGCTCCGGGAATCGGATGCAGCATCGTTCCATCAATCCAGCTGAAAACTGTGCTGTTGGCGCAGATTCCCAACGCCAGCATCAATACAGCAGTAATCGCAAACCCAGGGCTCTTGCGAAGCTGCCGGAGTGCATAGCGGACATCTTGAAGCAGTCCAGCCATACGGCGCCTCCTCAATCAATCTTTCTGTCGAAAGAGTATCTATGCCTTCCTTCACGGCACTCGCCGTGCCATAGCTCACACACCTCTAACTCACCAATCGAGAGGGACTTGCCAATTCTCTTGTGTTCCAAATCACTTCTCTTCTGTACGTTGCCGCGCACCGGCTGTCCGGATTCGGACACCACAGACGATTTGCATTTCTCCCCATTGCCAATTGACACAGCCCGCGCTGCGACCGCAGACTGGCAGGACCAGATTTCATTTCTTGCTTGGCGGTGCAGCTCATGCTTGTCGCATTTCGCATATCAGCCGTATGCCTTGGCCTTTCGCTGAGCCTTGCGTCTTCGGCTCAGCAGAAACCTTCCCCGCTCCAGCCCTTCCTGAAAGAAGACGCACCGATCCTCGTCCTCGAACATGTCCGCGTCATCGATGGCACCGGTTCCGCGGCTCAAGAAAACATGCGCATCGACATCGCGAACGGAAAAATCACATCGGTTGAAAGCACAGCCGCGCATCGCACTTATCCCGACGGCGCCAAGGTGCTCGATCTGACCGGCAAGACAATCATCCCGGGCCTCGTCGGCATGCATGAGCACCTCTTTTATCCAATGCCGCAGCGCCCGCAAGGCGGCGTGGGCTTTTATGGAGAGTCGCCCGATAGCGCGCCCCGTCTCTATCTCGCCGGCGGTGTCACCACTGCGCGCACCGGTGGCAGCCTCGATCCCTACACCGATCTCGAACTGAAGAAGGCCATCGACGCCGGACAACTGCCGGGTCCAAGGCTCGACGTCACCGGTCCGTACCTCGAGGGCAAAGGCACATTCGCTCTTCAAATGCACCAGCTCGCCGACGCGGACGACGCCGCACGCATGGTCGACTACTGGTCAGCCGAGGGCGTCACCTCCTTCAAGGCCTACAACTACCTCACGGCGGATGAGCTCAAAACCGCCATCGATCATGCCCATGCCCATGGAATCAAGATCACCGGCCATCTCTGCTCCATCGGATTCCGTCAGGCCGCTGCGCTGGGCATCGACAACCTCGAGCACGGAATCGCAGTGGATACCGAATTCTTCCCCGGTAGGAAGCCTGACGAGTGCCCCGGATTTAGCGCGGTCGAGACGTACATCGAAAAGACCCTCGACGTCGCCAGCCCCGAAGTGCTCGCCATGATCCAGGATCTCGTCGCGCACCACGTCGCCATCACATCCACGCTCGCCGTTCTCGAAACATTTGGCGCAAATCGCCCGCCCATGGAGCGAGAGAACGCCGCGCTCAAGACACTTGCCCCCGAAGCCGCCAAGGAATATTTGGCGCAACGCTCGCTGCTCGCCGAACATGCCGCCAGCAGTAAAGTGCTCGAAAAAGAGATGCGCTTCGAGCGCGAGTTTGTCTCTGCCGGAGGACTTCTAATGGCCGGCTGCGATCCCACCGGCTATGGCGGAGTCGTCCCCGGCTTCGGAGATCAGCGCAACATCGAGTTGCTCGTCGAGGCGGGATTCACCCCCGTCGAGTCCATTCGCATCGCGACCCTCAACGGCGCAACCTACCTCGGCAAAGAAGCCTCCATCGGCTCTATCGCGCCCGGCGAAGCCGCCGACCTCGTCGTCCTCGACGGCAACCCAGCCGACAAAATCGAGAACATCGAAAAGGTCGACATCGTTTTCAAAGAAGGAACCGGCTTCGATCCCGCCAAACTGATCCAATCAGTATCCGGTCTGGTGGGAATCCGCTGAAAGAGAATTCCAGGTGAAAGAATCCCATGACCGGCATAGAATTGCGCCCATCAAATGATCGGGCACGAGGGCGAGTCCATCCGCCTTCATGAAACCGTAGGTCAGCCCGGCGTACATCGCACCGCTATCGACATTCGAAAACCCTCAGAGGCACGATATGATCCGCATTTGCGCTGGAATTGTACTTTCTCTTGGCATGGCGCTGCCTTCCATCGCAGCCGAGCACGTCTCCGTTACCCAGCTCGAAGGCATTCTCGCCAAAGCTCCGCGCCAGTCCGATGGCGCCCTCGCCGCCCAGCTCTCCAGCCTTCAACTCACTGAGCGCTTCACATCCACACGTCTCGCGCGCTGGCGCGCCAGCTTCCCCGGCCCGCGTTCGCAGCGCGCCCTCATGGGGCTGGCAGACCGATCGGCCTTCCTCGACCCTCCCGCATCCGAAATTCCCGCGACTCCGGCGCCCGACCTCGCCGAGCAACGCCGCATCATGAGCCTCGCCGCAACCTACGTCGGCAATGCCATCCCGCAGCTCCCGCGCTTCTACGCCTCCCGCACCATCACCCACTTTGAAGACCAGCCCGGAACCGTGAGTGACGCATCGCCAAATGACATATCGTTGGGCGAGTCTGATTCTCTTCACGCCGTCCGCATCACCCGCGCCACCGTACTCTACCGCGATGGACAGGAAGTCGTCGAGCCAGCTCCCGTCAAGGTGCAAAGCCATCGCACCGCCGACCAGGGGCTCCGGACCTGGGGCGCGTTCGGCCCCATTCTTGGGCTCGTTCTGGTCGATGCCGCGCAGAACCAGCTCACCTGGGCGCACTGGGAACAGGACGCGGGCCGCCCTCTCGCCGTCTTTCACTACGCCGTCCCCAAGGACCGTTCGCATTATGAGGTCCGCTATTGCTGCGTCTCCGAGTCCTACGGCCTCGAAAGCCACATGTTCCGGCAGATGAGCGCCTATCACGGCACAATTGCCGTCGATCCGGCCAACGGAATCATTGCGCGCCTCACCATCGAGGCCGAACTCGCNNGGCATGACCTACATCTGCCCCGTGCGGAGCGTAGCGATCTCCGTGGCCAAAACGCTGCGCAATCTCCAGGACCCGAGCGGCCACTCCTGGATCGCCATGGGCCCGCGCCAGATGCTTCTCAATCACGTCGACTTTGAGCAGTACCATCTCTTCCGCGCCGAGTCGCGGGTCCTCTCCGGCGATGAGGAACGCGCCGCCGGCGTAACTCCCGACGCGACCTTGCCGCAAACTCAGGCGACTGACATGCCGCCCGCCGAAGAAGATCTCGCCGATGCGCCTTCTCCAAAACCGGCGGACGCAGCGGCGGCAAGTCAGATCGCGACCGGCGCCGTTCCCGCTCCGACCCCCAACGGCGAAGCCCCCGAAATCAGCACGACCGCAGCAACGGGCCTACCCGACGCGCCCGCGCATCCAGCGGAACAGACTACCGGCGCGCAGCCCTCCGGCATGACCCTCCGCCTCAACGCCCGCCTCGTCGACGTGAATGTGGTCGCGCTCGACAAGAAGGGCCGTCCCATCACGAATCTCAAGCCCGGGGATTTCGAGGTCTACGACAACGGCGTCAAACAGGACGTTCGCTCCTTTATGCGGACCGAGACCGATGCCTCTGATGAGTCCGCCGTTCAGCCCACGCAGGCTGCGATGCCACCGGCTCCAGCCGAGTTTTCAAACCAATCCAACGGGGACACGAAACCAGCGAACGCCGAAAGCAACACCGTCATCCTGCTCATCGATGGCGGCAATCTGGCCTTCAACGATCTTGCAGACGCGCGCCAGCAGATGGTCCATTTCCTTCAATCGCTACCGGCCAACGAGCGCGTCGCGCTCTACACCATGAAGTATCACGGCTATCAGGTCCTTCAAGAGGCATCCACCGACCACGCCGCCATCGCCGCCCGCCTCGCCAAGTGGATGCCCAACGCGCAGGATCTCGCCAACGCGCAGGACGAAGAGCAGCGCAACCGTCAACAGATTGAAACCGTCCACGCCCCTGAAGACCTTCTCAGCGTCAACGGCAGCTACACCCTGGATACCGGCAGCCAGGGAGAGGCCCTCGATCCAAAACTCCGCGAGCTCGGCAGCATGCCCGGCCCCAACGCGCTCAACATACTCGTCGATGTTGCCCACCACCTCAGTGCCATGCAAGGCCACAAGAGTCTCGTCTGGGTCACCAGCGACAATGCGCTCGCCGACTGGAACAAGATGTCCTTGAATCTCGACAAGGGCAGCAAGGTCATCGAGCCCATCGCTCTCCGCGCGCAAGAGGCGATGAACAACGCCCACGCCAGCGTCTACCCCCTCGATGCTTCCAGGCTCGAAGCGTCCGTCATCAACGCCGACATCGACCGCCGCAACGTGGAACTGACGCCCACTTACTATCGGCCCCCACTGCTCGAATCGCAGTTGCAGGGACCCGAAACGTCGGCCGGCGCGACCGTAAATACATACGACGAGCAGCGTGATATCGGCACCCAGGGCCGCCTCTTCGCTTCCATGCAACAGGATATGCATCCCATCTCCGGCGTCTTTCGCGAAGTCGCCGACGCCACCGGTGGCCGCGTCTTCCGCCGCTCCAGCAACTTGATTGGCGAGCTCAATGACGTCGTCGCCGATGGCCACGCCACCTACCTGCTGGGCTTCTCACCCGCTCAGCCAGCAGACGGCAAATACCATCTCCTCACCGTCAAACTCGTCGGTCATCGAGATGCCACTATTCGATTCCGGAGCGGCTATCAATACGACAAGGAGCCATCGACGCTCAAGGAGCGCTTCGCCCAGACCATCTGGCAGCCCGTGGACGCCAGCGAAATCGCCGTCAGCACAAAGCTCGTCGCCGACGCTTCAGGCAGCGCCCTCCGCGTCACCGTCGCCGGTTCCGACCTCGACCTCGCCCAGCAGAACGCAATCTGGTCTGGCAAACTCGACATCTTCCTCGTCGAGCGCGATCAGGAAGCTCTGCGCGCCAAGGTCACAGGCCTCACCGTCGGCCTGCGCCTAAAGCCCGTCACCTACCAACGCGCCATGAAAGAGGGGCTCACTTTCGACGAGCGTCTGGAAGCAAAGCAGATTAACGGCTCCCTGCGCGTCATCGTCATCGATCTGAACTCCGGCCGCATCGGCTCGGTCACCGTTCCATCGACCGCATTGATCGCCAAACGGTGAGGCAGCACCCTGGTCCTCGCGCAGCTACTCTTCACGCAACAGAATCAGAGGATTCACCGAAAGCGCGCGCTGTGCAGGGATGCACGTAGCCAGCAGTCCCAGCAGCGCCATGGCCAGCACCACGCCTCCCAGCACCACCGGGTCGCGCGGCGTCGCCTGGTACACGATCGATGCCAATACCCGGCTCGCCAGGATGCCCAGCAGCAATCCTGCAGCCGAACCCACCGCCAGCAATTTCACCGCTCGCCCCAGTGCCGCCTTCAGCACCTCCGCCCGCTGCGCGCCCAGCGCCACGCGAATGCCCAACTCTTTGAGTCGCTTCGAGACTGAGTACGCAGCCATACCGAAGATGCCCGTAATCGAGAGCACCGCTCCCATTCCGCCCATCACGCCCAGCGCCATGGTCGCCACGTGGGCAGGGAAGAGGACAACATTCAGCAGCTTGCTCCATGTCTGGGTGTCCACGGGCAGCCCCGCTTCCAGTGCGCGCAGCTTATTTCTCATCGCTGCGGCCAGTTGTTGCGGATCGCGTTGCGAGCGCACCACCAGGTAGGTCGAGAGCACGGGTGTTCGCAGGAATGGGAGAAACATCGCGGGATTTTGATTCTCTGTGAGGCTTATATACTTCCCATCTTCGACGACGCCGACAACCTGCACAAGGGTTCCATCCTGCAGCTTGTAATTCCTACCCACCGCGTTAGAAACCGAACCAAAGATTTTGACCGCGAAATCTCGATTGATCACGGCAACAGCGGGTGCGTTCTTGTCGTCGTTCCAGGAGAAACCTCTGCCCGCAAGCAAACTCGTGCCCGCTGCTTCAAAGTATCCAGGCGACACGTTGTAATGGAACGGCGCGAGTGCGGCATTCGATGGTCGCAGATCGCTGGCTTCTTCCTTGAAAACATTCTCCCTGGTACCAGCCGTATAGACCAACGGAGGGTAGTCGTTCACCAGGCCCACGGCCTCCACTCCTGGAATCGTCGCCATCGCATCGATCATGCGCCTTTGCATCGCAGGCGCATCCTTGGTGTTGTATCCAACCATCGCCAGGTTGACAGCCGCCGTCATCGTGTTCCGTGGTTCAAACCCGAAATTGCTGTGCAACGATCGCACCAAACCCCGCACCGCAACCAATGAAGACGTGACAAGAACGGCACACAGCGCGACCTGAAGAACAAGCAGCACGTCGCGGACAGTGATGCGGCGGCCCAATCGTGCCGACAATCCCGCTTTCACGATCTCGTACGGATTGGCTCTGAACACCTGGCGCACGGGAACAATCCCGAAGAGAAATCCGCTGACCAAAGCCAAACCCAAAGCGAACCAATAGAGTTTTGCGTCTGGAGCCACAGGCAGGTGCAGCGGAACCCCGGCAATCGGCTCCCAGGTACTCATGCCGCGCAACAGCAGAAAGCTGCCCGCCAGTCCGAGAGCAGCTCCTGCAAGAGAAATAAGCCCGGCCTCGGTCAACAATTGCCGCAGAATTCGGCTGCGCGTCGAACCCAGCGCGAGCCGCAAAGCAACTTCGCGCGACCGGTCGGCTGTGTGCGCCGCAAACAGGCTACCCAGGTTGGCGCACGCAGCCAGCAGGATCAAAGCCGCGAGAAGCATCAATCCCGCAACGAATCCCCGCACCGCACCCCCAAACGAAGTGAGGCCTTCCCGTGCAATAACGGTGGTTTTGTGACCGATCTCTTTCGGGTAGATCTTTTCAAGATACCCACTCACAGAGTCCACATCGGCAACAGCCTGCGCGAGGGTCACTCCCGGCTTCAGATGGCCAAACGTCTCGAAAACTGAATGTTCTGTGGCCCGCGTAATCACGCTCACCCCGCCAAGTTGATCCTGGTTGACAATGGGGGTAAAGAAATCGGGTGAAAGGAACATCAACGTTCCCTGGAATCCGGGTGGTGCCACACCAAGGATGGTGAAAGGATGCTGGTCGAGCAGAACAGTGCGGCCCACCACGCCTCGATCGTCCTGGAAACGTGTGTGCCAAAACGCATAGGTCAGCACCATATACGGAGCGCTGTCCGGGCCACGCTCATCGGCGACGCCAAAGAAGCGCCCAAGATACGGATGAATGCGCAGCACGTCGAAATAGTTCCCGGTCGTTGCAAATCCATTCGCGACGCTCGGATCCTTGCCCGTGTCCAAACCCACACCCAGGACCATGTTGAAGGCTGCCAGGTCCTCGAAGCTGTGATTGCGATTCCGCAAATCGAGATAATTGGGGAACGACTGCCACACTGGATTGTTTCCGTAATTGGTTCCGTAGAGGCTCTCGGATTGCGGCACGTTTAGCGGCCGAAGAATCAACCCATCCATCAATCCGAAGACAACTGCATTTG
Source organism: Acidobacteriaceae bacterium (assembly GCA_003140785.1). GTDB lineage: Bacteria > Acidobacteriota > Terriglobia > Terriglobales > Acidobacteriaceae > Telmatobacter. The sequence continues at coordinate 9,327 of PLKY01000361.1, read as the reverse complement.
CGCCGATCGCCAATGCCAGCGTCACAATCGCAGCGAATGTAAAGCCGCGTGACTTGCGCAATACGCGCAGCGCGAAGCGCACATCCTGCAGAAGAGTGTCGAAGAAGTGGCCGCCGAGCGCCTCATAGCTTTCTTCTTTGTAGTGCTCTCTACCGCCGAATTCGATGCGTGCGCGCCTCTCAGCTTCTGCCCGATCCATGCCGTTGCGTTCAAGATCGTCCGCCCTGTGCTGGATGTGCGAGCGAAGTTCCTCGTCCATCTCCGCGCGCACCTCGGAACGCTGGAAGATTGCAGCGATGCGAATGCGAAGCGTGTCGAAGATCCTCATATTCCCTCCACTGGTGCAACGACCAGGCGATTTTGTAATCTAACCCATGAGCCTGGGTGCTCCAGGTCTCGCTTTTGAGACCTGGGAAACCACAAATCTTCGCGGTCGCGACACTAGAACGAACGTTCGATCTAGTCCGTCATTCCTCGCGCAAAAGAACCAACGGATTCACTTGCAATGCTCGCTGCGCCGGAATCCACGTAGCCAACAATCCCAGCAATGCCATCGCCAGCACCGCGCCGCAAAGCACCAGCGGATCGCGCGGTGTCGCCTGGTACACGATGTAAGCAAGCACCCGCGTCGCCAGCAGTCCCAGAACCAATCCAGCCACTGAACCCACCGCCAGCAGTTTGAAAGCCCGCCCCAGCGCCGCCTGCAACACCTCTCTTCGCTGCGCGCCCAGAGCCACACGAATGCCCAACTCTTTGAGCCGCTTTGAAACCGAGTAAGCAGCCATCCCAAAAATCCCCGTGATCGACAGCATCGCGCCCATCACACCCATCACACCGAGCGAAGCTGTCGCCATCCGCGAACCAAACAGTGCTCCGTTCATCTCCTCATCCCATGTCTGGATGAATGAGGGAAGTCCCGCATCGAGACCACGCAACTTGCTCCGGATCGCTGTCGCCAATTGCGCCGGATCGCGCCCCATCTCGGTCGTTGTCCGCACCACCATGACCGTATCGCTCGCGGGCTGTTGCAAGATCGAGAGAAACATGGCCGGCTGCGGGTCTTCGGCAATGTTGGCGGTATACTTTCCGTCTTCAACAATGCCCACCACTTCGATACGCGTTCCGTCCGGCAACTTGAAATGTTTGCCGATTGCGTCCGTTGTGGAACCAAGGATCTTACGCGCAAACTCGCGATTCACCACGGCAACACCCGGTGCTTTCATGTCGTCATGGTTCGAAAAAATCCTGCCGGTAAGCAAGGCGGTACGCGCCGCTCGGAAATACTCGGCAGAAACTTTGTACCTGATCACTGTTGCTGCGGCGTTCGAGGGTCTAAAATCCGTCGTCTGGTCGGAAAAAACATTCGAAATGCTCCACCCCATGTGTAGCGGAGGAACATCGACCAAACCTACAGCGCTTACGCCGGGAATCGTCTGTATCGTATCGCTCATTCGTTTTTGCATGGCCGGGATTTCATCGCCTTGATAACCTGCCATCCGTAGATCGGTATCCACCAGCATCGTGTTCTGCGGATCGAAACCGAGATTGGTGTGCAGTGAGTGCGCCAATCCGCGCATTGCAACCATCGAAGATGTAACCAGCACCGCGCAAATCGCGATCTGCACCACAAGCAAAACATCGCGAACTGCGATTCCGCGTCCCATCCGCGCCGTCGATCCCGCCTTTACAATCTCATACGGATTCGTGCGCAGAACCTGCCTCACCGGAACCGCGCCAAAAAGCAATCCGCTGATCAGCGCCAGCAGCAGCGCAACCAAGTACACATTCGCATCCGGGTTCACCGGAATATTCATGGGGAATTCGGGGAATGGCTTCCACCCGCTCAGCCAGTGCAACACCATCACTCCGCCCCATAACCCCGCAGCTCCGCCGGCGAGCGAAATCAAAACAGCTTCGATGAACAGTTGCCGCAAAATCCGGGAGCGGCTCGAACCCAGCGCCAGCCGCAGCGCCACTTCCCGCGAACGATCCGCCGCGCGCGCCGCAAACAGGCTGCCCAGGTTTGCACACGCAGCCAGCAGAATCAATCCTGCCAACAGCATCAACCCGGTGAGAAATGCACGGATGGCAGGAGCAAAAAAGTTTCCATGCAGGCCAGGCCGCACCAGGCTGAAACTCGGTTGGTCATCGTCTTTGGGGTAGGCCTTTGTGAGGTACGAGCCTATCGAGCTCAGGTCCGCACTCGCCTGGGTCGGCGTGACTCCCGGCTTGAGATGACCCAGCAACTCAAACACCCAGCGAGTCCCGCGTGCATTCAGGAAACTGCCTGCGTCGATTTGCTCCGCGTTGACCATGGGCACAAAGAAATCGGGAGAGAAAAACAACAACGTCCCGTGGAACTCAGGCGGCGCGACACCGAGAATAGTGAAGGGATGCTTGTTCAGCCGGACAGTACGACCCACTACGCCGCGGTCGTCTTGAAAACGGCTATGCCAATATGCGTAGGAGAACACGATATACGGAGCGCTGTTCGGGCCATGCTCGTCGGAGCCGTGGAAGAGGCGACCGAGATACGGCCGGATTCTCAGCTCGTCGAAGTAGTTCCCACTCGTTTCATAGCCCCAGACCGAGGCTGGATTCTTGCCTGTATCCAACGCAACCTCAGAGATGTTATAAGCGGCCAATCCATCGAAACTCCGGTTGCGATCGCGCAGATCGAGATAGTCGGGATACGACTGAATGATGTAGGTATCCTTCCCCCGCTGCAGCGAATAGAGATCCTGCGAATGCGGAACATTCAACGGGCGAATGAACAGCCCATTCAGCACGGCAAAAACCACGGAGTTCGCACCAATCGCCAGCGCCAGCGTCACAACCGCAGCTATTGTGAATCCCGGAGACTTGCGCAGCACGCGCAAAGCGAAGCGCACATCGCCCACGAGGCTATGGAAAAAGTTCCCGCCCAACGCTTCGTAGCTTTCTTCCTTGTAGCGCTCGCGTCCGCCAAACTCAATCCGCGCGCGCCGCTCCGCCTCGACCCGCACCAGGCCATCGCGTTCCAGATCGTCCGCGCGGTGCGCGATGTGCGAGCGCAATTCCTCGTCCATCTCATCGGAAATCTCCGAACCCCGAAGAACCCGCGCGACAAGCGATCGAAAATAAGAAATGAAATTCATACTTCCTCCGGCCGTGCTGCAAGAGCCGTTGACATCGCAACAGCAAGCCGATTCCACCCGTCTTCTTCCTCGCGCAGCCGCTTCCGCCCCGGTGTCGTAAGCTCGTAGAACTTGGCCCGGCGATTGTTATCGGAGATTCCCCAGCTCGCCTTCAGCAATCCCTGCCGCACCAGGCGAAACAGCGCCGGATACAGCGCTCCCTGCTCGATCAACAGCGCGCTGCCGGAGATTTGCCCAATCCGCAGCAGAACCCCGTAGCCGTGCAAAGGGCCGAGCGAAACCGCTTTCAGAATCAATAGATCGAGAGTTCCGGGAAGAAGCTGCGCCTGCTCAGTCATTCGCTCTCCTAAGGTAATTAGGAGATTAGCCCCACTCTCCTAAGCTGTCAAGGAGAACGAGGATCTTTTGTGACGAACGGTCACTAACGACGCTGGATGCCCCATCCAAGCTTGCCTGGGTGGGATCGATGCCTCGATTCGCACGAAACCGGTTTCTCCATGGAAGAGATCCTTTCATCGCCCCGGGCAACCGCGCGGCGTCTTCACCCCTGCCACGACCACCCAGCCGTTATCGGCCCCAGGATGCATCGAGCAATGCACATCGTGTACGCCGGCGGCCCAGAATCCATGCGCGATATATCCCTGTCCATACGCAAACACCGGGTCGTTCACCTGCGCAGACACTACGCCTTCGAGATCGTCGTTCGTCACTACCTGCACATTCACCTTCTGCCCATTCTGAAGCTGCACCGCAATCGTCGTGATGTGATGATCGCCATGCGGTCCGCCCCGATGCACGCGAGTCGGCTCGATCGCAACGCCACAGACCATAATGTTGTCGACGTCGCGCCGCGTCCCGGAATCAATCAAATTGGCCAGTCCCTGATTCACCTGCGGCGTACACTGCGCAGGTGCCGGCACATCGCGCGCAGCGAAGACCGGCCGCACGGCAATAAGCAAAAGAACGAACAACGCGCATCGAGTGACCTGTCTCATCCGCAACTCCAGCCGGACAACCCTCCGGAACGCCACGATTCTACTCACCCTGATGCGCGACGAGAAGCTCGCCCGGCGTCCGTTGGCACCCGCACCGTGCGGAATGCTATGGTGAGTGCCAAATGCCATTGGTGACCACAACAGAGGCGGGCGTTCCCATCCAGGGTCCCAGCGCCACCCTCCTCTACGACAATTGGTACCCGGCCCTCCGCACCGACACGCTGCGCAAAGGCAAACTCGCCAAAGCCATGCTGCTCGGCATTCCACTTGTCCTCGGGCGTCGCAACGACGGGCGCGTCTTCGCTATGCGCGACAGCTGCCCGCATCGCGGCATTCCGCTCAGCGAAGGCTGGTTCAATGGCAACCGAGTCACTTGCCGCTATCACGGCTGGGAGTTCGAACCCTGCAGCGGTCGCTGCGAACTGATCCCATCGCTCTCCAGCCACGACCATCTCGATGCCACGCGCATCTACGCCACAGCATTTCCCTGCCAAGAGCGCGACGGCCACGCATGGGTCTATATTCCCGGCAGCGGCCGAAAAGCCGAAACCGCCGAGCGCAGATCGGTGCCAGACTTAGCCAAATTCGGCCCGCGCTTCCGCACCGCTTTCCTCACCGCCGACCTGCCCTGCAACGTCGATCATGGCATCATCGGCCTCATGGACCCGGCCCACGGACCCTTCGTCCACCAGGCTTGGTGGTGGCGTTCCCGCGCCAGCATCCGCGAAAAGACCAAGCGTTTCGAGCCCATCCCCGAAGGATTTCGCATGAGCGCACATGCGCCCAGCGCCAACTCCGCGCCCTACAAGCTTCTCGGCGTCTACGGCCAGCCCGTCGAAACCACCATCGACTTCACGCTGCCCAACCGCCGCACCGAAATCATTCGCTGCGGCGACAAGTGGTTTTCGTCGCTCACCACCGTTACACCTGTCACTGCATCCACCTGCCGCATCGACGTCATCGCCGCGTGGAACGTCTTCTATTACGTCCCGTTCCTAACGCCGATTGCCAAGTTTTTCGGAGCGAAATTTGTCCGCCAGGATCAAGTAACGATGATCCAGCAGGCCGAAGGCCTCAAGCACAATCCGAGTCTGATGTTGATTGACGACGCAGACAAGCCAGCCAAATGGTACTTCGCCTTGAAGCAGGCGCGCCTCGACGCGGCAGCGACAGGCGCACCACCAAAGCATCCGATGGACGGCCCCGTGGAGCTCCACTGGCGCAGCTAGACTTGTCACACTCACAAAACTGTATTCCCTTGACTGAATATTCCCTCTAGGCTATAGTCTGATTGAGATAGGTATTGAGATAGGTCCTGTCAAGAAGACCCGGCAGTCACAGGCGGGGGAACACAGGAAAACATATGCCGGAAATGGCATGGGAGGTTGAGTTCACGGATGAGTTCGAGGCGTGGTGGAACAACTTAACGGAATCGGAACAGGACAGCATCGACCGGACGGTGCGACTCCTTAAGCAGTTGGGGCCGCTGCTACCGGATTTGTATAGCAAACCGGTTGTCACTTCCAGCTACTCGCATATGCGGGAGTTGAGAGTGCAACATGGCGGTGAGCCCATTCGAATCTTGTACGCCTTCGATCCGCGCCGCGTGGCCCTTTTGCTTCTCGGCGGCAACAAGACAGGAGACGACCGATGGTACGAGAAGTTTGTACCAAAGGCAGACGCTCTCTACGAGCAACACCTTCGTGACCTGACGAAGGAAAAAACTTGATTCATCGAGCATAGGTATTCCATGGCAAAAAAGTGGGAATCATTACAAAGGCGAATGTCGCCGGAGCGTCAAGAGGCCAACCGCCGAGCGGCGGAACAAATGCTGGCGGCGATGCCTCTCGATGAACTACGGAATGCGCGAAACATCACGCAGACACATCTGGCTCAACTGCTCAATATCACTCAAGCATCTGTTTCCAAAATGGAAAAGCGCACGGATATGTATGTCAGCACGCTTCGCTCCTTTGTGCAGGCCATGGGTGGTGAACTGGAAATCAAAGCAGTTTTTCCTGAAGGCTCCGTGCGCATCGAACAGTTCTCGAATCTTCGCAAGGATCGGAAGGAAACTTCGTAGAGTGCGTATGCGAACGTGAGATTGCGCCTACCCCGCCTGCGCCTCGTCGTTCTCAGCCTGGTCGTCTTCCTCGTCCTCACCCTCGACGGAAATCCGCAGCGAACGCAAAAAATTCACATCGTTCTTGGTGAAGGGCGCACCATCTACGCCACCTTCCGCGCCCGGTTCCGCGTCATCGGTCTCCTTGGTCGCCACCTCGTTCAAACCGATCGTCGCCTCCAGCATCAGCAGCACGTCGAACCCGTGCCGCCGTATATCCTGCACAACGCCGGCGATCTGCTCGCTCTCAATGACCGATTCGTGGATGGCCTCACCAAGTTGTTGGATCAGTTCGCGCAGCTTTGATGTCACCTAAGCCTCCAGAACGTCGGCCGGCGCGACCTCGTGCGCAGGGATCGGCGTGGGTTTGTTCTACCTTACTGCCATAGCGAGCCGGGAGCAACTAAGGATTGCACTCCAAGTTGTGCAAAGCAGAGCGCCCAGTCCCACTGTTACCATCATATCGAAATGAGACCTGAATCCCTTGGCCGCGTGCTCGGCACCGGGTTGCGCGTGGCGGGCCGCATTGCCGGCCAGCGCATCCACGCCACTGCACAGCCATCCGTCTCCCCGCCGGGTTCAGTTCCGTCTCCAAACATGCCCGCCGCCAACTCCGTATCCGGCACTCGTACCGCAGGCAAAACCAGCGCAAACCTCGCCCGAGGCGTAGGCGGATTCCTCAAGCCCTTCGGTCGTGTCGGGGGCATTCTCTGGCTCGAAGTCACAGGCGTCTTCTTTCTCCTCCCTGTCGTTGTTTTCGCGCCCACTCTCTGGCGCACCCGCGCCAGTTTCGCCCACGGCCCCGACCACCGCACCTTCGTCGCGTCCGCAATCGTAGTCGTCCTGTTTTTCTATCTCGGAGTCAGTTCCTTCTGGCGCGCCCGGCGTAAGTGACGGGAAGCTATTCCGCCCTCTTGCGATGGAATTTCGGGTCTCGCCGCGTGTGCAGGATGCCGTGAATCACAATCGAGCTTCGCTCCAGTCGAAAATAGACATAATATGGAAAAACTTTGAGATGCATGCGTCGGGTCGCGCCCAAGAAGATTGGGAAACTCAAGGGCCGCTCAGCGATGCGCTCACTGGCTGTACGCATTTCGATGAGCAGCCGATTGGATAGGATGGGATTGATCGCCTGGTACCAAGAGCTTGCNNGCTTGCTTCCACCAAATCCGCTTGCGCCGCTCTCCGAAGAAATATTTTTCGCTTCTTCACCGGTTGCGGAGCTGATCGCAGACCTCATCCACCGTTCGCAAATCCTCAGTCGATGGATCATATTCTGCGAGTCGCTCTTCGATGATCCGGCGATGCGCAGCTTCGACTGACGCATCGAGCCGCGGCGCTTCGAGGCTCTCCCACAGATCATCAATCAGAGCCAGCCGTTCTTGGGGAGAAAGAGCTGCAATCTCGGATTTGCTCAAAACCGCCATAACCCAAGTTTACTCCAAAGTCTCTGGACATTCACCCGCAATGCGTGCCGCGTCAAGGCAACCGCTGCCATCCTGCGCCTCGTCCAGATTCCACACCTCACGCAACGCTTCGGATCCCCCGCGCAACTACCCGCACCACCACCGCAACCAGCACCATTCCCACAAGATTCTGGCCCCGCAATCTCGTGTCAAAACTTATACTGCGGGCATGCGGAACTACTGGGCTTGCACAATCATCCTTGCGTTTCTTCTCGGTATAGCCGTTGATAACACTTTCCAGAAACAACTGTTTTCGCCGGTCGTACATGCCCAACAAAATCCTGATTTGGCAGGAATCGAAAAACTCCATCGGTTAGATGAACAACTTACCTTACTCAATGACCCGAAAGCTCTCCAGGAAGAGTGGGCCGATGACGCCGTGCGACTGGAGCCTGGTAGCCCAGTTGATATAGGGGAATCGGCGATCTATGCGAGCGATGTCCGCTTCCTGGCTCAAACGCCTGGATATGCAATCGGCAGCTACAAACCTGACATTCGAGATGTGCGCGTAGACCATGACTGGGCTTTTGAATGGGGACTCTTCGATGTGGGATTTCGCGAGTCTGCGAACGAGCCTGTGAAAACTGTGCATGGCAAGTTACTGCGGGTCTTGCATCGCGAACACAATGGAGATTCGAAGTTTGCACGCATCATGGTGGTTGAGAATTAGGCGAACCTTCCATCTCTCCGATTAATCGAGTCAACCAAGACAAACTTGAACAGCGATTCAGTACCCATCTCGGTCAACGCTGCTCACGCCGCGTCCCGATCATTCCGCATCATCACCCACACCACCACGCCAATCAGCACCAGTCCCACCAGCACCGCTCCAAAATCCCCATCCCGCCCGCCATGCAAACCACCACCGCGCAGCCAGCTCATCGCGGCCAACCTTTGCGCCATCGTTCTCATCGCCAATTCCTCGCACCGGCCCGCGCTCATACAGGCCGTACGAATGCAGACACAAGCATTCCTGCGAAGTTTCTCTGCAAATCCTCACGAATTCATCCTGTGCATGTCGAATGCGGAGGATTGGGTCGGCACGATCATGGGTGCCCCAGGTCCGGGGTCCCCACAGACAGGTCTTCGTCTGTGGGGTGGAGGTCCGGGGTCCCCACGAACACTCGGGGTCCCCGGCAACAGGTCTTCTTCGCTGGGGTAAGAACTGGTCCTCGTTCGTGGGGTGGAGATCTTGGTTTTGAGACCTGGGAAACCATGAGACTCCGCCCGCCGTCGTCCTGCGCGAGCGCAGCTAGTCGGAGGACGCACTCTTCTTGCCCTCGTCTGGTCATTCGTCACATTCCTGTTGACATTCCACCTATGCGCCTCTATACCTGTTGAATATCAACAGGAGAATCCATGGGCGACAACAAATCCGACGTTCTCCAAGGCACCCTCGACCTCATGGTCCTCAAGACCCTCGAGGCCATGGGCCCACTCCACGGCTATGGCATCGCGCGCCGCATCGAGCAGGTCAGCGACAACTCCCTCAGCCTCAACCAGGGCACCATCTATCCCGCCCTCCTGCGCCTCGAACAGCGCGGCTGGATCAAGTCTGAATGGGGCACCTCCGAAACCAACCGCCGCGCCAAGTTCTATTCGCTAAG
>PLKY01000248.1:7737-8768 GCA_003140785.1 Acidobacteriaceae bacterium | reverse complement strand
TACGCAGAGGTTCCCTAAGCATGTGGCGGCTTCAGCCGATCTGTGATCCAAGAAACTTTGCCACATCGGTGATGTAGTCGCGAATCGAGATCCATAGCAGACTCAGGAGAAGGCGACGCTTCCGCCGTAGTGCACAAAGGCCGTCGAGGCGAGCAGAGAATTTCTCATCAGAGTCGGGCAAGGATGAGTGTGGGCACACAAAACGGGGACAAGTCGCGTGTTGCAACGCAAGTAACGGTCGCGGACGCAGTTGTTGTCACGCACGAGGACATGGACCGGGCGCAGGACCGTTCGCGTGTGCTGGCAGCACGGATGGCGCATGGGCTGCGCGGAAAGGCGTGGCTGCTGTGGCTGCTGATCGGGCCGGGAATCCTGGTGATGCTGGGAGAGAACGACGGGCCCAGCATGCTGTCCTACGCTGCCACCGGGGCAACGTACGGGCTGGGATTCTTTCTACCGTTTGTGGTGCTGACTTTCGCCATGGCGCTGGTGGTGCAGGAGATGACGGTGCGGCTGGGGGCAGCAACGCACCGGGGGCACGCGGAGCTGATCTTCGAGCGATTTGGGCCGTTCTGGGGCTGGTTCTCGATGACCGACCTCGGAATCGGGAATTTTCTGACGCTGATTACGGAGTTCATCGCGGTGAGGGCGGGACTGGGATTCTTCGGCGTGCCGGCCTGGGCGGCCATCCTGCTTGCGCTGCTGGTGCTGTATTCGGCGCTTCTGAGCCACCGGTACTGGACGTGGGAGCGGTTAACGCTTGCAGCGGCGGCGTTCAATCTGATCTTCATACCCGTGGCGCTGATGACGCATCCACACTGGAGCGTAGTGGCGAACTCCTTTGCCACCTGGCAGCCCGTGCCGGCGCTGAACAAGAACATGGTGCTGATCGTGCTGTCAGACATCGGAGCGACAGTAACGCCGTGGATGCTGTTTTTCCAGCAGAGCGCGACCGTGGACAAGGGGATGACCGTAAAGGACATCCACTTTGGACGGTTTGACACGGCGCTGGGCGCGGCACTGGCAGCGGC
>PLKY01000248.1:0-7687 GCA_003140785.1 Acidobacteriaceae bacterium | reverse complement strand
GAAGTGGCACGGAAGCCGCACAGCCTGAACCTGCCGGTGGGCGAGGGCAAGGCGTTCTATGCGGTGCTGAGCCTGTGTGCCGCGGCGGCGGCGGGGATTGTGCTGATTCCGGGGCTGCCGCTGGTGTTTGTGGTGCTGGTGGTGAACGTGGTGGCGGTGCTGGCGATGCCGCCGGCCCTGGTGTTCCTGTATCTGCTGGTGAACGACAAGGAGATTATGTGCGGGGTGGAGAGCCCGCGCTGGGCGAACGTGCTGGCCGGCGCGGTGGTGGCGCTGCTGACCGCGGCGGGTGTGCTTTACGGGGTGAGCGTGGTGGCTCCGCAGGCGCTGACGTGGCTGGGAGGTCGATAGGCGATGATGAGTGGGAAACGCGAGTTTAGCGACGCGGACACGGGATTTGTGCTCTCGACACTGGAACCGGATCAACTGGCCGAGTCGAAGCGTGTTGCCGTGCCGCGGCGGGTGCTGCGCGGCGGCGAGCTAGCGCTGTTGTGGGCACTGCGGGTGTACGTGGTGTTCATGATGGCTGTGGTGTTCTGGCAGGCGTGGATTGCGGTGCGATAGAACATTTTCACTTTCACGGCGGGGCGGCAAAGCGCGACGCCTGGGAAAATGACGATCCTCTTTTCGTTAGGGACCTACTTTTGCATACGTCAGTGCCACATTCGCAGGCACGAGATTTCGATTGATCCGCAAAGTGTGTGATCGCCATCACGCAAGGAGGCCGAATAGGGTTTTCTTTCTCAAATTCAGGCATTTCCGCCTTGACGATACCCTATCGGGGTATGGTAGAAAGGAAATGCAGGCAATTTCCCGCCTAGCAGGAGAACCATGAGCATCGAATCCGCCCAAGAACCTCCGAGTATTTGGAGTTCTTTCCTGTGTCGTGATTAGCGCTCTGGAGACCGCCTGTAGCTTGGCTATCGACGATTTTCACTTCGCTCTTCATGATATACGACCTGTGAATTGAGCGTGTGAGCCGCTGGTGTCGAAAGCCTGACTCACCCTCCCGAACCAACAGTCCATTGCGCCAAGCCTGACCGAATTGCGCCTTCGCGCATCCGGATCAAGCACCCACGCGTGGACTGCACGGGGAGGAACCATGAAGAACAAAATGCATTTGGTCCCGAAGAGTGTTTTTTTGACCTGCACCTGGGTACCGACGGGTGATATAAGAATGCCGCTGGCTTGTGTTTGGACGGGATCTACGCCCGCGCAAGCTGTTTCCGATGCATCCTCCACGGATGATGCCGAGAGGGTGCATTTATGCGCCTAACAAAAACGACTGCGACCTCCCCGGTCAACGCGCTGGAATCTTACGCGTGCCCGACATGCAAAGGGCGCTTGCTCGAGGAACAGGACATGCTTCTCTGTTCCTCTTGTTCTCAGACATACTTTAGCAATCTCCGGCGGCACCATTCGTGCTAGTCTCGGCGCAAATTAAACACCCTGCCTGCCAAACTAATACGTGCGCGTCGTCTTGTCGAAAAGGCAATTACCGGTTTGACCATTATTCGCTCAGAACTCGGGAAATGCAGCGGAGGGCTCGCCGAGCCAATTGACCCAAAGGGGGCGACCCACCCAGACATTTCCAGATTTCTGTCCATCCTGTTATCGCTCGTCCCTTTCCTGCTTGGCGCTAAGGAGAACGTTGCTGATGTTGGAACCGTGAATGCCGGAGTGGCATGCAATACATGACTGCTCCTGAGTCGCCTGCGTGTGCACCGGCCGGGCCGGCAGATCCGTCGTGACGTTCGGCGACGGCAAGTGGCATTGCTGGCAGATGGTATTCACATCGGCGCGATCCAGAAGCTGCGGATTCGGTCCCCCATGCGGGAAGTGGCAGGCTGTGCAACCTTCGGCTTTGACAGCACCATGTTCATAAACGAAGGGTCCGGTCGTCGCGGTGTGGCATTTGGTGCACATCATGAGCTATCGCGCAGAAGACCGCACCGCATTCTCTCCCAAGGTGTCGTGCGGATCGTGGCAGTCTGTGCATTCCATCAAACCCTCTTCTACCTTGTGGTGGAAGGGCAAGGAAAACTGCGGCTTGACATCGCCGTGGCACTGGAAGCAGAGCTGAGGATCTGCCATTTTGAGCAAATGCCCCGGCACGCCGGCGGCATGGATGCTGTGGCAGCTGATGCAGCTTACATCGCCCTTCCTGTGCGCCGAGCGGTCAAAGTTTGCGTGCTTCCCTGCATGGCAGCCCAGGCATTTGTCATCCACCTCTTTGGCGGTGGACTTGGCGGGGTCGAAGATCCTGGCAATGTCGTCGCCACCGACCGCGTGCGATTTGCCGGGTCCGTGACAGCTTTCGCAAGTCAGACTTTTGCCGCTATGCATCAGCGCCAGCCTGCTGTGCGGATTATTGGCAAAGTCCTTCGCGACATTTTCGTGGCAGGTCGCGCAGGGGCTTGCGCCCATGAAGTCGTCGTGAGCGGGGCCTATGGCTGCGTGAACGCCTGGTTCGGATCCACTGGGCTGAGCGGACATTGATGCTGAGGAAAGCAGCGCCGCGCTCAGCAGTATCGTGAAACATGCTCGCAGGCCCGGGCTCTTTCCAGGAGCCGCACCAGCTAGCATCCGCATTCCTAGCCTATCTCCATGCATCAATACCACCATTGGCGCTCGAGTTGCTATGGTCCGGCTTCCCGAAGCAGCTGGCTTGAGATGTCGAGACTCCCAATAACTCTGTGATGTCTATATGTAGCCATCGAATGGTTCATCCTATCCGGCAACCTGCCGATCCAGTGAAAAGTCAGTCGCTAACAACCCCATAGCAGCCCTACCAACCATCTCGAGCGAGATTCATACGGGCTGTGCGCAACAAACCCTCTTCACAGGGATGGTGCACCAACAATTCTGAACGATGGGTAAGTATACGGTTCTTAATCACAAGAATCCGGGCGTTTTCTTTGGCGCAACTGCGATGGATTGGCGGCTTGTCCTATCATTTCCAGAGAGAGCGCCAGGGCATCCTTTCATTGCGGCTGTGGTCATTCTCCTCAATTCGGCGGGATCTGAATCGGAGGTGGTCCGCCAGGCGGCTGAACAGTAAAAGGCTTTGGGCCCACGTGTCCTCGGTGACAAGTTCCGCAGGTTACCCGCTTTCCTGAGCCTTCGACCTTAGCGATGTAGTTGCTGTTAATCTCTTTGGTCATCGTGTACATGTGGCGCGCGACCTCTTTCATCTCTTTGGAATCATCGGCGAATAGAGGGCGTGGGGGCGCGCCAGAGATCACGTTATTCGGTTCCTCGATATGGCAGGCACTGCACTGGACGCCAAGGTCAGCATCCCATTGCTCCATGATGTCGTGGACCTGTTGACCGGTCAGGTCCTTTGGCAGCACATTGAGGTTTGTGGGTGTGGGAAAGGTTCGGGGCAGACGTGCTGGTGGATTGTCTGCAGCGCTTTGCGAAATTTGCAGACCTTGTGCGGCAATTGCGATCCTGACGACCGCCATTGTCAGTACAGTTATGGCAGCGATTGATCTAGGCTTTCTTGATGGCTTCAAGTTGTGAATCTCCACAAATGCAAGCACGGCTTCGCGCTTTTCAGACCAGTACTCTCATGGTCTGCCCGATCACTTGTGCAGCGAGATTTTTAGTGTAGCGCAGTTATTGAGTTAGTCCAATAGCCGCAGTCGGGGGCGAGAAATCTCTCTGTGCGGTTGTGGTTGTCCTTACCGCCCAACCGTACTTTACCTCTCGGTTCTTTATGGATCGGCCGCCATTCACCCAGAACTCGAAAGAGCTAGGTCCGAACCCCTTGTTAAGGGTTACAGACAAACGCTGAGTTGCTTGCTGTCTCTCACCCCGGTCAAAACGACAGTTGCTCAGATGTCTGGCCTTGGGCAACAGCCCAGTCTCGCGTCAACGCAATTGAGATGACAGATTTGTAATTGAAAACGATGGCTGCGATTGATTCTGGCAATCGTAAGATAACTACACGAGTTGGCTTTCGTCTGTTGCTGCAAGGGATGTTGCTTGCTGTTTGCAGCGCGGCGCGCTACCCCTTCCCAACCTGGAAGTGCGCAAGTATGGGTAGGCCTTGGAGTCACAGATCGGGATTGCTCTACAGAGAGGTGGCGGGATGGTGCGTATCTTTATCCTGCTTTCTTCTCGCGGGCACATGTCTGTATGCGCAGAGTTCGCCCGACACAAGTATTCGTATTGTCGTGCTGGATGACAACGCAGCGCCGTTAAACGGAGTTGACGTTCGGATCAGCCAAGCGGGCTTTCCAACGGAGACAACGATTACGGGTAAGGATGGGGACGCGACCGTTCTTTGCCACAGCAGCATCAGTTGCGATATCAAGTTGTCCCTGACCGGCTATATGCCCGCAGCCGTAACGCTTACTCCCCAAGACGTTGCTCGGCCGATCGGGTGAGCGGTGAAAGTACTTCGCGAAGTTTTCCACCGCAAAAATGTACGAACGTACAGTGCTCTGAGAATAGTTGCGCCGCTGGAGCTCATCCAGCATCCGCTGACGAAGATGGGTCACGGTTAACCTCCTGTGACCCAACCCTTACACAGCCAATAACGCCTGGGAAAAGCCCATGCCGCAGCGTCCCTCGCGACAGCGAGTTAGTTCAAACGCCCCAGGGTCCAGGAATGCCATTGGGCGCATTTCGCGGCGGCAATCCACTTGAGCGAATAGTCGCCTACTCGGACAGGTGGGCAAGGGCATCCAATCATCGCCTTCAGGCCAACGCGTTCATGAGCCGAGAATCGAGCGTTTTTCTGAGCTCCGGGAGGATCGTGGCCAATGGTGAAATTACACAGCGGCTAATAGCGACGTTGTTAATAACTTCTGTGCAAGATTATTCACTTGACGAAGGGTAACGATTCCGATAACATGTGTTCATGGCGATTGTTATTCCTTCTCTTTCTTCGGTTTTGGTTCTTCCTTTGGAAGTGGAATACGACGCAAATCTCGCTTTATACTCGCGAGCAGTTTTCGGGTTGGTACACGCTGCAAAGGCGATTTAGGTTTCGGAGGTTCAGCCATGACACTCCCTGAAGTGAATACGATGTTTTCGACGGACGAGAAATGCCGTGAATTGCTTGAGCGGCTCCGCTGGCCGGAAGGTGTCACCTGCCCGCGCTGCAAAGACCGTCGTGTTTCTCGGATGAAGGACTATGCGCGGTTTGAGTGTGTCGGATGCACCTATCAGTTCACTGTGATGAGTGGAACGATCTTCCACGATTCCCATTTGCCTCTGCCTATGTGGTTCCTTGCCGTTCTGCTGATCTGTGAGGCGAAGAAGGGCATGAGCGCGATGCAACTTAAGCGGACTCTCTGGGGGCAGCATAAGGGCAGCTACAAGACGGCGTGGTACTTGTGCCACCGGATCCGTGCGGCAATGGCGACGGCTGAGAAGACGATGCTCGACGGCACTGTTGAAATGGACGAGACCTATGTCGGAGGCAGAAAACTCGGCCAAGGCCAGAAAATCGGCAAGCAATCCAAGGAGGTAGTAATCGGAATTAAACAGAGGAGCGGCGAACTTCGGTTCTTCCATGCTTCCGATGCGTCCCGTGGAACGCTGGCACAGTACATCAAAGAAAATGTTAGCCAAGACGTTGAAGTCATCATGACGGATGAATTGCGAGCATATCCGGGCGCGATTCAAGAGGCTGGGCACCCCCGCTCCAAACATAAGACCGTCAATCATAGTGCCAAAGTCTATGTGAACGGGGACATTACCACAAACGGAATTGAGTCCGCATTCTCGCTCCTGAAGCGCGGCATCATTGGTTCGTGGCATAAAGTCTCTGCAAAACATCTGCCGGCCTACCTTGAGGAAATGACCTTCCGTTTTAATCGCCGCAACTCAAAAACCTTGTTTCTCGATACCCTGCGGCACATGATTACCGCTGATCCCCTGACCTTTGAGAAGCTTACCGCATAAGTGAGAGAAACGCCCTTCTAACAGCAGGCGCAAGAACAGAGGAAAGAGGCGTTCCCATGTCTCAAGTTCAGCTTGACCGAGAGTTCTTCGGTCGGTTTCTGGAGAGATTTTTTGAACTCGAAATTGATAATCGGGCATATCGCGCACTAGCTGCGCGAGCAGCCCGGCAGAAGCCGGAGTCAGGTCTGCGATACGCGGCGTTTCAGGATGCTGAGGTTGACGAGCAACAAAAGCAATTTGAGGAAATTCGTCGTAGCTTGAACAGAGAGCTGGCCGCTGAAGACGACGCTGCCTTTCAAAGAACACTTTCCTCTCTATTTCCACCTCGGTAGTGCAACTCCGCAAAGAGCCTACAAATAAAATCTCCTCGGCAAGACTCATAGCCGGGGGCCAAGTTTCAAAATCGGAAGGGGGTTCCATGAAGATTCTCGCGACGCTCCTACTTCTGTTCTTGGTCACCGGATGCCAACGCCCAGCGCAACGTTTCGTCCCGATGGGAAACGATAACGGGATCGCCCTGGACACGAAAACTGGTCTCGCTTGCAATTCTTATCCAAAGGAGCCGGGAGACACCGGACCGCCCAACCATCTTCCCATCTGCTACGACCTCTACAAAGCCAACAAATAGCCCGAAACTCCCCTATAAAAGGAAGGTACCTTTGATAGGCCCCCCTTACCCCCGTAGTAAGGCGGGACAAAAAAATTGCTAAAACAAAAATGAGAGCAAATTGCAACGATTTCCTTAATGCGATTGTGCTTCCCGAATCCCGTTTTCGTAATCGGCTTTGGATATTCCAGGCAGATACATGGCCCCCTGAATCGCCCGCCAGATTTCATCGCTGCTGTCTATCTCTTCAGTGTCTGCTTCGACGTACTTGGCAAGCATCTGCTGCAAGGTTGGGTCTTTGGCGGGCATCCGCCGAATCTGTCTCTCTGTAATAACCACATAGTCGGCAGGGTCCCCGACCGTCTTCGGCTGGTCGAGCTTAGCCTCCCGCATCGCCTCCGCAATATGCAGGATGGTTCTGGGAATCGACATGTATACCTCTTGGCTTCTCTTCACTAGCCAGCGGTAAGCCGCATCCGCTCCGATCCCGATACAGGCCAGTGGATCGGCGCATGCCGTGTCTCCAAGGCCGAAGTGGATCACACATCCACTTCCAACAATTCCACCAATCAATCCCTCCACTGGGAGCGGAGAGCGATTGAGAAGCCGTTGACCTCTTCGATAATGCAACGATGCCGAAGGCAACTGCTGCCACTGCTCAACCGTCATCCCGAGATGCCTTCTCATCTTGCCGTCTACGTAGTGGAGGAATTCAGCGTACCGCGCATCTTCCACCGCGTCGCGAAGCGTATCCAGCCGCAGCGTCGAACTTCCGCGATGAGCTTCAAGCCCAGTGAAAATTCTGTTCATCACCGAATTGCAGAGCGTAACTACTCCCGCGATATTGCCGTACAGCCCGAACGGCAACGAATACTGCTTGCCGATCCGCTCGTGCGACAGAGACGGTTCATTTTCGAATGACCCTTTCCCGTCCGCCGCCATCACTACACAGGTCCCACGTTGACACGCCACACCGATCCCGACAGTCATAAGGTGCCCCATGCGTCTACACTTTGGCACGGGCAGAGATACCGGTACTCGGAGGATTGCGGGTAAACCCCTGCTGCGCCTAGCGGCAATCATTCCCTATTTCCTTCCCTTCGTCAAGTGAATAATCTTCCTTCTGTGTAATTTCCCGATAGGCGGTCAGAACGAAGCCGC
>PLKY01000336.1 GCA_003140785.1 Acidobacteriaceae bacterium | reverse complement strand
TTTGCCGATTTGAGGGTTTGAATTTGGCTTGCTATCTAAACAATCCTCGCGCCACTGGCCTTACGGCACGCGAATGCACTCTTCGACGGGGATCGGGACCTGCTCGACAATTTCGAGGCCGAATCCTTCGAGGGCGGGGATGTGCATGGGCGTGTTGGAAAGCAGGCGGATGCGCTGGATGCCCAGATCGGAGAGGATCTGGCCGCCGAGGCCGATGGCACGCAGGATGCGGCCGGTGCGCGCCTGCGAGCCTTCGCGGGCCCTCATCTCCTGATGCAGAATGATACGCGATGCACTTCCCTCCGGCGAATCGACGGAAATGACTGCTCCCCCCGGTTCGAAGGTGGAATCGGGAGTGGGCGCCCGGTCGATTTCAAAGCCGCGCGATGTGTTGTGAAGATAGAGAATCACACCGCAGCCTTCTTCGGCAATCATGCGCATGGACTGGTCGAGGACTTCGCGGCAGCGGCAGTCGGCAGCAAGGACGTCGCCCGCCGTGCAGCGGGTGTGGACGCGGACAAGAACTGGATGCGAGCACGGGGTTCGCGCGGCTCCATCCCGCGTGAGCAATCCGGAAGGCCCCTCCTTCCACCCCAACGACATGGACCCGTCGTTGGGGACCCCGCCCTCGTGAAATGCGGGACAGCCGGGACAGAGATCGCCGCGCACGAGAGCGATGTGGCTCTCGCCGCCATTCACCTCGCTCTCGTAAGCAATCATGCGGAATTCGCCGTGGGTGGTCTGAAGAAGCGTTTCACCGGCGCGCACAATGTAGCGCTCGTGGCGGAGCCGATAGCGGATGAGCTCGGCCACGGTGAGGATTTTGAGGCCGTGCTCTTTTGAGAAAGGGATCAAGTCGGGGATGCGCGCCATCTCGCCGTCGTCGCGCATGATTTCGCAAATGACGCCGGAGGGATTGAGTCCTGACATGCGGGCCAGGTCGACCGATGCCTCGGTTTGTCCGGCGCGGACGAGAACGCCGCCACGGCGGGCGCGCAGCGGGAAGATGTGTCCGGGACGGGCCAGATCGCTGTAGGTGCTTTCAGGAGCAATTGCGGTGCGAATGGTATGGGCTCGATCGGCCGCCGAGATGCCGGTAGTGACACCTTCCCGCGCCTCGATGGTCTCAGTGAAGGCGGTGCCAAAGCGCGAGGAATTTTGTTGCGTCATAGGAAAGAGGCGTAGATGATCTGCGCGCTCTTCCGTCAGGGTGAGGCAGATGAGGCCACGGCCATAGCGGGCCATGAAGTTGATGGCTTCGGGTGTTACGTGCTCCGCAGCCAGGGTCAGATCGCCTTCGTTCTCGCGATCCTCATCGTCAACGACGACCACCATGTGTCCGGCACGAATCTCCGCCAATGCTCCGGGGACATCTGTAAACGGAGGCTCGATGGTGCGGGCGGTCTCTGGCATAGGCATTGCGTCTTCTGAACGATTCTAATCCGCGACACCAAAAGGCTGCGCATTCGATGGCGGAAAACGGAGGGCACAAAGTAATCGAGACCGCCCTGCAAGACAAAGGCACCGGACCTAAAAGCAAAAAGCGCTGGGCCCAAAAAGTAAAAGCGCCGCCCGAGGGCGACGCTTTTTTGACCTGACCGAAAAGTCGCTACAACGTCGATTCGATCTCAAAGCCCCAAGCCTCGAGGAGGGCCTCTGGGATATACTTTGAGTTCTTGTTCCGGCGAGCCCACTCACGCAGCCGAGTGGACCGGATGTACTGATCCGGAGTGAGTTTGAACTCCTTCACAATTTGTTCGAAGGAGGTTACGGTAGGCACAACGGGCCCTATGGGCTCGGGTTTGCCCCAATTCGGATTTCCACGACGNNTCGGTCTGGAGGAACGCTAATTGATCCTATTTTAAGTAATTTTTCTCCAAAAATCAATAGTAAATCGATGTTTTTAAGTCAATTTCGCTCAGATTTGTGTGTGCAACCAAATACCTTTCTACGTCATAGATAAATATGAACTTACATTCGGACTGTCCGTATATCGCACAGTTCAAAAGATCGCAAGAGTTGTGCAAAAGTGAGCAGGTTCTAACTGATCGTGTAACGATTACTCATATGACCACAAAATGGGGGACTTTAGCACTCGGATTAGTCGCCCTGCTCTGCGGCATGACCCCTTGCCAGGCGGTAGAACTGAAGGTGAGCCGCGAGGCCTTGCAGCGGACACTCAGGCAGCAGCTTTTCAGCGGTCCGGACGGGCGCTATTTCATCAAGGGGAGTGCCAAGTCGGCCTGTTGGGTTTATGCCGATGATGCGCAATTGAGCTTCACGCAGGACCGGATCGTGGCGCGGATCAAGACGCACGCGCGGCTGGGACAGTCCGTTCACGGCACTTGTCTGGGCATTTCGCTTGCGCCGACGTCTGAGGTCTCGCTCGAACCCTACGGCGAAGGCGAGACCATCGGATTCCGCGATGCGCAGATGATCAAGGTGAGCGACCGCAGAGAGCTCAATTTTCTGCTGGCGCCGTTTCTAAGCCACCAGGTGCCGTCCAGCATGAAGGTCGATGCCGCGGAACTTATGCGGAAGGCGCTCGAGGGCTCGACGGTCTCTTCCGGCTACAAAGTGACACTGGACAAGCTCAAGATCCACTCGATACAGATTCACGGAGACGATCTTGTGGTGGATGCGGATGGGGATATCAGCGTGAAATAGGAATGGTCTCGCTTAGCGGAACGGCCGTTCGGTCTCTGCGGGGATGGTAGCGTTACACGTATGACCTCTCCTACCGCGGATGTGTTGGGCGAAGTGGGATTGCCGGTACCCGTTCGCGAGCTGGCGGCGAAGACCTGGGACGTCATCGTGGTGGGCGCAGGGCACAATGGACTGGCTAGTGCAGCGTATCTTGCGCGAGCGGGCAAACAGGTCCTGGTGATCGAAAGCCGCAAGCGCATTGGCGGCGCCTGCACAATTGAGGAACCGTTCCCCGGCGTTCGCATGTCGCCGTGCGCCTATCTTGCCGGGCTCCTGCATCCGCTGGTGATTGAAGAACTGGAACTGCCGCGGCGCGGGTTTAGATGGACTCCGGCGGTGAACGGGTTGTTTGTGCCTTTTCTAGACGGGTCTAGCATTCAACTTTGGGACGACGATGACCGTTGCATAGCAGAAGTGCGCGCACTTGCTCCTGGCGACGTGGGTGGTTTTCGCGCTATGAGCGACGTGATCCGGCGGCTGCGCGATGCGCTGCGACCGGCCCCTTCAGAGAGCGGACGTTCGGAAGAGTCCTATTCCGGCGACGCCTGGATTGGGGACGCGCCGACTCGCGAGCAGATTGAAGAGCGGCTCGGGAATGATGAGGAAGCGCGCGGGCTGTTGTTTGACTGGTCGATGGCGGAGTTTGTGGAGCGCTATTTGCGGGATGAACAGCTGCAGGTGGCGTATCTAGGCCAGGGCGTGATTGGCACCAACGCCAGCCCGTTCGATCCAGGCACCGCTTCGATTCGCTTCCATCATGCATCGGGGCGATTGGGCGGAATGCCCGGCATGTGGGGCTACGTGCAGGGCGGCATGGGGATGGTTTCGTTCTACTTTTGCGACGCGGCGCGCGAGGCTGGTGCAACGGTAATCTCGGGAGTCCCAGTGGCTCAGATTGTGCCCGGCGAAGGCGTGGTGCTCGAAGGCGGCGAACGAATTGCGGCGCGCACGGTGATTTCGAATGCGGACCCCCGCGTCACGCTGCGGCTGCTCGGCACGGCAGCCGACGCCGCGTGGCGCGCGAAGATCGAAGGCGTGCCGATTGAGGGCTGCACGGTGAAGCTCAATGTGCATCTGCGCGAGTTGCCCAACTTTACCGCTCGTCCCGGCACGAATGAGCCGCACCACTATGGGCAGATCAATGCACCGCTGACAAAGGATGGGTGGAGGGCCGGCTTCGCTGCTGCGCGGTGCGGCGAGTTGCCGGAGCATCTGTGGTGCGAACTCTATTTCCAGAGCGTGCACGACGGTTCGGTGGCACCGGCGGGGACTCACACGATGAGCGTGTTCGCGCAGTATGTGCCCTACAAGTTCGCCTGCGGCAGCTGGGACGAGCGGCGTGAGGAAGTGCGCAAGCTGGCGCTCAATTCCCTTGCCCGATTCTGCTCCAACATCGACGGCGCTGTGATTGATGCGCAGGTGATGGGCCCGCCGGATATCGAGCAGAAAGTGGGGCTCACGGGAGGACACATTTTCCAGGGCGAGTGCCTGCCGCCCTATATGTGGGCCAATCGACTGACGGCGCGCACGCCGATGGAGGGCGTTTATATGTGCGGCGCATGCACGCATCCAGGCGGCAGCGTGATCGGCATCAACGGACGCAATGCGGCGATGGCGGTGCTGAAGGACCTGGGCAAGAAATAGCTTCTTCGGCGCGTTCCGCTCTGGTATGCTCCGCCCTACATGCCGCAAGAGCCCACACTCAAGAGAGGCATTCGCTTCCGCGATCTCGTGCTCTTTTACGTTGTGAGCGGGCTGAGCGTACGGTGGGCGGCCACGGCGGCTGCGGCAGGGCCCAGCATTTTGTTGGTCTGGGTTGCGGCGCTTACGTGCTTCTTCATTCCGCTTGCTGCGAGTGTGATGGAGCTTTCGTCGCGGCTTCCCGATGAAGGCGGATTGTACGTGTGGACGCGCGAGGCATTCGGAGATTTCTCTGGATTCATTGCGGCATGGACCTATTGGATGAGCAACCTGCCGTATTTTTCCGGCGTGCTCTATTTCGGAGCGGCGTCCACTCTTTTCGCATTTGGCACGCGCGGACGGGCGCTCGGCTCAAGTCCGATGTATTACCTGGGATTTGCCACGCTTTGGTTAAGCATCATTACGCTGCTCAATATTCGCGGCGTGGATGCGGGCAAATGGCTGAACAATGTGAGTTCGCTCGGTGGACTGGTTCCGATGGCGGTTCTTTTGGCGCTTGCCGCTGTGTCGTATCTGCGATTTGGACCGGCGATCAAGTATCCGCTGGCGAGTTTCGCGCCGCACTGGACCTTCGACAATGCGGTCTTCTGGTCCAGCGTTTTCTTTGCGTTCAGTGGACTGGAGTCTGCTTCGGCGATGGGCGGCGAGATCGAGAATCCGCGACGCGTCATTCCGTGGGCAATTCTGGCAGGCGGATCGATTCTGGCGGTTGCTTATATCGGAGGAACGGGCGCGCTGCTGGCGGCTTTGCCGCCCGATGCCGTGGGCGGGCCGGATGGATTTGTGAACGGCATCCGCGCATTGAGCACGCGTGCCGGGATGGGATGGCTGCTGGCGCCGGTGGCGTTGCTGGTGGGACTGAACGCTGTAGGAGGCGCAGCAGCGTATCTTTCGTCCACATCGCGGCTGCCGTTTGTTGCGGGCATCGATCACTATCTGCCGTCGGCGTTCGGAAAGATTCATCCCAGGTATCGGACCCCGTGGGTTGCGATCGGCGTTTACGGCTTGGCAGGGATCGCAGTGGCGCTGCTCGGACAGGCGGGTACGACGGTGCGCGGCGCCTATGACGTGCTGGTGGCCATGGGCATCATCTCGTTTTTTCTGCCTTACCTGTTTCTATTTGCCGCGATGATCAAGCTACAGAATCGACCAGTTGATCCGGAGGTACGGCGTGTTCCCGGAGGCAAGCCGGTGGCGATTCTGCTTGCCTCGGTGGGTCTGGCAAGCGTTGCGCTGACCATCGTGCTCTCCGCGTTTCCGGCAAGTGACGATCCAAACAAGCCGCTTGCGGTGACAAAAGTTGTGGGCGGGACCATCGTCCTGGTTGGAGCCGGCGTTGTAGTCTTCGTGGTGGAACGACGGAGAGTGCGAGTGCTGCTAGTCCGATCGGCGCAGACGAACGACGTCGCGCCGGACCGGCTTAGGCACTAAGAAGTCCATGGGTGCGGGCGTCACTTCATTCCCAGCGATGAACACACGCGGCCGCGCAGGCGCCGCGATGAAGTAAGCCAACTCCCGGTAGTCGTCGAATTCATGGATCGCGAAGTCCGCTTCCTTGCCAGGCTCGAGAGAACCGACACTGTTGCCGAGATCGAGACTCCGCGCAGCATTGATCGTAGCCGCGGTCAGCGCTTCAGCAGGCGATATGCCCATATGAAGGCAAGCGAGCGACAGCATCATCGGCATGGAAGCAATGGGTGAAGAGCCTGGGTTGAAATCGGTGGCTAGAACGATGGCGAGACCTGCCTCGATCATCCTCCGCGCGGGAGGGTACTGCGAGCGGCCGAGCGCGAAGACGGAGCCGGGCAGCAGCACTGGCTGCACCGCGGCTGCGCGAAGCTGCTCCAGTGTCTCGTCGGTGATGGTCTCGAGGTGGTCCGCCGTGGCCGCGCCAAGTTCCGCAGCGAGAGCCGCACCTGTGTTCGGCCGGAATTGCTCGGCGTGAATGCGCAGGCGCAGGCCGTGCTGGCGCGCCGCTTTCAGCACCCTACGTGTCTCTGCAACCGTGAAGGCGTGATCGTCGCAGAAGGCGTCGCAGTATCGTGCCAACCGCGCCGTGGCGACCTCGGGAATTAACTCATCGGCGACCCAGCTGACGTAGTCCGCGCGGTGCTCGGCAAACTCCGGCGGAAGTGTGTGGGCCGCAAGCAGAGTGGGGACGAGGCGTGCCGGTCCTTCGGCATCAACACGGGCAATGACCTGCAGCATGCGTATCTCCGTTGCGCGGTCGAGGCCGTAACCGGACTTGGCTTCGATGGTGGTGGTTCCGGAGCGAAGCATCCAGTCGCGATGTTGGCGCGTCGAGGCGAGTAACTCGTCCACGCTGGCCGCGCGCGTGGCAGCGACGGTGCGAAGAATACCTCCGCCGGCAGCGGCAATTTGCTGATAGGTGGCGCCGGCGATGCGCTGTTCGAACTCCGCGGCGCGATTGCCTGCGAAGACCAGGTGCGTGTGCGCGTCGACGAATCCCGGAGTCACGCATTTCCCGGCGGCATCGATCACCACTGCGTGGGGCGGGATTGCGGACAGGAGTTCAGCATACTGACCAGCTGCCGCAATGCGTCCATCTTCAATCAGCATGGCTGCATCGGAGATGATGCCGAGTTCGCGCAACTCCGCACCGATACGGGGGCGCGGTGGGCCGGCCAACGTGACGAGCTGCCCGATGTTGACGACGGCGATGGTCATGGCTGTGCTAGCGGAACTAGCGAGGTTAGCAAAAAGGTCAATCCTTGGGATACAGGGATCGGCGTGGAAACATCTTTTGCTCTACCTCGTATCCTTCAATCCTCTTTTCTGGAATGTACCAAGTCGAAGGGCGTTTCGGGTCGTATTGGATTTCAACGTTGCGTTTGATCATTTTCCTGGCCATTGACTCGCCTTCTTCTCGCCCATCGGTGAAAAGAGAAAATCGCCCGGAGTAATTCTCGCCGGCGACAACGCATGAGAATGCGAAGCACGGCAGATCGATTTCATTTTTGCTATCCAGATCCATCGTTTCTATCGCTGCAGAGTGAATCGTGGCCAAGGCTTTTGGCCAGCCGCGAGTGCGCCTCTGGAGCAACTTAGACAAGCCAAGACCTATGAGCGCAATGATAAGGAGGGTTCCCGAAGCAAACAGCCTAGCTTCTGTTCGAGGTCTCATCTCAAATTCCCCGCCATCGGAATGTGGATTCCCTTTTCTCGGGCGGTCTGGCGAGCGAGATCGTAGCCCGCGTCTGCATGGCGGGCGACGCCGATACCGGGATCGTTGTTTAACACGCGCTCGATACGGCGGGCGGCGTTGTCAGTTCCGTCGGCTACTGTGACCTGCCCTGCGTGGAGCGAGTAACCCATTCCGACGCCGCCGCCATGGTGGAAGCTGACCCAGCTGGCACCGGAGGCTGTGTTGAGTAGGGCGTTCAAGATGGGCCAGTCGGCGACAGCATCGGACCCGTCGAGCATTTTTTCTGTCTCACGATAGGGGCTGGCGACGGAGCCGGTATCGAGATGATCGCGCCCTATGGCGACGGGGGCAGAGATTTCGCCTTTACGCACGAGGTCGTTAATGGCGAGGCCCATCTTTGCACGCTCACCGTAACCGAGCCAACAGATGCGCGCGGGCAGCCCCTGAAAGGCGAAGCGGCCGCGGGCGAGACGCAACCAGCGGGTGAGAATCTCGTTTTCAGGAAAGAGCTCCAGCGCCAATTCGTCTGTTCGGTCGATGTCTTTGGGATCACCCGAAAGCGCGACCCAGCGGAACGGGCCAGCTCCGTTGCAGAAGAGCGGGCGAATATATTCCGGGACAAAACCGGGAATGAGGAAAGCGTCGGCGCAGCCAGCATCGAAGGCGAAACGGCGAATATTATTGCCGTAATCGAAGGCAACGGCTCCTGCGCGTTTCAAGGCCAGCATGGCATTCACATGGACGACCATGGAAGCGGTCGAGCGGCGCACATATTCTTCTGGATCGCGCTGGCGCAGATCCGTCGCTTGGCTCAGAGTGAGACCCTGCGGAACGTAGCCGTTCAGCGGATCGTGGGCGCTCGTCTGGTCTGTGACGACGTCGACCCGAACGCCGCGGCGCACGATCTCCGGAAGCACATCTGCACAGTTTCCGACCAGACCGACCGAGAGCGCCCGCCCCTCGCTCCGGGCGGATTCGCATAGTGCCAGAGCTTCGTCCAGGTCTTCAGTGACCATGTCGCAATAGCGGGTGTCGACGCGGCGCTGAATGCGGGAGCGGTCTACGTCGATGGCGAGGACAACTCCGCCATTGAGGGTGACGGACAACGGCTGTGCTCCGCCCATGCCGCCGACGCCGCCTGTGACCACGAGCTTGCCCCTCAATGAACCAGATTCGCCGGAATGGGCGAAGTGCTGGTCAGCGAGCGCGGCGAAAGTTTGAAATGTGCCTTGAAGAATGCCCTGTGTGCCGATGTAGATCCAACTGCCGGCCGTCATCTGGCCATACATCATGAGGCCCTTGCGATCGAGTTCGTGAAAGTGTTCCCAGTTGGCCCATTTGCCGACGAGGTTGGAGTTGGCGATGAGGACGCGCGGCGCCATGTCGTGCGTAGGAAATACGCCAACTGGTTTGCCAGATTGGACCAGCAAAGTTTCCTCGTTGCCGAGCTGTTCAAGCTCGCGGACTATCGCATGAAAGCACTCCCAATTGCGCGCAGCCTTGCCAATGCCGCCGTAGACGACGAGGTCGGATGGACGCTCGGCAACTTCAGGATCGAGGTTGTTCATCAGCATCCGCTTGGCTGCCTCTTGAATCCAGCCCTTCGCCGTCCTGGTGCTACCGCGCGCTGCACGAACCGGAGTATATCCCTCGCTCATCGACCCGCCTCCTCAATCGCAACCTGCCCAGCTTCCTGATCTCTCCATCCATCATCCGCTAAAAACTTCGCTGCCTCTTCCATCCACACCGACAGCACGCAATCTTCTTTCCAAGCCGGCACCCGCGTGCGAAAGCGGGTCCGCGCTTTCTCTAGAGCCGGAGTACTCGTGTCTCCGCGAAGATCGAGCGCCCGCGCCGCTGCCAACAACTCAATCGCAATTACCATCCGCGCCAGGTCCGCCGACTGCTCCAGCTTCAACCCCGACGTCATACCCATACTTACAAAATCTTCCTGGTTGCCGCTCGTCGGAATCGACCCCGTCGACGCAGG
>PLKY01000295.1:11654-11775 GCA_003140785.1 Acidobacteriaceae bacterium | reverse complement strand
AATTCATTGGAGAGGAGTCGCTGGCCAGTGTGGGCGCACTGCACCTGGCCACTGCGACTGCAATTGAAGCCTGTTCAGCGCTCAAGATAGCAAGGGAGGAGATGATCCGGGTGATGCACGA
>PLKY01000295.1:0-11590 GCA_003140785.1 Acidobacteriaceae bacterium | reverse complement strand
CTTCTTCATGAATCGCTTTCGCGACCTTGGACTGATTGAATACAAGGGCCGCATCCGGGTGCATCGGTCGCTGCTCAATGTGATTCTCCACGACCAATTGCCAGGGCAGACTTCATCACAGACCCCCGCACCCCCACCCAGTCCAGCAGGAACCGCGGGACGAACCAAGAGCGCGTGAATAGCGGATTCCTCGTGGACGGGACGCGGATTCTGCGAGTTGCAGACGAGCGGCGGCCGAATCGGAAACAGGCCTGGCAAAGAACCGCTGGAAGGATTTAGGAGAAGACGATGGGACCCATTGGGCATTCTGGCGATTCGAGTAGTTTTTGACCGGAGTATCGCGAATTCCAGTATCATTAGAGAGGCCCCTTGGCAGGTTCGGAGGTGGGATTTTTTGGCAGAGGTTCGTGTACAAGAAGGCGAGCCGCTCGAGAATGCGCTACGCCGGTTTAAGCGGAAGGTACAGACGGAAGACATCATCAAGGAAGTGAAGCGTCACTCCTACTACCTGAAGCCGGGCGAGAAGCGCCGTGTGAAGGCAGCTTTGGCGCGCAAGCGGAATCGTAAGAAGGCTCGTAAAGAGCAGGACTAAAAAGCACTTTCCGAATGAACGTGCGCTTTTGAACTCCATGAAAGGCGGCTTTTTCTTAAGGAAAAAGGCCGCTCGAGTGCGAGGTTTCGGTCAGCTGGAATTCGGAAAGTGCTGGAACCTGGGCCTGAGAGCAGGCCCCTAGAAAACTGAATCGCGACGAGCCGTCTCGGCGCATTCCGCGGAAGAGCAGCGGAAGGCGCACGGAAGAAACACAAGATTGAGGCGGCGCGTCGCGATTTTGAACATTGGCCTTTTCGCCGGTGTACATGCCGGGCGAACACAACCCAGTCTTCCCAAACCACGGGAGACTTTTGACAAACGCCGCATCCTTTTATCGCGGCCCGGGCCCTTGTTACGGAGAGAAGTACGAAGACAGGGAAACGGGACCGGCAAGCTTCCAGGGACATGGCCGATTTCTACGATCCCTTCTTTTGGGAACGGCCATGGCGTATACCGATCGAACTCTGATATGCATTGATTGCGGAGCGGAGTTTGTGTTCACCGCCGGCGAGCAGGTTTTTTTTCACGACAAACAATTTGTGAACGACCCCAAGCGCTGCAAGCAGTGCAAGGCGAAGCGCAGCTCAAGCGGATCACGGGTGCGGGCGGAGACGCGCACGACGTGTTCGGCATGCGGCGAAGAGACGACGGTTCCTTTTAAGCCGACGCAGGGCAGGCCGGTGTTGTGCCGCAGCTGTTTCTCGAAGAGGCAGGCGGCGCCGAGCGCGGCCAGTCCTAATACGGCCGATCCTAACGTAGCGCAGAGCTGAAGAGCAGATCGCCGTTGAAGCCGGAAGGAAAGCCGGCGGCGCGGACGAGTGTTGCTAACTGCGCCCAATGGCGCTGGCTGTGGAAGAGGGCGTGCGCGAGGATCTTGCGGTGGGTTGAGGTGCGCGCGTGGGGCGGAAGCCAACTGACATCGAGGGTGTAGGTCGCGTCCCAGTCATATGCCGGGTTGGCGAGGAGCTCGCGAAAGAGCGGGCCCGCCAGCAGATGCAGGTCAAAAAGCGCATCGAGCGGACCGGCGGGAACTGCGTCTCTCGGTGTTTCAGGAACGCCGGCCAGGCGCTGGGCCCAGCGAAGCTCGGCACCCCAAATGTGACGGATGAATTGCTGGACATTGGCGACGCTGCCGATGTCGCAGGGCAGCTGGAGGAGAGTTGGATTGTCTTCGAGAAGCCCTTTCCAGAAAGTGGAGCTTTCGTCATTCCAGTCCAGCAGCTCTTCGAGTGTGATTGCAGCGGTCATGGTTTTGCCTTGAGTGCGCGATAGCCGATGTCGCGGCGGAAATAGATGCCTTCAAACTGGATTTCGGCGAGGGATTGATAGGCGCGGGAGAGGGCTTCGCGGAGGGAGTCTCCCTGGGCGGCGGCGCATAGGACGCGGCCCCCGCTTGTGACGAGCTGGCTGCCGACCCGCGCCGTGCCGGAGTGAAAGATCTGGACGCTTGGAACCTGGGCGGCGTTGCCGAGGCCGGTGAGGGGGAAGCCGGTTTTGTAGCTGGCGGGGTATCCGGCAGAACTGGCTACTACGCAGGCGGAGGCGCCGGGGCTCCAGCGCAGAGGGGTCTGGTCGAGGCGGCCATCGATGCAGGCTTCGAGGACGTCGAGCAAGTCGGACTCGAGGCGGGGCAGGATGACCTGGGTTTCCGGATCGCCAAAGCGGGCGTTGTATTCGAGGACTTCGGGACCGCGCGGGGTCATCATGAGGCCGCAATAGAGGACGCCGATGAAGGGCGTGCCTTCTTCGGCCATGCCGCGGATGGTGGGCTCGGCGATGTGGCGCATGATCCACTCGGTCATCTGCGGCTCGAGCATGGTGTCAGTGGAGTAGGCGCCCATGCCGCCGGTGTTGAGGCCGGTGTCGTATTCGCCGATGCGCTTGTGGTCTTGTGCCGGGAGAAGCGGGGCGATGTGGGTGCCGTCACTGAGACAAATGAAGCTGATTTCGTCGCCTTCGAGGAATTCCTCGATGACAACCTGCTGCGAGGATTCGCCGAGGAGCGAGCCGTTGAAGAGGCCGTGGGCGGCTTCGAGGGCGATGTTGCGCGACTCGCAGAGGATGACGCCTTTGCCGGCGGCGAGGCCGTCGGCTTTGACGACGATCGGCGGATGGAAGAGGGCGATGGCTTCTTCGAGCTCGCTGGCGTGCGCACAGACCGAGTATTTGGCGGTGGGGATCTGATGGCGCTTCATGAACTGCTTAGCGAAGGCCTTGCTGGACTCGAGGCGCGCGGCGGCCTGGGTGGGGCCGAAGACGCGGAGGCCGCGGGACTGGAGGGCGTCGACGATGCCGAGGGAGAGGGGAAGCTCGGGGCCGACGATGGTGAGGCCGGGGGCTTCGGCTGTGACGAGGCGGACCATGTCGTCGAGATTTTTGAGGTCGACGGGGATGCAGCGGGCGATTTGAGCGATGCCGCCGTTGCCGGGCGCGCAGACAACTGCAGAGACACGCGGGCTGCGTGCGATGGCCCAGGCAAGCGCGTGTTCGCGGCCCCCTGAACCGAGGATGAGGACTTTCATGGAAATGGTTTTCCCCCGACAGGCTATGGTCGGCAATGGGGGTGAGGGAAGTCAAACGCACCGCTCATGCAGCGGACCGCGCCTTCGGCGCCCGACGTGCCAACTCCTATACTGAGGCCTGGACAAAAGGAGACCTGGACAGCCGCAGGATCGCTTATGGAGCGGCTGGATCTGAGCGCCGTGGTGGACACACGCATCAAGCCGTATGGCGAACAGGTGGCCGAGAAGGAACGGCGCGCGGCACAGCGGCGTGCGTTTGTGCGCAACCAGACCATTGGGCTTGTAATCTTGGCGGCGGCCATTTGCGTGTGGTGGCTTTTCCATACCAATCCCAAGTGGATTTTTCCGCCGGGCTGGTGGCGGCTTTAAAGGCAGGGAATAGGGAACAGGGAATAAGGTTCAGTGAGCGAGCGAAGCCTTTATGCACCGCATGTCGCGATACCGTTTGATCGGCTGCCAATGACGCGTTCACGCAAATCAGATCCGCTCGTAGTTTTGTTGCTGGGGCCTACGGGGAGCGGAAAGACGGCGTTGTCGTTGTCGTTGGCGGAGCGGTTCGATGGCGAGATTGTCAGTTGCGATTCTGTGGCGGTGTATCGCGGGATGGATTTGGGGACGGCGAAGCCTTCACCCGAAGAGCGGGCGCGGGTGCCGCATCATTTGATCGATGTGGTTGATCCCGATGAGGCGTTTACCGCAGGCGAGTACAGCAAGCGGGCGCGCGCGGCGCTGCGTGAGATTGCTACGCGCGGAAGAGTGCCTATTGTGACTGGCGGGACTGGGCTGTATCTGCGGGCGCTGACGGAGGGGTTGTTCGCGGGGCCGGTGCGGCAGGAGGATTTACGGGCGCGGTTGCGGCGGAGTGTGGAGAAGCATGGGGTTGCGTGGCTGCATCGGGTGTTGGCGAGAGTTGATGCGGCGTCTGCCGAGCGGATTCATGCGAACGATGCGCCAAAGTTGATTCGCGCGATTGAGGTGTGTTTCGCGGGGCGCAGGCCGCTGTCGCAGGTACTGGCGACGCCAAGTACGGCCAAGGATCCGCTGACGGGGTTTCGGTTGCTGCGGATCGGGCTGAATCCGCCACGGCAAGCGTCGTATGAACGGTTGAATCGGCGCTGTGCGGAAATGTTCGCCGCCGGCCTGCTCCAGGAAACGCGGGCTCTGCTGGCCTGCTACGGCCCTCTCAAAGCGCTGGACTCGCTCGGATACCGTCAAGCGCTTTCCGTTCTCATCAAGGGCATCAGCGAGAAGGTGGCTATCGCCGAAGCCCAGCAGGGGCATCGCAATTATGCGAAGCGGCAGATGACCTGGTTTCGGCGGGAGCCCGGAGTGCGCTGGCTGGAGGGGTTCGGAGATGCGGAGGAGGTTATCGCCACGGCATGCGAGTTAGTGGGTGTCGCGTTGACGGGTGCGAGCGGATAAGTCGGGTAAGTTGGTTCGAGTTTTGGAGTTGGTTATAGGTTGAGGCGGGTGCGGAGGCGCATGACTGGTTTCTCAATGAGCCAGAAGGATAACTCTGCGGCGATAAGCATCCATAAGTAGACATAGGGGCGCATGTGGGCGGGATCGCCTGTAAAGAGTTGTTGCCATAGATAGAGGCTGTAGGAAATCACTCCCAGATGCCGGACCATGCGGAGATTCAGGAATCTGCCCGCGGGCGATTGCGGGTTGTCGATGACATAGAGAAGGATTCCGCCGATGCAGAGCAAAGTTACGGTGTTGCCGAAGGCGATGGTGAGGATTCCGGGGATGCCGTCGGTTAGTTTGACGCTGAGATAGGGCATCACAAGAAAGCCGATCGCCAATAGGAGGGCCGCGGTCCATGCGTTGACGAAGTGGCGATGCGCCTTTTTCCACGGGACGCGATTACTGAGAAGCGCGAGGAGGCAGCCGACCATGAGTGTATCGGCAGAGCTGCTGGTGACAATGGCGCGCTCGGGGCTTGGCACGGCGAGATAGAGAGCGATGCGAACGATCGGCATGAGAGCGATGATCGCGACGGCGAGGGAGATGCTTTTGGTGCGGCGGTGCGCGAAGAGGAGCAACGCGGGCCAGAGGAGATAGAACTGTTCTTCTATGCTGAGGGACCAGGCGTGCTCGACATACCAGCCATGCGGGTCGGGGAGATAGATGAAGGTATAAGTGGCTGAGGCGAGATAGGTGGGCCAGTGCTCCGGGATTACTCCCATGATCCAGAGGATGGCGAGGACTGCGAAATATGTGTAGAACGGCGGAAAGATGCGCAGGGCGCGGCGAGTGTAGAAGCGTCTGAAAGAAACTGTGCCGGTACGGTTGTATTCGCGGAGCAGCAACGTGGTGATGATATAGCCGCTGATGACAAAGAAAATCTGTACGCCGTAGAGGCCGCCTCCGATGAGGTAGCGAAACAGGCCGGAGTTTGCGATGGGGGCGGGCAGGAGGGATTTGGTGTGCGAGAGGATAACGATAGTGATGGAGAGGGCTCGGTGGCCAGCGAGGGATGGGATATCGTGCGCGGGATGCTGTTGCGCAGGAANNGACTGAATTGGCTCGGCACTCGCGGGTGCGGTTCCCATGCGCCGATGTTAGGCGGGACGCGATGGGAGATTGTCTCGGAAAGGTAAGTGGATTGCTGCCGAATCGGCAATTGACTCAGATCAAGCGCGGATTGGCTCTTGTTCTAACCTTACGAACCAGGACCACCGCTCAATTTGCCTCAGGTGGCGTTATATCGACAATCTTGTAGCCGTCGGGGATCTGAAAGAATTCCGGTGCGGGCTCTTCGCGTTTGATGTCCGTGAGCTTCACGGTCTGCATACCTATGCGCGGATCGTTGTGGCGCAGCAGAAGATTCACGTGCAGATCTTCGGAATACCGGTACTCATCCACCACGGTCAGTGTCGCGGTGTTTCCGCCGGGCTGGGCTGGAATCGTTACTGTGCGGCGCGTGCCATGGACATCGATGTTATCGATAATGGATGAACCGATGTCCTCAATCTTTACGAGTGGACCATGAGCGTCGGTTGAGTTGGGGGCGGTTCGCGGCAGAGGGACAGTCTGGCTGCTCGCAACGTGCGTAGATGGGTAGTAGATGGTTCTCACGCTGGTCTCCGGATCGAAGATGTGAACCTCTGAGAGGGGCGGCATGCCTTGAAAGGTTATTGGCACTCTGGGGCGCATCTCCCCGTGGGTGCGACCCCGTGAATCGCGGCCAATCAAATTCACGTCGCGTGAGGCTAAGACCGAGCCATCGGGCATGGTCTGCTGGCTTTCAATCCGGGCGGTCGCCGAAAAAGGCGCGCCGGGGATCGGCGGCACGTTGATCGTGCTTGTGCGAATGGATGGGGCTCGATAAAGAGGATTGGCGTCATTGCTGATTTGCTGTTGAGCGAACGAAGGTACGACGGCCGCGGCCAAAACCATCATCGTCAAGAGGAGAGTGCGCTGCATTCCAGCCTCCTTGCTTGTCGGCCCGCATCATACCGCAACTCCGTGTCGCGCGCTGTGATAACGCGGCCGCGATTTAGACTGACAATGTAGAGGCAGGGCCGCCGTACGATGCTGAGCGCGCCGGAATGGAGTTTGTGGTGGCAGAGACGATCCAAAACGCGATTTATGATGTGGCGATTATTGGGAGCGGGCCGGCGGGATATACGGCGGCGATTCGCGGCGGGCAGCTCGGGTTGAAAGTGGCGTTGATTGAGAAGGACAGCGTGCTGGGCGGGACGTGTCTGCATGTGGGCTGCATTCCGACGAAGACGCTGCTGTTTAACGCGGAGATATGGGATCACCTGAAGGATGCGACGGAATACGGAATCGATAACGTGACGGCGCCGGTGTTGAATTGGGAGAACGTGCTGAAGCGCAAAACGATGATCGTGAACAAACACACCAAGGGCCTTGAGTTTCTGATGAAGAAGAACAAGGTGACGGTGGTGCCGGGCTATGGCAAGTTGACTGGCTCTGCGAGAGATAGTGTGCACACTGTGGAATTGACGGGTACGGATGGGAAGACGAGCGAGTTGAAGGCGAAGCATGTGATTCTCGCGAGCGGCTCGGAGGCGAAGATGATCTTCGGGCTGAAGCCGGACGATCGGATTCTGACAAACATTGAGATTCTTTCGATACCGCAGGTGCCGAAGTCTCTGATTGTGATTGGCGCGGGCGCGGTGGGTGTGGAGTTCGCGTCGATTTTTCGGAGCTATGGAACCGAGGTGACGATTGTCGANNCGGCTGTTCAAGAAGCGCGGCATCGATCTGAATACGAGCTGCAAGGTGGAGAAGATCGAGAAGACCGACGCGGGCGTGAAGGCGACGTGGACAACGGCGAACGGAAAGACGGTGGAGAAGGAAGCGGAGAAGGTGCTGGTTGCGGTGGGGCGCGCGCCGCGGACCGAGGGCGTGGGCATTGAGAAGACGAAGATCGAAGTGGATCGCGGGTTTGTGAAGGTGAATGAGGCGCAGGAGACCGCGGAGCCCGGCGTGTTTGCGATCGGCGATATTGTGGCGGGCTTTCCGCAACTGGCGCATGTGGGCGGGATGAGCGGGATTGTGGCGGTGACGAAGATTGCGGGGCGGAAGTATCGGCCTGTGCGAAGAGAGCGAATTCCGGCGTGCACGTATTCGGAGCCGCAGATTGGTTCGGCGGGATTGACGGAGGCGCAGGCGAAGGAAAAAGGCTACACCGTCAAGGTCGGCAAGTTTCCATTTGCCGGGAATTCAAAGGCGACGATCGTGAATAGCCACGATGGGTTTGTGAAGATTGTCTCCGACGCGAAATATGGGGAGATTCTGGGAGTCCACATCCTTGGACCGCAGGCGACGGAACTGGTGGCAGAAGCAGTCGCGGTGCTGGAACTGGAAGGCACCGTGGAAGAGATGATGTTCACCATCCACGCCCACCCCACGGTCGCCGAAGCGCTGCTGGATGGGTTCTCGAGCGTCGAAGGCAAAGCGGTAAACGTCTAGCCAAGTATATCGAAGTTGAGCACCCGACTGAGGGATTCATGGCAGATATTCACATTTCGCTTGAACGGGGCGGCACACCTAATTTCATGCCGTATGTGAAAAGCACGATCCGATCACCTTTTGATTTTCATGCAAAGGCGATCTGTCGCGTCCGTGTCTGTTCCTTCACGTTCTTCTTCGCGAACAGGGACCAGATCCAAGCTTGTCTGGACTTCTACTCAAGGAAGATTCACCCTTCCAGCCGGATAAGGCACATGAACGGGTGTCACTGGGAGTTTCAGAGGTGGTGTGATCGACTCCCTCTTTATCTTCGTGAAGAGCCAAAACGTGTCAAGGTGGTTGCGGCTCTGTCCCGCGCTCTCAAGATGTGGGATGAAGCAAAGAAGGAAATACCAATCTCCTCCCTGCAGCGTAGGGGACGCAGTGAGTGGGTGCAATCAAACCGGCAGATTGCCTACTAGCTCCTATGGATCCTTGACATCATGATGTCTTAAGTGAAAGCATCATGATGTGCGAACAACGCTGACCATCGACGACGACGTGGCGAGCCTCCTTGAGAAGGAGATGCGCCGTACTGGTCAGCCGTTGAAGACGACGGTGAACCAGTTGTTGCGTTCGGGCCTGCAGCAGGCCACCGCTCCGGTAAAACCGAAGCCGTTCAAGATTAAGACCCGAAGGCTTGGCCTCCCGAAGGAATGGACATCGGGAAGCGTCTCCGAATTGATCGAGATGCTTGAGGGTCCTGGGTATCGATGATCGTACTTGACGCGAATATCCTGCTCTACGCGACAGACCCGGATACAGCTCAACACCATGCCGCTCACGCCTACCTTCTCAAGGCGCTCGAAGGTACTGAGTCGGTTGGCTTGCCGATGCAAAGTGTCTCCGCTTTCCTCCGGATCTCAACGCAGAAAGGCGTCCTCCAACATCCATTCTCT
The DNA here is from genome assembly GCA_003140785.1 of Acidobacteriaceae bacterium. Taxonomy (GTDB): domain Bacteria; phylum Acidobacteriota; class Terriglobia; order Terriglobales; family Acidobacteriaceae; genus Telmatobacter. The sequence goes on along the minus strand of PLKY01000295.1, from coordinate 2,591 downwards.
ACCAAGGAGGCTCTGCAGATTGTCGACGAATGGCTCCAACTGCCTCATGTAAGGTTATTGGTGCCCGGCGACCGCTATTGGCCCATTTTTCGTCGTATGTTGTTGGAAGGGAATGTCGCCGGCCGATCAATCACGGATGCTGAGATCGCCGCCGTGACCATCGAATACGGCGGAGAGCTTCAGACGTATGACCGAGGCTTCGCACGATATCCCGGCCTGCGGTGGCAGAATCCCCTAGCCAAAACCTGATGTTCATCCACCTTCTCCAACTCGGGCGCATTTCTTACGCGGAAGGTCTGGACATCCAGGCCCGCGTGGTCGCGGCGCGCAAGGCCGGCACCATCGGCGACACGCTGCTGCTGCTGGAGCATCCGCCGGTCATCACCCTCGGCCGCAATGCCTCACGCGCCAACGTGCTGGCCAGCGACGAGTGGCTGGCGCAGCGCAAGGTTGCGTTGTTCGAGATCAACCGCGGCGGCGACGTGACCTATCACGGTCCGGGCCAGTTGGTCGGCTACCCGATCATGGATCTGCGCGGCGAATTTCCCAACAAGAAGGGCCCGTATCTTGGCCCGGTGGACTTTGTGCGCATGATGGAAGAGGCGCTGATCCGCACCTGCGGCGACTTCGGAGTGATGGCCAAGCGCATTCCCAAGTGCACCGGTGTGTGGACCTTCGGCGGTGGCGAATCCGCCGACTCGGACGTCCACGAGCGTACGCCGGAGAAGAAGCTGGCGGCCATCGGTGTACACGTCTCGCAGGGCGTCACGTCGCATGGCTTCGCGCTGAATGTGACGACCGATCTGCGCGACTTCGAGTGGATCGTCCCTTGCGGCATCACCGACCGCGGCGTCACCAGCCTGGAGCTGGAGGCCGAGGACAGCATGGACCCGACGATGGAGACCGCGATCAACGCCACAGCGCGCAACTTCGGGCGGGTATTCGGGCGGCAGATGGTCTGGTGCGAGTCGCTGGAGCAGTTGCTGGCGCAGAAACCCACTTCATCCGAGTAGCTAGCGTCCTGCGAACGGAACCGTCCGGCCGGTCTGCATGGCTCGCGTGATGGCTGCGTCGAGCCGCAGAACGGCCAGGCCATCTTCGGCGGTGACCGGCACAGGTTGGCCCTGCCAGATGCTCTCGGCAAAGGCGGCAACCGAGTCGTCGAACGACTGCGGGTACGAATAGGGCGGCAGCGCGGCGATGCGTTTGGCGAGTGTGCCGAGGGTGGCTGTGCCGTTGAGGTTCATGCGGGTTGCGGCATAGATGTTTATGGCACTCTGTCTGCCGAACAGCGCGAACGACCAGAAGTGCTCTTCGAGCGGCACGAATGCGGAGCTCGCGATGTTGACCAGAAAGTCCGGCTTGGCGTAGCGCAGCGCGGCGGAGGCGGCGACCGACGGGTGGTAGAGCATCTCCGCCGGGGATTCGTCCCCATACTCCCACGGCCGCGCCGAGGCGACCGAGACAGGCGGCCGCAGCGCCTGGTCGTCGACCAGCGCACCGGTCACTTCGACCGGATCGCCGAAGAAGAAGCGGAGGAGGTCCAGCATGTGCGGCCACAAGTAGGCGTGCGTGAGCGCGGAGCAGAGCGCCGGCGCGCCGAAGCCGCCGCGGTCGAGCTGCTCCTTGATCAGGCGGTGCGCCGGAACGCTGCGGTAGTTGTAGTTGACGCCGAGCTGACGCTGCGCCCGGGCGGCCGCGGCCACCATCGTCCGGCCGACGGCGAGCGTGTGGGCCATGATCTTCTCGCACAGCACGTGCGCTCCGGCCTGAAGCGACTGGAGCACGGGCGCCTCGTGGTCCCACTCCAGCGTGGCCACCGAGACGATGTCGGGCCGCTCCTGCTGCAGCATCTCCTCGACCGAGGTGTAGGCGCGAACGTGGTACTGGGCGGCGAAGGCCTCGGCCCGCATGCGGTCGCTGCTGCAGACGGCGGTGGCCTGGGTGTGCGCGTATCGGGCATATGCCTGTGCGTGAAGGCGTGCGGCCCCGCCTGTTCCAACGATTGCGGCCTTCAGCTCCTTCATGGTTCTCCTCCTTCAATCGGCGTTCAGCAAACGTACCGGCGCACAGTTAGCCTACGCCTCGCACGGCCGGCTGCATCGAATGGAGTTGCGAGCGAAGCATGCGCGCAAAGTCTTATAATCCATAGGGAATGCCTTGGCTGCGACTGCGCGAAAACCGCGCCACACTGGAAGGAATGCGATGCCGACTGATGTAGTAATGCCCCAGATGGGCGAATCGATCACTGAAGGTACTCTTACCAAATGGCTTAAGAAGGTTGGCGACACTGTACAGCGCGACGAGCCGCTGTTCGAGATCTCCACCGACAAGGTGGACGCGGAGATTCCTTCTCCCGCGGCGGGCACGCTGAAAGAGATCAAGATCGCCGAGGGCGCGACAGTGCAGATCAACACCGTGGTCGCGGTGATCGCAGATGGCGCTGGCGGCGAGGCTTCGGCTCCCGTTGCTGCTTCGACGCCTGCCGCTGCCGAGAGCGCAGAAGCTCCTGCGGACGATTCCGTAACTCCTGCCGCGATTGATTCGCCAGCGACGGACGAGACAGCTTCCGCTGCTCCCGCTGCTCCCGC
>PLKY01000230.1:13803-15155 GCA_003140785.1 Acidobacteriaceae bacterium | reverse complement strand
GGTCTTGCCGGCGCCGTTTGGTCCCAGTAGCCCGAACATCTGGCCTGCCTCAAGCGACAGGCTCAAATCACGCACCGCGACCTTGTTCTCGTAAGCCTTGGTTACTCGTACGAGTTCGACAACGGGCATTCAATCTCCTGCAGTTTTATATATTCGAAATTGGGGAAGACGGTGGCGCGAGGGTCAGCCAGAAGTGTAGCAAAGCTGGATTGGATCGATCGGCTGCGTTGAAAAACGCAAGGATGATCGCGAAGGTCCCAGGACAGACCCGGTCGCGATTAGCTGTGCCGGTTGTATGCCGGAGGTCCCGCCATCACGAGCGCGCTGCTCTTTTCCCCATGAATGTAGCGGCAGCACCAGAACGTTTCGTGCATCTGATTCTCGCCCACTGCGGAGAGCTCCATGTACTGAATCCGGCCGAAGAGAAAGAGCGTCTCCTGCCAGCGCTCCACCTTTTTCAGCACTTCGGGGCTCTTGCAGATCGTTCCGAGATCTTCGCGGTTGAGCGCCCAAATTCCCGTGGCTTCGCCGGGAAGCAGAACGATCGGCTCGGGCTCGTCTCCGGGTGCCACCTTCTCGAACTCCGGTGCCTTGGGCAGATTGGTTTCATCCACAGTGATTCTCACCTGATCCACCGAAGAGACAATCCGCGCCGGGCTCCGTCCGCGGTTCGAGGCCATCACTTTGAAGCTGTTTTCCATGGTAAGAAACGGCTCGATCGTTACCACGATCCACGGTCTTTCGGAACTCGCAATCGCCTGGGCCAGTGCGAGCGCCGCATTGGCGGTGTCCATCGCCACCTTTGTGACTGCGCCGCCGGACTCCAGGTGCCGATCAATACTTTTCAATGTGCGGAGCGCAAGCATGATGCCTACATAGCCAAGAACCGCGAGCACAATGGTTGCGCCCCACGTCACCTGTTGGCGCCACCCCCATTCCACAGGTGCAGGCGCGGGTGGGTTCACGATAATCTGCGGCTGGTTGGGATTCGAATTTTCGGCGGATGCGGGATTCGCCGCGGTGCTGCCATCGGCCGTCGAATTGGCTTTCTGAGATGTCTGTGGGATGGAGCTGTCTGGGGTTGAGCGAGGTGTTGCAGAATCGGTTGCGTCTTGCGCCGCTATCGCCGCTCCTGCGTGCATCAATGCAAACAGCGCAACCAGTACCGCCCATCGCCTTGACATTATGTACGCACTATAGCAGTTCAATGACAGTCGTTTCGCGAGGCTGACTATGTACTTACGAGCTACCTAGAGCCTGTTACTAACTTTCCCGTGGTCGGCGCTGGGCGCCAATTTTTCTCAGTTCGCGAAGCGAGGAGTGAGGCATACCGGGTGTCTGTAAGCGACGAG
>PLKY01000230.1:13113-13785 GCA_003140785.1 Acidobacteriaceae bacterium | reverse complement strand
CGCAACGCCGACCGCGCGAAAGCTAATAACAGGCTCTAGCGGCCAGGATTCTTCACCCACCGCAATACGTGGAATGAGAGTTTTCGCGCGTCGAAATCGGCGATGCAAAATGGCTAAATTCTAAGCCGAAGCCGATTCCGAGCCAACGTTCTCGGGTTCGAAAAGAACGTCCGGTTCGGCGAGCCGGATCAGGCGATGCAAATATGCGCGGGATATGCCGAGGCTGCGGGCCGCGAGCGTCTTGTTGCCGTTGTTGTCGCGCACAGCATCGAAAGCAAGCTTTACTTTATAGTCGCGGAGCTGGCGCTCAAAAGAGCACTCCGGGTTGTATTCGCTAATGTCGATGATCTTGTCCGCATGCAGGTTCAGCGGAAGATCCTCGGGACGAATCGTCATGCCCGGGGCAAGAATGATCGCTCGTTGAATAGTGTTCTCCAACTCGCGCACATTTCCCGGCCAGGAATAGCCTTGCAGCATCGCCATTGCTTCCGCAGTAATCGACTGCATCGGCTTTTGGAACATCTGCGCATAATGTTGCAGATAATGGTTGGCGATCTGAGGAATATCCTCCACATGATCAGATAGCGCCGGCGAAACGATTTTCATCACGTTGATGCGGTAGTAAAGATCCTGGCGGAATTTTCCTTCTGCAACCAGCTTCGCCAGATCCTG
>PLKY01000230.1:0-13086 GCA_003140785.1 Acidobacteriaceae bacterium | reverse complement strand
CGATTTCATCCAGGAAAAGCGTACCGTCGCGCGCCTGTTCAAAATAGCCTTCTCGCGCGCCGACTGTTCCGGTAAACGCACCCTTTTCGTGGCCAAACAACTCGGCTTCAATCAGCGTCTCGGGAATGGCTCCGCACGAGACAGCAACAAATGGCTTCTCTGCTCGCGAGCCAAGATTGTGAATAGCGCGGGCAATCAGCTCTTTGCCGGTNNTTGCCGGTGCCGCTTTCGCCCGTCACAAGCACGGAGGCATTCAGATTCGCCACGCGGTGAACGAGCTGATATACCTGCCGGATCTGGGGGCTGGCGCCAATGAGACGGTCGCAATTGGATGCCGTTTCCGCCCGCTGCTGCACAGTCTGCAACTGCCGTCTGAGCAGGGAATTTTCACTCGCCCGGCAAAGCATAGCCTTCAGCTCTCGAATTGAAGGTGGCCGGCGGCAATAACCATAGGCTCCCAGCCGCACAAGCTCGAGTGCNNGTAGAACGGAGGCCGTCGTCCGCCATCACCACAGCCGGAATCTGTTGTGCGATGATCCGCCGCGAGCACTCGACTCGTTCCTTCATCAGACCGTTGTTCGAATTTAGATCGAGGATTAGCACGTCGCGTTCCGACGAATCGATCCAGCGCGAAATGTCCGCCTCGCTTGTTGCCAAATCCACCTGGAACTCTTTCCCGAGGGCGGACGCAAGAAGGGTTTGCAGCGCACGATCTTCCGAAAGCAGGCCAATCCGGATCATAGGTGTTCCGTCTCATTTTCCAGTTGCGCCAAAATCAAGGTTGGCGCCGTTCGAAGGCACGCCCAATGGCGTGCTGAACTCTTGGCACCTCTCTGGAATCGAAGAGTCTGCCTGGATGCTTCTTCGGGGAAATTGTTCAAGTTAATCGTCTTTCGTTAACTCTTTAGAAGGCACCACGTGATCGTGATTTTCGCCGCCTGGTACCGTTCGGTCAATACCCCACCGGTGTCTCATGGTGGCACGGAGGTAACAGTGCCCAAAGGAGGAAGATTCTCGCCCAGGCATGCCTTTATCGTCCGGCCGAGATTACCTTCCAGCCCAGCCCATGGCTCGTTTGTCCGCTTGCTCATCGGCAACTTTGCATCGCTTGCCGAGCCTCCTCCCCAGCTATCTCGCATAAATGCCGANNTCTCCCTCATCCCTCGTCGCCCATAGCCACCGCTCCCTTGATAGTTCGTGAGCTCACGTTACCATCGTTGGTTCGAAAGCCGGTTTTCTGTCTTGCGCCCTTACCAATCCAGTAAACACGCAGATACTGTATTGCATATGGACGCCACTGCAGCCGAACCCGCCGTTGCTGCCGGGGGCACGGCCAAAGGAACTTCCGCGCCGTGGGTTCGCCTGTATTCCCGGCACTTGATGAATATGGCTATCCTGGTCATGCTGCCGATGGTTGCCGCGGCCACTCTGAATTACGCGCGAACCCTCCTGGTCGATCCCGATATCTGGTGGCACCTGGCCAACGCGCGCATCCTTGTCACCGCCCATCACTTCATCCACACGGACCCCTACTCCTTCACCGTGGTCGGACAGCCCTGGATCAACTGGGAATGGCTCTCGGAAATCCCTTACTGGTTCAGCTATCAGGCCTTCGGTCTGCGCGGGATCTACGTCGTCACATGGTTCGCTCTCGCCGCAAACATCCTCTTCATCTACTGGCGCGGCTATGGGCTGGNNAGCTGGGCCGGAGTGCGGATGCCGCGTTGTGGACCTCCGCCATCGGCTTCGTCCTGATGACCGTGAACTCCGGTCCACGCATGATCGAATTCGCCTACCTCGCGATGTCCGCGGAGTTGGCGATTCTCGAAGCTGCCGACAGGGGCAACAAGCGCTGGCTCTGGCTGCTGCCGCCCTTGTTCTGCCTCTGGATCAATCTGCACGGCATGTGGTTCGCGGGCCTTGTCTTGCTCGGAATCTATATCGTGTGCGGCATGATCCCAGCGAGCCTGGGCGTGTTTGAACAAAAGACGTTCTCCCCCGCAGAACGCAACCGGCTCCTCGCCATCTTAGGCGCCAGCGTCGTCGCATTGTTCGTGAACCCCTATGGCTGGCACCTGATGTGGAATCCGCTCGACATGATGATGAATCAGAAGCTGAGCGTTTCCACCATTGCCGAATGGCAGCCTCTCAACCTATCCACGATGGAAGGCAAGGGAGTGGTGGCCGCCATCGCCGTGATGGTGGTGGCCAACTGCATTCGCGGGCGCAAATGGAAGATCTACGAGATGGTCTTCGTCTTCCTCGCCTGGTATGCCGCGATCGCGCATGTGCGCTTTTGCTATTTCGCAGCCGTGCTGACCGCGCCTATGCTAGCCAGAGACCTTGCCCGCAGCTTCAGCAGCGAGTCGGACACCAAGACCATCCCGGCGATGAATTTCCTCCTGGCTACCGGCGCGCTCGTCGTCATCCTGTACATGTTTCCCACCGAAGCGGCGCTCCAGAAGATGCTGGGAATCATGTTCCCGGTCCATGAGATAGCCGCGATCCAACCGTCCTGGCGCACGTTCGACATGGATTACGTGGGCGGACGCATGGCCTTCCAGTCCAAGCCCAGCTTTATCGACTCCCGCTTCGACAGCTTCGAGCATCTCGGGATCATGAAGGATTACCGCAGCATCATGATGGCTTACGACGCCTTTGAACTGATGGATAAATACCGGGTCGATCATGCGCTCTTGAAGGAGGACTTGCCCATCACGTACCTGCTTTTACGTACACCGGGCTGGCAGGTCCTGATGCGCGAAAAAGCCTGGCAGGGAGAATACATCCTGTTTGCGAAAACGAGCGGCACTTCGGAAGTTTCCCCGGCTTGCACTCCGGCGCCGTCGTCTCCACGGCAGTAAGCGCCCGCTACGGAATGACGCCCGAGGCCGTATCTCGTTCGCTATTGAATCTTCGAACACTACCGTTGTGACGTGTATCACAAGAATTGCAGCCGGGAAGTGTCACGATTTCTCATGCGCCGTTGAGACCCTGGGTCCCAGCTTTCCCTTTCTGATGCGCATGGAGTTCTTCCCTTGAAACTTGATCCATCAGCCTTTGTCGCCGATAAGGAGTTACTCGACGCACTCGAAAAGCGTTCCACCTTGATTGTCTGCGCCGAAGACCGCATCCTCTTCAACCAGGGCGACTTGCCCTCTGGCCTGTACGTTCTTCGCGCCGGCTCGGCCACCTTGAGCATGACTTCGCAGAGCGGGGAGACGATCATGTGCACCCCCGTCAGCGCCGGCGCGCTACTCGGCCTGCCTGGGTTCATCGGCGATCAGCCGTATTCTCTTACCGGCAAGGCATCGAAGGGAACCGAGCTCGGATTCGTCAGCCGCGAAGATTTTTCCGATCTGATGCTCAGCAATCCGGCTCTCTCGATTAAGCTGCTGGCCGTTCTTGCCGCCGAAGTGCGCAGCGCCCGCAATGCCCTCACCGAGTGCTGACGTAACCCGACCCCTCAACTAACTGACAAGAACTAACAGCGGATGGTCTTGCGCTTCTGCCCGGCTCGGCCCGAAGCTTCGGCCTTTTCGATCGACGCCAAAGCGAGTGGCACTTTGCAGGCTGTGTTTCCCATCTCTACTTGAACCGCGCCGATCTGGCGGGCCACTTTCTTCGCTTGCGGCGCGAGCGATTGTACATAGATCCCCACGGCAATCACAAATCCGTTCATTGCGTAACGCACGCGATTGGGAGCCTTGTGAATCTCCCTGGCGATCATCCCAAGCAGCTTTTCGATTTCGGCAAGATCCAACTTGTCGTCCGGCCGTAACGCGACGATTCCGGCGTACGTGCACCAGCCCGAAGTGGCCATATGTTCTCGGCCTGACTTCATCCATGCAAGCGCCAGTTCCCGCGCCTCCGGATGTTCGACGGCCACCCACGGAACCGTGTATTCGGAGACCATCTGCAGCCCCGCGGCGCTTTCGGCCCACGTATTCAGCTGCGCGCGCGTTATCTTCGATCCATCCGCGATCATTCCGGCCAGGTACATCGCGTCCATGGTCCCGGTCGCATAGAGTTGGCAGGCCAGATCCTGCTGCCCTTTGATCGATTTTGCGATAACCTTCAGGTCCGCGACGCTCACGCCGAAAACGCGCCCCGGCGCCATGCCATGCCGCGCGTAAGTCTTGCGGGTCTTTTCGCTGCCCTTGCTTTTCAAGTTGGCCATGATGGCTGCAACGCTCGCCACGAAATCCTCCTTATTTAGAACGGCGCAAGGTTCGGCGCGAATTCGCTTCCCGCTCCATGGACCGCATTCTATCCCGCTCTTTTCGCCCTCAGACCCCGGTTTTCCACGTTGCTCTCATGTGCTCGACCCTCGTCCCGCAACGCGATGCATTAGCATCCAAGCTGTGCCCGGTCTGGATACTCCGGTGATGTACGTGCGCGGCGTCGGCCCCCACATCGCCGAATTGCTCGAAGCCAAGAACATTAAAACGGCCGAGGACTTGCTCTACCACCTGCCGTTTCGCTACGAAGACCGGCAGAATCCTCGCAGCATCGACGAGCTGAAGCCGGGTGAAACCGCCAGCATCATCGCAGAGGTCCGCGGCGCCATTTTGATGCGAACCAAGCGCATGCCGCTTTTCGAGCTAACGGTCGGCCAGGGGCGGCTTGCGCTCAAGTGCATCTGGTTTCACGCGACCTGGCTCGAAGGGAAGTTCCACGCCGGCCAGACCGTCGCGGTCTACGGCAAGGTCGAACCCTCCCGCTCTACCAGCAATCTGAAAATGATCCAGCCGCAATGGGAATTGCTGCCCGATGCGGGCGACGACGCCGAAACGCGCCTCCTTGAAGTCGGACGCATCACTCCCGTGTACGAATCGCTGGGCGGCAGCCGTCTCGCCTCGCGCTGGCAGCGCAAAGTCATCTTCCATCTGCTCGAATCCATGCGTGGCTCCGTTCCCGAATGCCTGCCACGGGCCATGCTCGCGCGACTGGATATGCCGAATCGCGAGACAGCGCTGGTCGAAGTGCACTTTCCGCCTGAAGGAACATCGCTCGCACAGTTGCAATCGTCCAGCACGCCCGCGCACCGGCGTCTCATTTTTGAAGAACTGTTTTTCCTCGAACTTGGGCTCGAGCTGAAACGCCGTCGCATGCGCGAGCGAGCAGGCGTCAGCTTTGCCACCACCGACAAAGTCCGCGAGGCCATCCGCGAAGTGTTGCCCTTTCATCCCACCGCGGCGCAGAAGCGCACCCTCGGCGAAATTGTCGCGGATATGCGGCAATCGAGCCCCATGCGTCGTTTGCTGCAAGGCGACGTCGGCTCTGGCAAGACGATCGTCGCTTTCCAAGCCATGCTTGTGGCGATGGAGAACGGCTATCAGGCTGCGCTCATGGCGCCCACCGAGATCCTTGCCACGCAGCACTTTCTCGCCGCTCGCAAGCTGCTGGAGCGCTCTTCGCGCCGCTATCGTATCGTGCTGCTTACCGGTTCACTCGACGAAGACCGCAAGCGCGCCAATCGGGGCCTGATCAATCGTGGCGAAGCACAGTTGGTCATCGGGACGCACGCGCTGATTGAAGAGAAAGTTGAATTCGACAAGCTCGGCCTGGTGGTCGTCGATGAGCAGCATCGTTTCGGTGTTTTGCAGCGCTTCAAGCTCATGAAGAAGCCGAATCAGCCGGAGCCCGACGTGCTCGTCATGACCGCAACTCCGATCCCGCGCACCCTCGCGCTTTCCGTCTATGGCGACCTCGATGTCAGCGTCCTCGACGAATTGCCGCCTGGTCGTACACCCATCATCACGCGGCGTGTTTCCGGTGAGCGCTCCAGCGAAGTTTGGGACTTTGTGCGCAAGCAGGTGGCGAAAGGCAGGCAGGCCTACATCGTCTATCCGGTGATTGAAGGAACCCGCGACGATCAGCCCGAGCTCGACTTCTCCCACGATCCTGCCGAGGCCGCGGTCGAGGCTCCTGCCGCGCCCAAGAAAGCGACCGCCCGCAAGGGAAAAACCCCAGAGCTGTTTCCTCGAGCAGTCCAGGAAGCGAATCCCAGTGCAAAATCGGGCCTGAAATCTGCCGTCGAGATGCACGAGAAACTTCGCACCGGCCCGCTCTCCGGATTGCGCCTTGGCTTGTTGCACGGCCGTCTCGACGCGGACGAAAAGGAAGTCATCATGCGGCGATTCCAGCGCGGCGAGATCGACGTGCTTGTCGCCACCACCGTCATCGAAGTCGGCGTCGATGTTCCCAACGCAACCGTCATGGTGGTGGAGCACGCCGAACGCTTCGGTCTCGCGCAGTTACATCAGCTGCGGGGACGCGTCGGCCGCGGCGCCGCAAAAAGCTACTGCATTCTCATCACCGGGGATCATGTCACGCCCCTCGCCGAGGAGCGCCTCAACGCTATGGTCCGCACGCAGGATGGATTCGAACTGGCCGAACTCGACCTTGCCATGCGCGGTCCCGGCGAGTTCTTCGGCACTCGTCAGGCTGGGCTTCCCGACTTCCGTGTCGCCAATCTCTTGCGGGATCGCCAGCTGCTCGAGCTCGCCAAGCAGGAAGCTGAGCGTTTCGCCAATGCTGAGAAGGGCAGGGAATCGGAAGGCACCGAGGCTGAACGGGCGCGCGTTTGGGCCCGCCTAAAAGAAGCGTGGCAGCGCCGTTACGGCCTGGTCGAAGCTGGCTGAGGTTTTTGGACTGAGATGCTGGACTGAGTGGAATTGGGCTGGCTGAAAGGCCGGTTCTCTTTAAACTGCTGCCCACCATCGGTGAGATGGTGATCGCACCGAAGGTGGGCCCTTCCCCTGAGCTTGCTCTATCTATTGACCCAAAGTATCTAACGTTCTCTAAGTGTCTAAGGTGCTCTAAAAATATGTAACGTAATTTAAGTTAAATAACCCTCAATGCAGCGCCTTACTCTCCGCGCTCGCTTGCCAGAGCCGGAACCCGCTGCAAAACCGGAGTCAAAACCAAGGTCATCAGCAGCACCATCGGCCCTGCAATCACGAGCCAGGCTGCCAGCGTGTGACTCGCCACGTTTCCTGAAGCCCTCAGCAATCCAATCAGCGAGGCATGCATTGGCGTTGTTGCCAGCCTGTACTGCTGCCCCGATGAAAACATCCAACCGCCCATCCGAACAAACGGCAAAATCAGCATCAGCTGCAGCGGCATCGCCAAATAATTGGCAGCCTGAATCGCCGGCACGTTCAACCGCAAAGCGATGGCAACCACTGCGCACAAAGCCGTGGGAATTCCGATCACTGGCAAACAACCGATGGCGAATCCGAGCGCGAAAGTCAGAGCCAGCCGCTGCGGCGAAATTCCCGCTTGCAACAATGCCGTGAATTGGCTCTTCGATCCTGTTAGCCATCTGTTCATATTTATTCTCAAAATAGCGTCTGAGTGCCAACGAAGGGTTGTCCCTGGGTGAATCTTGTGTGAAGGAATCAGAATCAATACCATCACTTGGACCGAGAATACTTCGGAATAGATCGGAATAGCTGTACCACCTTCGGCGTATACGGCCCCACCGAAGGTGTAATCAAGCTCACTTATGTTTCGAAATCACGGTCAATTTTGATCTGACTTCAGCCCGCTGTGCGCAGCAGCTGACGCTCCCGCATCGCTGCCAGTACCGGTTCGACCTTCCAATCCAGGGCTTCGGTGTCGTCGATGGTAAGGTCGGCGTTCTTTGCCGAGGGGCGCACGAAGAGAAGACTCGATGGCCGGACCATCGCCTCATACTGCAGGCGCACGGACGCCTCGGTCCGCCCGCGCTGCTCTACATCCCGCTTGACCCGCCGCTGAAAACAGACCTCATCCGGTGTATCGACGTAGACGCGCAATTGGTAAAGCGGTAGGATCTCCGGATAGTAAAGCGCAAACAGCCCTTCCACGATCAGCAATGCGCCGGCGCGCATCGGCTCTGTCTCTCCCGGAATTCGAATGTAAGTCGAAAAGTCGTAAATTGGCCGCTCAATCACTTCGCCACGTGCCAGCGCCGCCACATGCTCTGCCAGCAGTGAGCTTTCGATCAACGCGGGATCGTCGAAGTTCTGGCGCACCCGTTCCGCGAAGGGCAAATGCGAAAGATCGCGTTAGTAGTGATCGAGAGGAAAGTGGATCCCGCCCAGAGCAGCGCCAGCTCGAAGGCCAGCGTCGTCTTTCCCGACCCGGAAGCACCCGCGATCCCCAATACCACCGGCGGAAACGGCAGCGGCGCCGTCTGGCCGGAGAGGGCAGAGTCGAACTCGATCACGCTTCGGCTTCCACCATCGTCGCAATCCAAACCACCAGCCGTTCCACCACGCCCGACAGCCGTCGCTCTACCAGCCTACCCGTCTCGAAAACTTCCTCGTGGCTGAGCGGCCGAGCATTCAGCCCAGCCGCCTTGTTGGTCACGCACGAAATGCCGAGCACCTCGATGCCCATGTGCCGCGCCACAATCGTCTCGGGCACGGTCGACATGCCGACCAGGGTGGCTCCCATGGTTCGGAACGCGCGAATCTCCGCCGGCGTTTCAAAGCTTGGCCCGCTCACGGCAAGATAGACGCCTTCACCGATCGTGATGCCTTCATCGTGCGCGGCTTGCTTTGCCAGCGCGCGCAGACGCTGTGAGTAGGCTTCTGTCATATCGAAAAAACGAAGTCCGGCATTTTTCTTCTGCGCAAAACGCGGTTCATTCGGGCCCACCAGCGGGTTCCATCCCATCATGTTGATGTGATCGGACAACGCCACGAGTTGGCCCGGTTCGTAGCTTTCGTCAATGCCTCCTGCCGCATTGGTCAGTATCACCGCTTCAACGCCCAGCGCCCCCAATACGCGCATCGGGAATGTCACTTGCGCCGGTGTGTAGCCTTCATAGAAATGCACGCGGCCCTGGAGCACAATCACCGGTGTGCTGCCCATGCGACCCGCGACAACACGGCCGGTGTGTCCTTCTACGGTGGATTGCGGAAAATGGGGAATCTCGCGGTACGAAACGTAAACCGCTTCGGTCACGCTGCTGGCTACAGCCCCAAGCCCCGACCCCAGAACTACGCCCACCTTCGGCGTCAGCGGGCCCAGCTTGTCCTGCAAAAACTTTGCTGCCTCTGAAACTGCTTCGAAATAGGTCATAAGGTAATCCTGCGAGTCCAATGGATGCGCTTCTTGAAATTTTACAATTTTGCACGCTCTCAAATCTCTACCCCATTCGCAGTAGAGTAGGAAACGTTACTGTATTGCGTCGAATCCGCAATGCGGAAGGGAGGACTGCCCGAATGTGCAGGAATATCAAAATTCTGTTTAATTTCGATCCGCCCGTGACGGACGAGGAGATTCGCGCCGCTTCGCTTCAGTTCGTGCGCAAGATCAGCGGGTTCACCCGGCCCTCCAAGGCGAATGAAAGTGCGTTCTCGCTTGCTGTCGACGAGGTGACCGCGGTTTCCACGCGCTTATTGCGCTCGCTTGAAACCAATGCAACACCCCGCACACGCGAAGAAGAAGCAGCCAAGGCAAAGGCTAGAGGCGCAGCGCGTTTTTCTGCTTGACGATGCGCCGGACAACAACGCCGCGACCAGCACCATCGGGAGAATGCGCGCATGAAACAAATCGTTGCCGTGATTTTCGGACTGGGCCTGTTGTGCAACGCCCTGCTCTTCGTGCCGCAGGCGTTCGCTGTGTGGCGCAAGAAAACCGATGAAGGCATCTCCGTATTCACATTCGGCGGATTCAGCGTCCTGCAGGCCATTGGCATTATCCACGGCTTCTATCAGCAGGACTTCTCGCTGATCCTCGGCATGGCCGCTAGTCTGCTCAGTTGCGGCACCGTGACATTTCTCACGCTCTTCTATCGGATGCGGCGCCTGCGGGGAGTTGCTCGCCAATAGCGCCTGGGCCTTCGCCCCTCAATCGGGGCTTGAGCCGTCCGTCACTTCATATGCAAGAGATCCTGGGAAATCTGGTAATGGCCTGGTCCGCCGGTAACTGCGATGGGAATCACTGCCCCCGCCTTGCGTTTTTTCAGGAAAGGATCCAGCGGCTTCAAAAGCACTGACTTGAAACCGGTCGCGGCGTGAGAAATGTCGGATTGCATCGCGAGATTGCCGGTCAGATGCGCAATCTCACCATGGAAATTGAATGTGCCATTCAGAGTCGCCTGCGCACCGGCGATCTTAAATGTCAGGCGCCGCGACGAAGCAATTCCGTCTCGGATTTGCGCGGTACCTTTCAAAGACGTGAGGACATCGGTGTTTCCATCCTGCGCGGATTCGCCGTTTGCGGCGCCCGCTTTGCTTTTCTGCGCACGCTGGCTGAACTTCGAGAGATTTTCCTCAGTCGCTTCATCGGTAGCACGTTCGGCCGGCACGTCAAAAGCCCCAGTGACGTAAAGACGCTCAAGAAAACCGGCTCCCTCATGGGAAGGCCCGACATAGGCATGAGCGCGAAGCCACATCGGCCCGGTGACGGGAATGTTGTTTTGAATGAACGGACGAAGTACGTCCTCCGTGCGTCCCTTCAACACGGAGACATCGAGGTTTGCGATCTTTGGGGATCCTAGGATGCCGCCGCTGGCAACGATCGTCGTCTCCCCGCTCTCCACCGCAACACGGTCGAAGACTACTTCTCCCGTCAGGCCGTTCACCGTGCATCGAACGTCTCCGCGCGCCGGCGTGGGCTTGCCGCGGTGCACGGCAAAGTCCGGAGTCTCGGAATTCGCTGTGGCTGCCATCGCCGCGAGAGGACCATGGAAGGATCCGGACGAGGTGAGCGTTCCGCGGATGTCTCCAATGTCGCTGAGCTTGACTGAGGAAAACGAAAATGTGCCCGATACCGGCGTTTTTCCCAGGTCCTGCGCGATCAGCGGGCCAAAACTTCCAGTGGACTGAATGACACCCCACGGCCTCGCGTTCTGCATATTCACCGTATAGGTATTTGCACGACCCTTCTGAAAATTGCGAAGATCCAGCTCCATAATCGGGAACGAATACCGTTCGCCATTTTGGCGCATGATGTCGAGAACGCCTCGGTGAATTCTCAATTCATCGATCAAGGTGTCCGGTCCGCTGAAGTCCGAGGCGCTTCCGGGTGGAAAGTCCTCGTGATTGGCGCGGCTCCCAATTGCAGGCACAACAATGTGCAGTGCTGTGATATCCACAAGCGCTACTCGCGTGCGAAGCATGAGTAGATCGCTCCATCTGCCTTGCACTAACAACTCGTCGGCAGATCCGAGCGGGGGAAGATCTGGCGCGGATTTACGCCGCAGCGTGAGCCCGATTGCAACGAATCCCGGATGCGGGAAGTACGTGCGGTGGTAGCGCGAGATCTGCACCTGGCGGCCGAGTACACTCTCCAGCATGGGCTTCACGATTCTGTAGCGATACGGCCAATGTGCATTCGCGAAAAAAACGCCGGCCGCGAGCAGCGCAAGCACTGCAACCGCTGACCCGATCATCCGGTGCCTTGCGCCGTGCCGTGGTGTCTTACGCCCGACTTGAGACGTGGGGCGCGCTTCCGGCGCCACGTGAGTACTTGCCATACGTCCTCCACCAAACCCTTGTGGGAGTCCTCAGTGCGTGGCGGCCGAAGAACTGGCCACTGTTCCGGATGCTGGCGCCGAACTCGTTTCATTCGGCGCTTCGCGGCGCCCACGAATTCGGCCGCACGCCGCGGGAGTATTCGCCATTTGCTTCACAAACGTGCTGTAGCCGGGAAATCCGGGCCGCAATGTCGACCAGTAACTCGATCGCGTTGCCAGCGGCTTCCGCTTATCGATCAGTTGGTTGGTCAGGATCTTCACCCCGCACTGCAGGTTGTTCCTGGGTTGCAGGATCGTCTTCTGCGGATCGTGCTCCGCCAGCTGCTTGTCGCCGTCCCAATCGAAGTCGCAGCCATAGCGATCTGCGTCCTCGTAGGTCAACTGCAACAGGCCTTCGCTGCGCACCATGCGGTGACTCACGTCGTCCACGACAGCGACTTCCGGCTCCGTGTGGCGCACGTCCGCGGTCGTCCGCAGCCCCGCTTCCGCACTAGAGAGCGCCTGGAAGAAGTACGCCCAGTACGCGCGCTTGTCTGCAACGGGGAGCGAGTTGAATCGGGGACAGAAGTTCTTGACGTCTTTCGCTACTTTCGGGGACAGCAGATCGTTGGGTACCGCGTCCTCGATGATTTTGTCCCAAACTGGATTCCAGGTCTCGTCGTCGCCCAGCTCCGCTTTTTCTTCAGCCAACGGAGTCGGCGGAGCTGGCTTTTCCTGCGGCTGAACCTGAGTCCGCGCCGTGGGTGGCTGCGACTGTGCCTGTCCGCGCGCGCAGCCGGTCAGCGGCAGCGACGAAGCCAAACATATCGAAATCCAGATTGCCTTTTCCATTGCAATCCCGTCCACCTGTGATGTGATGCGGGCCCGCTTGATTGCGTTAGGATGAAGGCGAGTAAGACTTGGGGACGAAGGTTATAAGGCTTGTAAAATGAAGTGTTTATAGCGCAATAATTCTTCAGAATTTACGCAAAACATATGCATTTTATCGAAGTGCGCGGGGTAACTTTCCGCTACCCCAGAAACATGCCAGCGATCGATGCTGAGATCAGGTTCGCCATCGTCCCTGCCAGCATCGCGCGCACGCCGAGGCGAGCAAGGTCGTTGCGCCGCTCCGGCACCAGCGCGCCAATGCCGCCGATCTGCATGCCGATCGATCCAAGATTCGCAAACCCGCACAGGGCAAACGTCGCGATCGTGAAAGAGCGCGGCGCAAGTGTCGCCTTCTGCACGCCCAGCGCGATATACGCGATCACTTCATTCAGCGCCATCCTCGTTCCCAGCAGGTTGCCGATCACGCCGCAATCGCGCCAGGGCACGCCAATCAGCCAGGCCACAGGAGCGAATACAAATCCCAGAATCTCTCCCAGGCTTCCCGGCAGCCAGTGAAAGCCTGCGTGCATGTGCACCCAGCCCAGAAGGTTGTCGAGCAGTGCTACGAGCGCGAGAAAGCTGATGAGCATGATGGCCACGTTCATCGCCAGCTTGCCGCCATCGATTGTGCCCCGCGCGATCGCTCCAATCAGGTTCTCTTCCTTGTGCTCCTCGTTCTCAGGGATCACCACTCGCCCTTCCGTCGCCGGAATCTCCGTCTCCGGCACCAGCATCTT
>PLKY01000016.1 GCA_003140785.1 Acidobacteriaceae bacterium | reverse complement strand
CCGGCTTCGCGCACTGGATGATCAAGTTTCCGTCTTCCCAAGACGCGCGGGACATGGGGGCTATCGAATACGCCTATAGCCTGATGGCAAAGGATGCAGGCGTGGAGATGCCTGAAACCCATCTTTTCCGCACGAAAAGGAACAAATATTTCGGCACGAAACGCTTCGATCGGGACGGCGATGCCCGCATCCATATGCATAGCCTTGGCGGTCTGATACATGCCGATCATCGCAGTCCTAGCCTCGACTACGACACGGTTCTGCGCGTGACCCTGGCGCTCACCAGGAATATCCAGGATGCCGAAAAGGCCTATGCGCTGGCCTGCTTCAACGTCCTTGCCCATAACCGCGACGATCACGTGAAGAATTTTTCGTTCCTTCTCAACGCGAGAAACGAGTGGATTTTCGCGCCCGCCTACGACCTGGTCTTTTCCTATGGCCCGGGCGGCGAGCAAAGCATGCTCGTCATGGGCGAGGGAAGGAATCCCGGCACGGCCCAACTTCAAGCATTGGGCAAACAGCATGGGATAAAAAACGTGCCGGAGATTCTGGCGAAGGTAGAAAGGGCCGTGGCCAATTGGCCCCGCTATGCCGAGCTGGCAGAAGTTTCGCGAAAATCCACCAAAGATATCGTAGCCAAGATCAAGTTGCAGTGATCGTCTACATTCTTTTTGTCTAGGCTTGTCCTGGTTCTTTGGCGGAGACCAACTTGAGTCCAAGCTGCTCCTCGATCGCCGTGAACAGGGATGCACCTTCATCGACTGATGGCGCGGTTCCGCCACTGGGAGCTGTCGCGGTCTGTAGAGGCGTCCACTTCAGCGAGAAATAGTAGGTCCCGGTTAATCCGGTCTTGTCGATTACTTCGCGTCCGCCGATGTCTGGCCCGTTCTCCAACGAATCGGTCAGGTCATGGATCAGGGCGCTCCCCCGAATCATGGACGGGTTCACCGCGATCCGGCGTTTAGTCGGATCGGCTTTTCCTGGGTCGGATCGCATTTCGATATAGCCTTTGTGTTAGGGACTTCTATGCATAATGGCGTCGATTGGAAGGCAGCTCCCAAGAGTGCACGTTGGTGGGCCGTTGATGCGGATGGAACTGCGCACTGGTTCAACTCGCCGAACGTCGTGCCGTTCACTGCCTTCTGGTTCGTGGACCAGGAGACAGCCCCGCTCTTTGGGTACGAAGGAGACTGGCGCGAGAGCCTCACGGCGCGGCCCGATTGACCTCGTTAGGACGATTGCTGCGGATACCTGGTACTTATCGATAAAGTGAAGGACACCGAAAAGGTAAGACGCATTGCGGCTCTTGCTCTGAAGTTCCTTCCGACGGACCTCTCGCGTCTTTATCTGTTCCCACTGGTTAGCGATGCCTTCCGTTCTTCTCGCCGTTTGCTCGTTTCCATTTTGAATTTGAAAAGTAATGCGCGCATCTGTGAGGCCAGAGATTGTGTAGAGAACTTTCCCACTCTCAGAATGTTCCAACCGTCCTCACCCGCCCCGCGGACGAATGTCAACCACCACCTACCGGCCCTAGCGCGGTTACCAGGTGCATCAGGCCCTCCCGCGCCCCCCATCTCAAAGCCGTCCTTAGTCAAACGTACCGCCACTACAGCCTCGCATGGCTGCTGCGTCGGCGGCACCATTTCAGGAGCACATCCCAACATGAACATCGAATCCTACATCAAGGCTGGCGACGAGATCAGCGTCATGTTTCGTTCCCTAGCATTGATCGGTTTTTGCGGAACGGTATTAGAAGTCCGCGAAGGCGAGCCTGGCGCACGCGCAATTGTCATCGAACGTGCCGATGATTGCGCTGTTGGGGACCGTATCACCACGGTGCATGAAGACAAGGCGGTGTTCAGCGTCTGCAGGGGTGATTCCTGGGTGGACGTTCCCTGCCTCTTGTCGCTGGCCGAGGCGGAGGCGAAGGCTGGCCGCGCGGTGGTCAATGAGCAGAAGCGTATCCAGAAGAAGGTTCCGCTCTTTGCGGATCAAGTGCCAGTCAATATGCGTTCAGCCGCCGCATGGATCGAGGGAGCGCGGTGCGGCGGCGAAGAGACCCTTGCAGTGCGTCACAACGCCGCCCTTCATGCAACCATGCTCCGGACGATGGTGGCGCAACGGGTCACGCCAAGCGAGTACGAAACGCTCGTAGCATCCCGTCAGCGCTACCCTGGGAGTGGGACGTACGGCGTGATCTTCTGGCAGAAGCAGCTCGACCATATCGAGCGTGAAGGCACGCCGGACATCTTTGTTCCCAAAGTCACGCTGGCGACCATGCTTTCGTTTCCGTGGCTCAAGTCGGATGCAGAACTGACGTGGATGACTGCGCCGGCTGGCCCAAAGAGAGTCCGTGTCCTTTTTATTGGCTCGGAATCAATTATGGCCCAGATAATTGGGGAGCCGTTCACCGACTATGACCCCGGTCTGATTCCAAGGCGCAATAATTGGATCAAACCGCACGAATTCGCCGAGGCCGGGGAGTTATCAACTCCACCGACCGTCGNNCGAAGCCCCCTGCCACCAACAGGTGTGAGAATTGGAGCGTCACTATGCAGAACGATGAGGAACAGAAACTTCCGCGGCTTTTTATCGGGGTATTCCCCTGCGGGATCTCCTATGCGGACCGGCACCACGAAGTGCATGGAGATTACAAGTCTCTGGCCTTCCTGCCTTATAGCTCGCTCGTTTTGGAGTTTCGCAAAGACTGTCCTGCCGAGTTGCGGGGCGAGATCATCGCGAGTGCGGCGGCTATTCAGGCACGCAAGGGCGAACAGTACCAAATCTCAGGTTGCGGCCAGAACGTTTTGCTCGGTGGTGAAAAANNGAGAATGGCGAGTGCTCTTTGACTAAACACTCGCCATCTTCGATGGTTTGTTGGCAATAATGACTCTGACAGCCTACGTGGTCGAAGGGGACGGACCCGACGTTTGGGGCGGAGTGGCCTTCTTGGCAGCTCTCTTTTTGGCAGATCTTTTCTTGGGTGCACTCTTCTTTGGAGCCTTTTTGGCGGTCGTCTTCGGGAGTGCGGCAGCTACGACGGGCGCCTGCGTGGGTTTCGCCGCTTTCTTAGCTGCTCTTCTGACCTTCGCCCAGCGCATCTTCATCGCCGCGGCGATCCTGGCGCGCCCGGCAGCAGACATTTTGCGGCGAGGTTGAACTACTGACGCGGCGGTGAGCTTCTTTGCCACGCCACTTCCAATGGGCCGACCAGGTCCCCTCTTGACCGCGACCGTGTCTGTGCCGGACAAGAGTTCCTTGACTTGTTGGAGACGCGAAATCTCGGCGTCGATCTCCCAAAGAATGTTGATTGTAGGCATTTCGTTTAACCTCGGCATAAAGAATATCGCAAATAACTCACAACGTGGCCCTTATGTGAAAGAACAGGGAACCACATGACAATCGATGGAGCATTGTTGCGCGACCTTCGCGTCCAAATCAACGCAGCTCTTGCCACTGTCGGAGAAAAAAACAGACTCACGATCAAGCTCGGCAATGAATCGTACGACGGGGCTGACGCCAGTGGGGAGTTTCAACTTCACATTTTAGCCCCGATTGGCGGACATAAAGGACGCCGATGGATAGTAGCNNACATCGTCTGCTCCACCTACGGTGCGATAGGCAGCATCCAGAAACCGGGAAAGGGAACCCCGAAGCCGGTGACACTAGAAGCGGCCGAAACGTTCTACAACAAGCTCGTGACTGAGAAGACCACCATCCCCTGTTCGTGCTGCGCCGGCCTCTATGTGATCACCGGCGCCGCGGCGGCAACGTCGAAGCCAGCAGTGAGTGTAGCAGTGTAGCCTTGGCCCACTTCCCTTCTTTCTTTCACGAACT
>PLKY01000022.1 GCA_003140785.1 Acidobacteriaceae bacterium | reverse complement strand
GAATGTGTTTTCCGCTTTCGCGCTCGAAGGCGTTCGGGAAACGCTATGGAAGGAAGTGGGCGATCACGACTCTGGACAGGCCCGCCGATGATCGCCTCTTCTGGTTTGCCTGGAATTGTGAGGGAAGGTTATGCCGGGCATCCGAGGACAGGGAAGCCGGTTATTGTGGCCGCGCCGTTTTCCTCGATCGACACATCGACAATCTGATCTCCGAAGTCGCTCTCCTCGTAACGCGCGGTAAATAGATGCAGCTTCTGATTGCGACTGGATCGCAGCGGCTGTGTCCCCGGCGCGAGCCGGTTGTACCGTCCCATTACCGCGAAGTCGAGGCGATCCCGAATTTGCTGCCACACTGTCGTCTTCTCCGGACACTCGTTGAAGGTGAAGTACCGGCCTTGGTCGAGTTCCCCCGCCGTATATCCCGTGAACATTCCAAAGGTCAACGGCCGCGGCGCGTCCGCTTCACGCAGTCTTTCGATCAGCTCAAGCACCGAACTTGCCTGCTGCATCGGCTCGCCGCCCGAAAACGTCAAACCCTCGATTTCCCCCGCGTGGTGCAGGGCAAGGACTCGTCGGACGATGTCACTTCCGTCCGTCGGCGCACCTTCGAACGGATGGCTCGCCTGATTCCAGCATTCAGGACAGTTCAGATTGCAACCTTGAAACCAGAGCACTGCCCGCCGCCCCGGACCGTTGGCGCGGCTGACAGGAACGAAACCATGAACCAACATCGTGAGCCCGCCTTTCAGCGACCAGTGGTGGTTTGCTTTTCTGTCTGCGCCGGGTTGTAAAACGATGTCTTCTTGCGTTCCGTTTTAACCTTGTCGCCGCCGCGGAAGTCCTCAAACACCTTGGAGCAGCCGTTGCCGGCGAAGCCTTCCAAATCGACTTCGCTGTTCCCGTTCTCGTCGATGATGATCGTTACTGTCTTCTGAGCCATCGTGCCCTCCTATCGAACAGCAAACCGGAGTTGGATCCGCTCGCCCTCTTCGGTCTTGACCACTTCACGACCCTTGAAAACGTAGCCTTTCGCCTTTGCCATAGCGATGGTTTGCTTCTCTTTGTAGAGCTGGTGGACCCGGTTCAGCCATTTTTGGTTGAAGCCGATTCGCTGATCGTACTCGCTCAAGCGGGCCACGTAACGCCCATCGGACGCCCGCGTGAAGCCGATATCGTTGGAAGCCGAATCCAACTGTTGCCGGCGTATGATGATGTTCGCCTTTTCCTGCCGCTCGTGACCTTCGTAGCCAACCAGTGCGGCGCCTTGGGGATGGACCTCTACTCGGTAGCCCATTTCTCCGAGGGCCGCAATCAGATACTTCTGGTCTGCAATCTGGGTTTCCAAAAGACCGTACTTGCTCATATTCCTAAGCCTCCACACTCCGGATGCGCCGCGTCGTGGCAGCCGGCGCCGTTGCAGTTTCCTCGTACCGGTACACTCCAGTGCTCGATGCACTGATGAACTTTCCCGAGGCCTGCTGCCGCAACGACTTGATCTGCTCCGCTGCTGACTTCGAGATCGGTACGGTGTACTGAGCCGCGCGCACCAGAGGTATTCGCAGTCTGGCGGCTTTCCGGCAACACTCTTTGATTTCCGCTCCCGTCCATCCCTCGTCTTCGGGGCGTTCGCCGGAGACGCTGTACTTTTTCTCGTAAATTCTCCAGATCGCCTCTCGCTCGTCAGCCGAGGGCAGATCGAAGAAGAAGGTACCCAACGTGAAACGCCGGCGTAATTCCGGCGGCAGCGATGCGATGGAGTTGCATGTTGCGATAAACAGCGCACGCCCTTGGCTCACGGCATCTACTACCTTGAGCGCCGACCGAAGTCTCTCCCCAGAGCCGCCGACCAGCGAACTTTGCATTGCGCCCAAATCAAATGCGATCGTCGGAATTCCTGCGGTGTTCCCGGTCGCCTTGGCAAGTGCACTTTTCGCTGCGCCGGGCGGGCCAATGAAAATCAGCCCATCTGCCTCGTTATCCTGCATCCACGTGAGCATCGTCCCGGTCATCTCAGTTTTCACACCGGACAAGTCCGTGCCGGTGCCCGCGAAGGCCTTCTCGATCTCATCGAGGAACACGATCACTCGTGGTGGATCCGTACCTGCGAGGATCGCCCGCAGAAACGACTTCGCATTTTCGCAGCCGCCGATATCCTCAAAGGTCTCTCCGCCCCGCCAGATCTTCAGACCGGGCGCCTGCTCGATGATCTGTCGCTTTCGCTCCCATAGCTGTTCGGCGTCGAGGCCCTGCTTTGACAGCGACATGGCGACAACCTGCTCCGCCGGAAAGGCAGCCAGGCCAATCAAGGCATCGACGGCACGCTGCATGTCCGTCGCGCTCAGAGGGCTCATCTCGGCCGCTTCGGCCGTTTCTTGAACAATGCGCTCCAGCTCTCCGATGGATGGAAGCGGTTCGTCCAGAACCAGAACGTCCTGACCGAGTTCTTCGGGCAAGCTAGCGCTCGATGTCGTCAGTAANNGCGTCCGGGCCAACGGAGGTTCCATCCGCCTCCCTCAGGATCGCTGAGGCTTGCCGCTTGCCAGCTTCATTCACTCCGACAAGCCCGCGTATGGCATCCCATTGGAGCGCCGCAGTTTCATCACAAACGCCATTCAGAGTGGACAGGACGAGTTGGACTGAACTCGCCGGATCGGGCGTGCGCACCGCGATAAGCGGCGTTGACACTCGCCGAGCGGCTCGGAAGGCCTTGGCGAAGTCGGTTGTAGTTCGAATCACGGTGATCTCCTTGTTGCTTGCAAAATGACCAAACGGGAGCTGATCGGCCATCTCAGGACAGCGACCAGCTAGAGTGGGAAAGACATGACAAAAGCGGAATTCGTGGAATCGCTGGCAAATACTCTCAACCAGACCAAGAGCGAGAGCGAGCGAGTCCTGGAAGCAGTGGTCGACGTGCTCAAGCAGGCTCTTCAGCGCGGCGAGAAAATAGACCTACGCGGTCTCGGTGTGTTCAAGGTCCGCGAGAGCAAACCTCGCCAAGCGCGCAATCCGCATACCGGCGAAGCCTTATCGATTCCGGCAAAGAAGGCCGCGGTC
>PLKY01000189.1 GCA_003140785.1 Acidobacteriaceae bacterium | reverse complement strand
CTAGAGGCAGCAGGCTGGATTAAATGCATGTGGTTCGATTAAAAGCAGGACGATACACACAATCGATCATTCAGAAAGTAGATTCATAAGCCACGGCGGTGAACATAATTCCGCCGTGAAGCAAATCAACCCTCCCTCAAAAGCATTAGGGCATATGTCTCCACGGTAGAATGTCAACCAACATCTCCGTGGAGGCATTNNCACTGTCGAGTACTACTACAAGGTGCAGTGGGGGCATCAGCAGGAATTCCTGGATCTCTTCCTTAAAAATCATTACCCGCTTTTGAAGCGGATTGTGGCGACGGGGCGGATGCTCTCGGTGAAGATTGACGCGCCTGCGTATCACACGACCGAAGATGGGCGCTGGGATTATCGCGTGACGATTCGTTTCAAGAATTCGACGGTGGCTACGACTTCGAATCCTGAGGAAGAGGCCATTATCAAGGAGCTTTGGCCGGACCAGGAGAAGTACAAGAAGGAAGAACAGCGACGGTTTGAGATTCTGGCGGGCCATTGGGATCTGCCGGTGACGGAGATAACGCCNNAGGCAGAGAAACGGAGAAACAGGGAACAGGGAACAGGGAACAGTGGACAGTGAACAAATTGCGGTCCGCAGGCCACATCGACTGACCGCTGATAACTAGTCTTCACGGTGGCGCCAGCGGTGGACGAGGTCTTCGGCGGCGGCGGGCCAGTTGGGGAAGTCGAACTGGAAGCCGGCGTTGAGCAGGCGGGTGGGGACTACGCGGCGGCTTTTGAGGACGAGTTCGGTTTCGGTTCGAAGAAGGAAGGCACCGATTGCGAGGAGTGGCGTGGGGATCAGCAGGCCGTTCGGGACGTCCCAGGCTTCGCGCAGGATGGCCATGAACTCGCGGTTGGGAAGGGGGTTGGGTGAGGCGAAGTTGACGGGACCGGCGAGATCGTCGCGGGCGATGAGGAAGTCGACGGCGCGGGCGAAATCGGCGTCGTGAATCCACGAGACGAACTGGCGGCCGTTGCCTTGATGGCCGCCGAGGCCGATCCGGACTAAATTAGAAAAAATTGTGAAGGCGTTGCCGGGAATTGCGCTGAAGAGGATGGCGGAACGCATGGCCACTTTGCGCGTGCGGGGCGTGGGTGTTTCGAAGAATGCCGATTCCCAGTCTTTCGCTACGCGGATGGAGAAGTTCCACGTGTCGGGCGCGTGGCGTGATTTGGAAATGAGCTCGTTGCCACCGAGCTCGCCGGTGAGTTCGTCCATGGGCCTGTCGAGTGCGTTGCGATAGATGGTTGCGGTGGAAGCGTTCAGCCAGACATTCGGCGGATCGGCGAGGCCGGCGATGACGCGGTTGAGCAGGCGCGTGGTCTGGATGCGTGAATCGTAGATGTACTGGCGATTGGCGGGATGGTAGCGGCAGTTGACGCTGCGGCCGGCGAGGTTGATGCAAACATCGGCGCCTTCGAGGTGCTCGGTCCACGGGCCGATGCTTTCGCCGTCCCAGAAAACTGTGTTCCAAGGGGCGGTGTAGGGACCGCGCGTGAGCACGGTGACGTGGTGGCCGCGCTCTTGAAAATAAGGCGCGAGGACCTGACCCATCTGGCCGCTGCCGCCGGGCATGACAATGCGCAGCCGGCGCGCTTGCGCGGCTGGGTTGATCTGCATTCCTCTAGCGTACAGCGCGGTTCGCTACCGAGGAGGCATGGGCGGTGGGGGAGGGTAAGGATAGCCGGCGGCGTACATCTGGCGGCGGAAATGACTGCGCACCTGGCTTACGACGAGGACGGCGATCCCACCAAGGAACATGAGCGGCACCCAGAAGATCCAGCCGGGCTCAATGACGCGGTTGCCGCCGACGGACGCCGAATCGGCGGAACGGACGTTGCCGAACATGGCTACCATGTCGTTGCCAACGGAGACATTTTCGCCGAGATGAATGGTGCCGAAGAAATTGACCAGATCGTGGGTGATGGTGGCGTTATCGTCCGCATGAACATTGCCGAAGAAGTTGACCACGTCGTGATTGGCGTGGCTGGCGATGTGGACATCTCCGAAGAAGACGACGATATCGTGATCGACCGTTCCCTTGGCGTCGACGCTGCAGAAGAAGCAGACGGTGTCGTGGGCCGACTCGCCGGGGGGCACTACGATGTCGGCGCCGAATTGGACGCGGTCTCTGTCGGCCCGTGCGGGAGTGGCGGCGAAGGCGAGGGCTGCGAGCAACGAGGTGCAGGCGAGGAAAGGACGGAGGTTCATTTGCTTCTCCTTTGGCTGGTACGAACCGGGACGGAGAAAAGTTCCGGTAAAGCGCCGGAACCTGCGCGGTTTCGCATCCAGTGTACGCCGGGTTTGGTGCGTAAGACGGAATGTTCGGGAAATTGAGGTTCGTGCTTTCCCACCCTAGCGGAGCTAGGATGGGGCACCCTTATCGAGCGGATCTACGCATCGTGAAAAGCAGGTTCTTCGGGTAATTCAGGTATTTCGCGTTACGGTTCTAGATTAATTTTTGCAGGGTGCAGAGCGGCTGTCCAGTCGGCTGGGGAATCGACGAGCACGTCCGGGGGGATGGCTTCGAGACTGCCGGGCGCTAGACCGAAGGTGCAGCCGACGCACCAGGCGCCGGCGTTGCGTGCGGTTTGCACGTCGACCTGGCTGTCGCCGATCATCACGGTTTGCTCTGGGCGCGCGCCGGCTTCCTCCATCAGGGACAAGAGCCCTTTCGGGTCGGGCTTTTTGGTGGGGAAACTGTCGCCGCCATAGATGTGGAGGAAATACGGTGCAATGCCGAGGCCTTCGCAAATGGCGCGGGCGGGGCGCACGGGTTTGTTGGTCAGCACAGCGAAGGTGCGTGGTGTTCCGCCAAGTTCGTTGCGCAGCGCAGCGAGTGCTTCGACGGTGCCGGGATAGGTGAGAGTGAAGTCCAAGTTGTGTTCGCGATAATGCTGAATGAAGAAGGCGTACGCCGTTTTGAATTCGTCTTCGGGCACCTGATCGACGGGTGTTCCGTCTTCGGTGGCGAGGGCGCGGCGTACCATCATGGGTGCGCCATTGCCTACATAGCTGGCGATGAGATCGTCGGGCAGGCGCTGTCGGCCCGTGTGCTCCAGTGCGGAATTGACGCTGTTGCAGAGGTCCTGTGCCGTGTCAGCGAGAGTGCCGTCGAGGTCGAAGACGAGCAGCTTGAGGGTTTCGACGGGGATTGGGCGGAAGACGCGGATCATGAAGACAGTGTACAGAGGGCAGTGAACAGTGGGCAGTGGTGAGGGAACAGGGAACAGGGAACAGGGACTAGGGACTTAGGAACTAGGGAGGGAGGCTTCGCGGCTAAGTTGGAATTGGATTCAACTCAATCCCATCATGAGTAATGGGTGCCGTCGATTTCTACCATGGGGCACCAGCGGCAGAATCTTATGTTGCGGCGCGGGGCGAGGCTGGAGTAGTCGGGCTGGGCCCAGAGGTGAAAGCCGAGGAAGCAGCAGAGATTACGCAGTGTGCCGGCTTCGTGAGAGCGGTGCGGCCAGAAGCGCTGTAAGTACGCGGCGAGTCGAGCGTCGGGGGAGTCGGCGACGACTTCGGGATTCTTTTCGGACATGGGTTGCTCCTGCGCCGGTCTGGCAAAATGGCCCGTGGCATGGGTTTTCATCTAATTTGTTAGACACCGGGCTGGGCTGAAATGTTCGCGGAGTTGCGTTGCGTGCGGCGAAGTGGACGTGGCGATGGACCATGCGGACGGTGATTTTTTGAGAAGGAAGGAATTGATTTGACGCTGATGATGAATCGAGGCTGGTTTGGTGGTGTTTTGTTGGCGATGCTTTGCGGCTTTGCGATGCCGGTTGTCGCACAGATGCACGAAGGCCAGGCGCGGTTGGCTCCGGTGGCGCCGTCGGAGAGGATTCCGAACCTCGATAAGCTCAAAGATGAACTGAAGCAGTATCACGCTTGCACCTGCACGTGCGGGTGCTATGCGAAGGATCTCGACTTGCAGGCGGACCGCGCGGTTGCTTTTTTGCGGCAGAGGGCGGCGCGACGGAGTCCGAACGAGAGGCTGGCCGTGGTGCTCGATATCGATGAGACGACGCTTTCGAATTATGAGGAGATGGAGAAGGCTGGATTCGCGTATGACGCGAAGGCTTTCAATGCATGGGTGGAGTCGCTGAGGGCTCCGGCGATTCCTGGGACGCTGCGGATTTTCGACGAGGCGAAGCGGCTGGGCGTGAGTGTGTTTTTTCTGACTGGGCGCGGAGAGGCGGAGCGGACGGCGACGGAGCAGAACTTGCGCGCGCAAGGATTCGATGGATGGCAGGAGCTGATTCTGCGCAAGCCTGGGCAGAGCCCGTTGGCTCTCGAGTTCAAGTCGGCGGAGCGGGCGGAGATTGTGGCGAAAGGCTACAAAATTATCTTGAATGTCGGCGACCAGTGGAGCGATCTGAAAGGCACGCCTGAGGCGGAGTATTCGGTGAAGTATCCCGATCCGTACTACTTTTTGAAGTGAACAGTGAACAGCGAACAGTGAACTCTGAACAGGGAACAGGGACTAGGGA
>PLKY01000155.1 GCA_003140785.1 Acidobacteriaceae bacterium | reverse complement strand
GGCCTACCAGAGCATGACGCCCGAACAACGGGCGGCCGCCACACGCGCATTTCTCGGTCTGGGTCCCGAGCCGGACAAAGCGGCCGCTGCGCGTGGGACGCCGCTGTTCCAACAGAGCTGTGCTTTCTGCCACGGACCCCAGGCGCGGGGTGCGACGGGGACGAGCCTGATCACGTCGGACGAGGTACTCGCCGATGACCATGGAGAGCATCTGGTGTTGTTCCTGAAAAGAGGTCGACCCGAGAAAGGCATGCCGGCGTTTGCAACCATGTCGGACGATCAACTCACGGACATTGCCGAGTTTCTGCATATGCAGGTGGAGGAGGTCGCGAATCGAGGAACCTATCACGTGCTGAATATATTGGTAGGGAACGCGGCGCAGGGACAAGCTTATGTGACAAAGCGCTGCATGTCGTGCCATACAGCCGAGAAGTTCGCGCATATCGGTAGTCGTTTCCGCTCTCCGGAACAACTGCAGAGAGGCTGGATCTGGCCGGCGCGGCCCAGCGGTTCAGAGGACAGTTCGCAAGCGATCGTCGGGATCGTGAAGACGCCCCACGGTGGCACGTTAGCCGGTCGCGTCACGCAGGTGAGCGATTTTCGCATCACGTTGGTGGACCTCGCGGGCGTGGCGCACGTGGTCGACCGGGAGCCGGGAGTGACGGTGCAGATGAAGGACCCGCTGGCAGCGCACCAGGAGATGATCACGACGCTGACNNTGACCAATGATGATATGCACAACGTGACCGCCTACCTGGAAACGCTGAAATGAGATCACCCATCGGAGTTTGCGCAGTCATCGCAACGGCAATGCTGGCGGGCGGGGCGCCAGCCGCTGAGCATGTTTCGTCTGACTCGAATCCGTTCGGAGAAGCTCCGACCACGAGCTGGCCCACGTTCAACGGCGACTATAGTGGCGAACGCTACAGCACTCTGACCCAGATCGGGCCCGCGAATGTGAACCAACTCGCGCAGAAATGGGATTACAAAATTGCGGGAGTGGGGGCGCAGCGTGGCGCGCCCGTTCCCTTGATCAAGTGCACGCCGCTGATGGTTGACGGCAAGTTATACATTACGATTCCTGATCACGTGTGGGCGCTGGACGCACGAAGCGGAAACCCTCTCTGGCACTACGACTGGGTCGACCACGGCGGGCATCTGGTGGGGCAGCGTGGAGTGGGGATTTGGAAGACGACGGTTTATTTCCTTACGCCGGATAACTGGCTTGTTGCCCTCGATGCGAAGAACGGGATGGAACTGTGGAGAAAGAATTATGCCGATGCACGGAAGCAGTATTTCTCGACGTCGGCGCCGTTGATCGTTAAGAACCATGTGATTGTAGGTGTGGGCGGTGACGCGATGGACATGCCAGGGTTCCTGGACTCCTTCGATCCGGTCACGGGCGATCTGCAATGGACCTGGTGGGCGACCCCCCGCAAGGGAGATCCGGCGCTGAAGACGTGGCCGAACGAAGCAGCCTCGGACCACGGCGGCGGGATGACGTGGATGCCGGGCACATACGATCCGGAATTGAATCTGCTCTACTGGCCGACCGGGAATACGAATCCGGTATTTGCGGGGCAAGGACGCCCCGGCGCTAACCTTTGGACGGAATCGATTGTCGCGCTCGATGTGGACAACGGAGAATTGAAGTGGTATTTCCAGGTTTCGCCGCATGACACGCATGACTTCGACAATACGACGGCTCCGATTCTATTCGATCGCGTGGTGGACGGGAAGCCGCGGAAGCTGCTGTCGCAGGCTGCACGCAATGGTTTCTTTGTCACGCTTGATCGGGTGACCGGAAAATACCTTGTGGTCAAGCCGTATGTGCCGCTGGATTATTCCTCCGGACTTTCGCCTCAGGGGGAACCTATCCCGATTCCCGACAAGGATCCGACTGTCGGCGGTTCAATTAATATCGTGAATGCCTCGAACTGGCCTGCTCCGGCGTACAATCCGAAGACCGGTTTGGTCTATGTGAACTCGGTTGAAGGGAAGGCCATCTATTACCTTACTGACGACAGCGCCCAGCCCTCGGGCTACGGCGGGACGGGCGATGGCATTGGCCGATCGCAACGTTTGCTGAAGGCAATCGATCCACTGACGGGCAATGCGGTGTGGCAACACTCGTATCCGAATCTGAACAATGCGCCAAGCACGGTTGGCCCCAGTATCCTGACAACCGCGAGCAATCTGCTCATCACCGGAGACGACCAGAAGAACGCGATCATTTACAGCGCCGACAAGGGTCAGGTGCTTTGGCATCACGAACTCGACGCCAATGAATCGGGTGGCGTGATTACTTATCTGCTGGACGGAAAACAATACATTGTGTTCGGAGCCGGGGACACGCTCTATGCGTGGAGCCTGCCGCAATGAGAGCGAGCCGCACACGGTACGGGGTCGTCCTGCTGGCGATCGGGCTCGCGGTTCTCTCCTATATGCAAAGGGTCGCGATTTCTCAGGCAGCCGGGCCCATCTCGCACGACCTGCATATTTCGAAGCAGCAGATGGGAATTGTCTTCGGGGCCTTTGCTTTGTCCTATGCGCTCTTCGAAATTCCCATGGGATTGCTTGGGGATCGTCTTGGCGTCAAGCGGGTGCTGGCACAGATTGTTCTTGCGTGGTCTGCGTGCACCGCACTGACCGGGGCTGCGTGGAACGTTGCGTCGCTCGTGGGGATCAGGTTTCTGTTTGGAGCTGGCGAGGCAGGATGTTTTCCCAACCTGACGCGCATGCTCAGCGCATGGCTGCCCGAGCGCGAGCGGGTGAGAGCGCAGTCGTTGATGTGGTCTTTCACGCGATGGGGCGGCGCGGCAACACCGCCTCTGGCATTGCTCTGCATCCGGTGGTTCGGCTGGCGATGGGCGTTTGTGAGCTTCGCCGGCCTGGGATTCTTGTGGTGCGCGGTGTTTCTGGTTTGGTTCAAAGACGATCCAGCGCAGCACCCTGGGTGAACGCAGCCGAGCGGAAATTGCTGGAATCATCCCGCGTGCTCACACGAGAAGAGAGAGGGCAACGACACTGGACCAGTCTACTGCTGACGCGGCAAGTGCTGCTGCTGTTTGTGCAGTATTTTTTCCTCTCCTACGTTTGGTGTTTTTACATCACGTGGCTTCCAACGTATCTGCGCGAGGGCCGAGGGCAGTCGCTCGAACGCGCCGCCGCTCTTGCCGTGCTGCCGCTGTTGTTTGGCGGTTTTGGCTCGCTGGCTTCGGGGCTTGCGCCGGCGAGATTGCCGCGGCGTGCGATTGCATTTTGCGGATTTCTTTCGACGGCGATTCTGCTGGTTGTGTTGACGCACATCCAGTCCGTCGTCCCAGCCATGGTGGCCATGGGACTGGCCAGTTTCGCGAGCGACCTGACGATGCCGATTTCATGGGATGCCTGTGTGGAGATTGGAGGCGCGTACACGGCGACGGTGGCGGCTGCAATGAATATGATGGGCAACCTTGCGGGATTTGTGGCGCCGGTCGTTGGGGGTGTGATCCTAGAGAAATCGGGCGGCAACTGGAACATACTGATCGACACAATGGCGGCGGCGGCAACTGTGTCGGCTGCGTGCTGGCTAACCCTCGATCCGGAATCGGCGCGGAAGCAACGTGAGCGGGCAATGGCCACGCCTGCAGCGGCGGCGGTTGCGAATGGGCTGGAGCCCTGAGACAGACTGAGGTACGTCTGCTCATTGGGACGGGAGATGCAAACATGGATACGAATCTGGCGGGCAGGACTGCTGTCATTACGGGTGGGAGCCGCGGGCTGGGCGAGGCGATGGCCAAGGCCCTCTCTGAGGCAGGCGCGAACATTGCGCTCGTGGCGCGCGACAACAAGCGCCTCGAAGTTGTGCGCGATGCGATTGTCGAAC
Organism: Acidobacteriaceae bacterium; assembly: GCA_003140785.1. GTDB lineage: Bacteria > Acidobacteriota > Terriglobia > Terriglobales > Acidobacteriaceae > Telmatobacter. The sequence continues at coordinate 7,835 of PLKY01000155.1, read as the reverse complement.
AGGGCGGAATAGCTGAAGTGTTTGTCGCCGATGTCACACAGGAGCAACAGGTCGCCGAAGTCGCGGAAGCCATAAAGAGGCAGTTTGGAGCGGCACAAATTCTTGTCAACAACGCAGGAACAAATATTCGCAAGAACCTGGTGGATTTTTCGCTGGATGAATTTCGCAGCGTGCTGGACTCGAGCCTGATTTCGACGTTTTTGATGTGCCGCGCGTTTGTGCCGGGAATGAAAGGTTCCGGTTATGGCCGCGTTCTGAATATGACATCGATCATGAGTCACGTTTCGTTGCCGGGGCGGACCGCGTATTCTTCGGCCAAGGCGGCGCTTCTCGGATTGACGCGGGCGTTGGCGCTCGAATTAGCCAGCGAGGGAATCACCGTGAATGGCATCAGTCCAGGCCCTTTCGGAACAGAAATGAATGCGGCGGTGATGAACAATCCGGAAGCCAACGCACAGTTCCTCGCGAGCCTACCGGTTGGCCGGTGGGGCAAGATCGAGGAGATTGGCGCGCTGGCTTGCTATCTGTGTTCCGAAGCTGCGGGGTTCATCACGGGCACCGACATCCTCATCGACGGTGGGTGGACGGCGCGGTGATTCCATCCAATGCGCGTCGGAAAATGCGAGACGCTGCAGGGGGGCTGTCCTCGTATAAGCCGAGAAGGCAATTATGGATTGGTGGCGGGCCCCTGCGTGCGCAAGGGACGCGGCGGCACATAATCGACCAGCGAATCGACTGGCTTTTTCGCGGCCCAAGCGATGCCGCGCAGCAGCATTTGCTGAAGCTGATAATTCGCGAAGTTCGCATATTCGTGCCCCTGCATCCAGACGAACGCCCTGGCCGGCTGGCCTCCCGGCAAAGTGTGTTCATAGGTCCAGATTTGCGGCACAACTTCGCCTTTGTGCGTGCCCGCGCTCGGCGTGCCGGGGATAACGGCGGTGGCCAACACATGAATGCGCGGATTCTGTGCCCACGTCATGTTATAGAAGGCCTCGTCAAAGATGATGATGTTCGACATGCCCGTCATGATGGGATCGGCAGCATCAACGACGGTGTAGGGGATCGGCGCTCCCAGGGTGTAGTTGACTTCGCCGTGCTTCTTCGCGCCACCGACCAACGAGGCGAAATAAGCGGGGTCCGGGCCGCATAACGAATCGTGAAGGCTGACAAGTCCGCCTCCGCGCTTTGCATACGCTTCGAGGGCAGATTTCTCTTCGTCGCTGAGGTAAGCTGCGTCGCCCTTGTAGAGAATCACGACATCGGTGTGCTCCAGATCGGCGGCGCTCGGGGCGTGCAGAGCCCCGTCGACCACCGCGCCATGCTCGGTCAGGAGCTTGCTCCAATCCGCAAGGAACTGGGGATAGTCGTGCTGCCCTGGGAAGTGGGATTTGAGCCCCGCCCAGATGTAGATGTGCATTCCATCGGGATTCTGATCCCATGGACGCGGCGGCTGCACGTTGACGCTGCCGGCCTGGCCCCCGGCCTGTGGCACGAGGAACAAGGTGAAGACAAGCAGAAGAGGAACAGACAGGCGCGCGAAGTTGAAGAAAAATGTTGCGTGGGATTTGGTCACGCGGCTGATATTGGCGTGCGCCATGGGCGTGGTCGTTCGCTGAGCAGCGATTGAGACGGGAGGACCTGATTGGGTTGTCACGGTTCAGCTCTCTTCTTTATGTTTGCGGATTGGGGTGACGCACGAGCGTGTTACGAGGCGCATCAAGGATACTACGGTAAAGCCGGGGAAGCTGGGGCAAGTTGTGGAGATAAAACACGGCAATGGCGCTCTGAGGGGTGAACCTCGAATGAGGGCGTTTGCGTCAAATGAAGCCGCCCGCTAAACTCTTTTGCGGGACGGAATTCACTGGTCCGGCGTTCGCAAAAGCACTTCTCGACGGAGCGCCAAGAACGAATGAAGTGCTGCTGCATTAGCATTCGTGGAAAACACCTCCGCGATGTGATTGTTCTTCCGACAACTGACATGAGTCAAAAGGAGATTCCTTGCGCCTCGGACGAAGCTTGCTGATCCTCGCATGCGGCCTGTTCACCTCGATGGCTGCGATAGAAGGCGTTCGCGCGTGGGCACAATCGCCGGCAGGCGATGCGCTGCCTCCGGCGCCACACGCAAAGCAGATTCACCTGAAACATGTTCTCGTGATCGGCGAAACCAAGGGATTTGAGCACGACTCGGTGCCCGATGCTATGGCCGCGGTGTTCAACATGGGTAAGGAAAGCGGCCTGTGGGATACGACGATGCGCACTGACACGGAGCTGCTGACGAAGAAAGATCTGGGGCGAAATGCGAAGAACCTCGGCTACTTCGACTTGATCGTCTTTGCCAGCACCACGGGTGAATTGGACCTGGATGCCGATCAGAAGAAGGATATGCTGTCGTTTATCCATGATGACGGCAAGGGCTTCGTCGGCATTCATGCGGCGCTCGACACGAATTACAACTGGCCGGAGTATGGGGAGATGATTGGCGGCTGGTTCGACCAGCATCCGTGGATGACGTTCAACGCTCCGATCGTGAACGAAGATCCGGACTTTCCCGCCGTGCGCCATTTTCCCAAATCGTTTGTGAAATACGACGAGATCTATCAACCCAAAACGTGGTCGCGCGATAAGGTGAACGTGCTTCTGAGCCTAGATCCCAACAAGCTCGACTACTCGAATAATCCACGCGTGCATCGCACAGATCATGACTTCGCGGTTGCGTGGAGCAAGATGTACGGCAAGGGGCGTGTTTTCTATTCGACACTCGGCCATACCGAAGAGTCATGGGATGATCCGGATATTCGCAAGATGTATTTTGAGGCAATTCGTTGGGCTTTGTGGATGACGGATGGAAGCACGGCGAGCCATCAGCGGCCGGCATCTTCTGTACAAGCTCGTTAAGGGCGCAACTGTAAATTGGTCCGTGCGCGCGATGAACAGCAACAAACGCCAGTAGGCCTCACGAGGAAGACGTTTTCAATCCGAGGCGCGTCAAAGATCATGGCTTTGGCACCTTCTGGTAAAGCCACTACAGCTACAACGTTGCGCGAGAAGAACAAATTGAGAACAGACGAACGAATTCCGATGAACCGCAGAGACTTTCTTTCGTCGGCGGGGATGTTGCTGGCGGGCCAATCACTGAGAGCCGTTTTGTCGGCGCAGACCAAGCCGGGAGATGTGCGCGCTGCGGGCAAGGCGGACCACGCCCTTCGAATCGAGCCGTGCACTTTGGAGATTGGCCCAGGCGTTACTGTCAAGACGCTCGCCTATAACGGCCAGGTTCCGGGCCCGCTGCTGCGTTTGCGCGAGGGCGTGCCAACAAGCATCGACGTGACTAATGCGAGCGCCGACCCCGATATCGTGCACTGGCACGGGCTCGCCATCGACTCCTTGAATGACGGCGCCATGGAAGAGGGATCGCCGATGATTCCCGCCGGCCAGACACATCGGTACACATTCACTCCCAAACCTTCCGGCACGCGCTGGTATCACACCCACGCAGCTGCGTACGGGAATCTCTCCGCGGGCACATACAGTGGGCAATTCGGATTTTTGTTGATCGAGGGCCGGGAGAACCCGGCGCACTACGACCAGGAATTCAATTTGGCTATCCATCATTGGGAGCCATCGTTCGTCCCCATGGTCGAAACCATGCGCGAGCAGTCGTCGAACATGCCGCTGACCGCGGGTTCCGACGTCGGCTACAAGTACGCCACGATCAACGATCGCATGCTGGGAGCGGGTGATCCGATCCGCGTGAAACCAGGGCAACGCGTGCTTTTGCGACTGCTGAATGCCAGCGCGACCGAAAATGTGGTGCTGGCGCTGCCCGGCCATCGCTTCACCGTCATTGCGATGGATGGGAACCCGGTTCCCAATCCAACAAGCGTTGATGTGCTATCGCTTGCTGTTGCAGAACGCGTCGATGCGATCGTGGAGATGAACTCACCTGGCGTTTGGATTCTGGGTTCGACGCTTGAAAAAGCGCGCCAGATGGGCCTTGGCATTGTGGTCGAGTACGCCGGAAAATCGGGACCGCCGATGTGGAAGGATCCTGCGCCGGCGACGTGGGACTACACGCAGTTTGCCAGTGCGAATGCCGCGCCCGCGCCGGACGGGAGCTTCGTGCTGACCTTTCGCGATATCGGCCAGCAGCATGGTTCGCAATTCGACACGTGGACGATCAACAACAAATCATGGCCCGAGATCGAACCGCTGATCGTCAGTGCCGGCAAGCGCTATCGACTGGTGTTTCGCAATGGCAGCGGAGATCAGCATCCGCTTCACCTGCACCGGCACACGTTCGAAGTGACCCGCATCGGCGACAAGCATCTGAGCGGTTTGATGAAGGATGTTATCAACGTTATGCCGCTCGGCACGGTTGAAGTAGATTTCGTCGCCAACAATCCGGGCGATACTTTGTGGCACTGTCACCAGCAACTGCACATGGACTATGGATTCATGCAGTTGATTAAGTACTCCGCATAGAAAGCTGTAAGTCACATGCCAATCGCCACATTCTGCAGAGCAGGATTCCAGGGGTTTCAACATTGAAGACGGTGAAGGGACTTCGAATTTTACTTATCTCGGTAGCTGCCGCAGTTAGTCTTCTGGTAGTCGGATACATTCAGGAGCCAATCCGCGCGGCCGGGCAAGACGAAAAGGCGCTCCAGGCGAGCGCCCCATCCGGCAGAGAACCCGGTGCGGAATCGTATGCGAAGCATTGCGCGATTTGTCACGGCGACCAGCGCGAAGGCATCCTGCCTGCCTTTCCGCCGCTGCTTGGGATCAACCACCGGATGACGGACGACAAGATTGCAGATCTGGTTCACACAGGCAAGGGACGAATGCCCGGCTTTCCAAGCCTGCAGGATGGCGAGATGGCGGCACTCCTGCATTTCATTACGAGCGTAGGACCGGAATCGCTGACCGCTGGGAGTGGCACAAGGAGCGAAGAGAATCCCGGGATTGCGGAGGGAGGGGCCGCAGTCTTTCAACAGAACTGCGCCTTTTGTCACGGCCGTGACGCGATGGGCGGAGAGACCGGGCCTGACTTGACTCAATCAAAGCTGGTGCGGGAAGACAAGACTGGCGAGAAGATTACTCAGGTGATACGAGAGGGTCGGCCGGGTAACAAGATGCCGGGCTTCAATCTCTCCGATCCAGAGATAGGCGGCATCATCGCATTTATTCGCGCGCGCGGAGCCGCCGCTACTGCTCATCCAGGCGGGCGCCGCGGCGTCGCAGTCGCCGATCTTCAAACAGGCAACGTGGAAGCTGGCAAACAGTACTTCGAGGTCGCAGGTGGCTGCGTGAAATGCCACTCACCCAGCGGAGATCTGGCGGGAGTTGCAACGCGGTTCGAGGGCTTGGAGCTCGAGGAGCGCATGCTGTATCCAGAAGGCGCCGAGAGCACGGTTAGGGTAAAACTCCCTTCCGGACAAACGATCTCGGGAATACTTGCCTACCGCGACGAGTTCACGGTTGCGCTGCGTGATAGCAATGGCATTTACCGTTCATGGCCAATCAGCCGGGTGCGCTTTACGGTAGATTCGCCTGTCGATGCGCATGTGCGGCTCTTCAATAAGTACAGCGACGACGACATTCATAACCTGATGGCTTATCTGCAGACGCTGCGTTGATAAGTGCCGGCGTCGAGTTGTATTTGAGGTCCGACTCCTATATGAAGTTGCTGAAAAAATCTCTGCTTTACCTTGTTGCCGCGGTCGGCCTGTGCATTCCATTCGCGCCGTCGCTCAACGCGCAGGATCTTGAGAACGGCCAACTCCTGAACCCGTCTCCGGATTCTTGGCCTCTCTATCACGGCGATTATTCGGGAAGGCGTCATGTTCACCTGACACAAATCACGCCGCAGAATGTCAGCAATCTAACGCTGGCGTGGGCCTTTCAAACCAACCAGACCGCTCAAATTAAATCCTCGCCGCTGCTTGTGGATGGCGTTTTGTATTTCACAGTACCGGACAACGTGTGGGCCGTGGACGCGCGGTCCGGCCATTTGATCTGGCATTACAACCGGCCTTCCAAGGGCGAACACATTGGCCATCGTGGTGTAGCGATGTACAAAGGCTGGCTCTTCTTCACCACACCCGATGCGCACCTGATATCGCTCGACGCAAAGGACGGAAGGGTCCGGTGGGACAAGCTCATTGCCGATGCGAGCCGGGGTTATTGGAGCACAATGGCGCCGCTCGTCGTCAAGAATCACGTCATCGCCGGTGTGGGCGGAGACCTCGACAATCTTCCCGGATATCTGCGGGCCTTTGATCCAGATTCCGGTGCGACCCAGTGGCAGTGGGATGTAACCCCTCCCGCAGGAACGCCGAATGCGGCAACCGGGGGCATGACCTGGATGACCGGCACTTACGACCCAGAATTGAACCTGCTTTATTGGGGAACGGGGAATCCGACTCCGGTGCTGAACGGAACGGTGAGGCCCGGCGATAACGCGTATACATGCAGCATCGTGGCCATCAATCCCGATGACGGAAAACTCGCATGGGCTTTCTCTGTATCTCCACACGACACCCACGATTGGGATGCGGTAGAAACGCCGGTATTGGTCGACGGGGAGTTTCATGGCCAGCGGCGCAAGATGTTGATGCAAACCTCGCGCAACGGCTACTTCTTTGTTCTTGACCGCACGAACGGTAAGAACCTGCTGACAGTTCCGTACGGCCCGGTGAACTGGGCGCTGGGAATCGATAAGCAGGGCCGGCCGATTCCCAATCCAGCCAAGGAGCCCGCGCCGGATGGACGGCTTGTCGCTCCGGATGAAGGCGGACTGACCAACTATCGTGCGCCGAGCTTCGATCCGAAGACCGGATTGTTCATTGTGGACGCGCATCCCAGTTACAGCATCTATTTCGCCAAGCCGGCCGATGGTGCTTATGGATGGGCGGGCGCGGATTATGGATTGTGGGGCAAAGGAGTCATCGAGGCAATCGACTACCAAACCGGCAAGATCCGATGGAGTCATGATGTGGGAGCCGGCGGTTCAGGCGCAGGCGTGATGACAACCGATTCGGGGCTGACGATTACCGGCGACGCTTATGGCAACGTGCTCGCACTCGATACGAGCGACGGAAGGACTCTTTGGCATGCGGGCGCCGGATCGCCCATGCAGAGTTCTCCCATCAGTTACGAATTGGACGGCCGCCAATACATCGTCACCAGCAGCGGCGGCGTCCTGTTCGCCTGGGCACTTCCAGAGGGAACGGTCGCCGCGAAGCGCTCGGCAACAGAGCGGCACTAGAAGACACCTGGAGGCCGCCCGCATTGAGGGTAGATATCTCACGCATGTGCCCCTTGGGCAGCGTAATATGCCAGGCCCTTCGCTGGGCTTCACATGCCCGCGCAAGCTTCCAATGCGGAACGATTCGTGACCGTCAAGATTGACCCGCGCAGATTGACAATTTGCTTGCGTTGCATGTCACCCAGAATACGAGTGACGGATTCACGGCATGTGCCAATGCACTCCCCAATTTCTCCATGAGTAAGTGAGACATGTATACGAATACCGTACTCGGTCGGCTAGGCGCTTGCAGTCCACTCCAGCAGAAGCCGTGCAAGCTTTGCCGGAACGCTGAGAGCCATGCCCGTCACACGCAGCCGCGCACAAGCCAGTTCATACTGGGTTCCGAACTCCCGCATGACCGCCTGAAAAGCGGATGGATGACGGATCAGAAAACGGGCAAATTCCGCGCAGCGTATCGAGATGAGATTGTACCGAAAGTTCCATCGGCAATTGATTGCATCAGGGCAGTCACATCGGCTCGAACCTTTGAAAAGCGGTCGTTGGCAGCGTGAAACTTTCGGTAGTG
>PLKY01000129.1 GCA_003140785.1 Acidobacteriaceae bacterium | reverse complement strand
GAATGTGACCGGTCCGTACCACTTCAGAATCGGCTGCGTCGCTTACGGGCCCCAAATGCGCCCCGCTCCGTTGAAAATCATTGGCTCAGAATCCGCCGCCCCTACGGGGCTGGGGTCGAAATGGCGTTCTGTTCCCAGGACTTCGTCCTGGGCTAACATCCGCACTCCCTCCGGGAGCGGATTCAGCGGCGCGCGGGCCGATTCTCATGCACCTCCGCAGGCCAAGAACGTCCGCTTCGATTTGCCGTCCAGGCATCCGCTTCGCGCGGTAAGGAAGCGTAGGAGTTCTTCGTGCGTTGCAGCGAAGGTTAACCGGCTTCAGCCAATCCGATAAAAATAAGCCAACATTTCGTTCCTGGTCTCCCCGACAAGTGCGTCGTTCTCGTTATCTTAGGAGCTAAATCAAGCGGAGCGATGAGGCGTTACGGGAAAGGCGTATAGTGCTTGATCAACGGAGAAGCAAAATGGTAATCCCACCGTGGATCCAAGAGGTTCTGGAGCGTTTCGATTCGAAAACAGAGCCTCACAATGAAGTCGATATAGCACAGTCGTTGTCGGGCGAGCGGGCTAAACACGGACACCTCAGCACGGAGGAATGGAAGGCTTTCCTTTCTGAGCATTCAGTTTTCTTTTTCATGGAGAGCCGTGAGGGGACAAGTGCCTGGGGTACCTACTTCGCCCCAATGGTTGAGTGGACTCAAGGAGAGACCACATTCCGCAATCCTGACATTGCGCAGCTGGATGCTGAGACGATCACCTATTGGGGAGAGCGGGCAGCGGCTATCACAAATCCTGTGATGAAGGCGCGATACGCCGACGCAGCATGGGACTTTGCGAAGGTGATCGCCAACAGCAAGCCAAACTACGAGTGTGCCCTAATGGCAATTGACGGCTACGTCGAAGCGACCAACCGTCATTTCTACACGATGGAGATTGAGGCTGTTCAATGGCTTGTCCGTGCCTTGCACCTCGCCCGGAGCGTTGGGGACTTGCACCGTGTCAAGAAAGTTGTCGATGAGATGTTTGACTTCTATCAAATGTCCCTTGATCCGGGGCATGCAGGCGTCTGGACATTTCTCTTTGACAATCTCTACGAGGAAAAGAAGCTCATATCTACATCGCAGGAGGCAAAGATTATCAGCGATCTCGAAGCCATGCTCGCGAGGCTAACGGTCGTAGGTGAACCGAACGAATTCGACCCGTATGGCGCACAGGCTGCCGCTGAACGCCTGGTTCAGCACTATAAGAAACAGAATGATAAAGCCAACGTAGAGCGTGTCATGAAGGCATACGGGGGGGCATTCGTGACGATGGCAGAAATGGCAAACCCCATGCTTGCGATGTCGTGGTTACAGCCTGTCATTGAAAGATATGAACAAGAAGGCATGAAAAACGAAGCCGAGGAGTTGCGGCTCTTGCAGATCAAGAAGAGCGAGAACATCGCTTCCGACATGAAGCACTACTCGGTCGGTGTCAATGTAACGAAGAAGGATTACGACGACCTAGCGCGCTCGCTAATCGTGGAAGGCGGTCTCTCAACTACCCTGGGCAACGTTGCTGCCCACTTCATCCCGCGGGTGGATCAAGCGAAGGCGATGGTGCAGGAAATTAAGAAGGTAGCGCCCCTCTTGAGCATAATCCCAATCACTGTTGTTGATCGCACAGGACGACCCGTTGCAAAGGTCGGGACCGACGGGGATGCGGAAGGCAGGCTTTTTAGGCAACTGGCTCAAATGGTGGGCTTCAGTCAAGCGTTTCTTTCATACGTCATCGAGACCGTTATTGCAGGATTCCAACCGGGTGCGGACGACATCTTGGCTGTTTTGTACCGGTCTCCGCTTTTTCTGGAGAGCAGGCGGTCAATCCTGCGAGACGGGCTGGCGGCCTATCTATCGAAAGATCATCTGAATGGGATACATGTTCTTGTTCCTCAAATTGAAGAGATGTTGCGCACTCTGCTCGCTCTCATGGGTATTCCCCCGCATAAGAGTGTTCCCCGCCATCCTGGAATCACGGACGTAAAGAACATGAATGATGCACTCGGTGATCCGAGAGTGCAGGAGGTTCTCACCGAAAATCTCTGGAGGTACCTTACGGTCCTCTACATCGACAGAAGGGGAATGAATCTGCGGAATGACCTCGCACACGGACTTGTGTCAGCCGAGGCATTTAACCAGCCCACAGCCGACCTTGTATTCCATAGCCTTTTGGCCTTAAGCCTTATGCAAAAACAGGAGACTACCTCGCAAGAATAGTCACCTCTGTGGTTATTGATTCAGCGACCCTTTCGCGCCGCAATAGAAAAAGCCCCGCGTACGCGGGGCTTTTTCGTGAGGATTGCTGGGCTACTGCAGATTGGCCATGAGCGCGTCGAGCGCGGACTTGGGCGGACGGGTGAGCGACTCGGGCAGGGTCGCGAGGGGCTCGTCGACTAAGCCAAGGAGATCGATGAAGGTCGGCTTCTCGGTGTTGATATAGAAGACGCCGGTGAGGACTTCGTTCTTTTCTTCGGCTTCCATCAGCGTGCGTACGGCGTTGGCCTTGTCGGTCGGGTCGTAGTCCTCGTGCAGTTTGCGAAGACGCAGATTCGAGCCATCGTGCAACTGCACGTCGTAGATCTGACCCGAGTCGTAGTCCACGTCAATCTCATCGAAGCTGGCGACGAAACCGATCTCGTTGATGGGCTCGTCATTTTCCTGCATAAATTTGTAGCTCTTGGTCGAGCCTTCGTGGTCATTGAACGTGACGCAGGGGCTGATGACATCGAGCATCACGGTGCCCTTGTGGGCGATCGCGGCCTTCAGCATTGCGAGCAACTGTTTCTTGTCGCCCGAAAACGAGCGGCCAACAAACGTGGCGCCGAGTTGAATCGCGAGAGCGCAGGTGTCAATGGCCGGAAGCTCGTTGATGACTCCGGTCTTGAGTTTGGAGCCGATGTCGGCAGTGGCGGAAAACTGGCCTTTGGTCAAACCGTACACGCCGTTGTCTTCGATGATGTAGATCATCGGCAGATTGCGCCGCAGAAGGTGAACGAACTGTCCGACGCCGATGGAAGCCGTATCGCCGTCGCCGGAGACGCCGAGCATGGTCAGCTGATGCTGCGCGAGGATTGCGCCGGTTGAAACCGACGGCATGCGCCCGTGGACGCTGTTGAAGCTGTGCGACCGGCTCATGAAATAAGCCGGGCTCTTGGATGAGCAGCCTATGCCGCTCATCTTCATGACGCGCTCGGGTTCGACACCCATTTCGAACATGGCGTCGATGATGCGTTCGGAGATGGCGTTGTGGCCGCAGCCGGCGCAGAGTGTCGATTTGCCGCCGCGATATTCGATTACCGGAAGGCCGATGCGGTTGAGCTTGGGAGTTGGTGTTGCGGTTGCCATAATTCCCTCAGGGGCTAAAGCCCGGATCTTTTCTCGCCTCTTTATCGGCACGACTTAAGTCGTGCCCTTTCAAAACCTGGATCTTTGAGCTCGTGCTTTCCCAGGTCTCAAAATCGAGACCTGGGGCACCCATAGTTGGTACAACAACAAGCGGTCAAAGAACTAAGAGTCGTGCCCTTTCAAAACCAGGTTTTTGCTAGAGGCCTTCCTTGGTTACAAATTCATCCGTGATGCTGCAGGCGTCCATCGGCAGCCCGTTATAGAAAAGAATGCTGCGCAGCTTGACGACCTGATCTGCAGGCAGATCGAGCTTGAGCAGGCTGGCCAGTTGCGCGTCGCGATCCTGTTCGACGACATACACGCGCTCGTGTGAGGCGACGAAGTCATGAATCTCATGGGCGAAGGGGAAAGCGCGGATGCGGAGGTAATCCACATCGAGTTTGTATTCCTTCTTGATCTGATCCATGCTTTCGCGCAGTGCGAAGTCGGTCGTCCCGTAAGCGAGAAAGCCGATCTTGGATGACTTGTCCTTGATCACGAGCGGCGCAGGAACCAGTGTGCGCGCGTTTTCGAACTTGCGCGTCAGGCGATCCATCACAGCCTGGTATTCGTCGGGCTTTTCAGTGTAGGCTGCGGCATCGTTGTGGCCAGAACCGCGCGTGAAATACGCGGCCTTAGGGTGACGCGTACCGGGCAGGGTACGCCAGCCGATGGCGTCTCCGTCGACATCGCGGTAACGCGCGAAACCGCCGAGGCGATTCAGATCTTCGGCAGTGAGCACCTTGCCGCGGTCGAGCGGCTTGTCTGGATACTGGAACGGCTCGGACATCCAGTTGTTCATGCCGAGATCGAGATCGGTGAGAACGAAGACTGGGGTTTGCAGACGCTCGGCCAGATCGAATGCGGCCATCGAAAACTCGAAGCACTCTTTCACAGAGCCGGGGAGCAAAATGACGTGCTTGGTATCGCCGTGAGATAGGAACGCGGTGGAGAGCAGATCAGCCTGCGAAGTGCGCGTGGGTAAGCCTGTGGAAGGCCCGCTGCGCTGCACATCGAAGATGACGCCGGGGATTTCGGCGAAGTAGCCGAGGCCGGAGAACTCAGCCATCAGCGAGATGCCAGGGCCCGAGGTCGAGGTCATGGAACGCGCGCCGGCCCAGCCTGCGCCCAGCACCATGCCGATGGCCGCCAGCTCGTCTTCAGCTTGCACAACGGCGAAGGTAGCCTTGCCTTCCGGCGTGACACGGAATTTTTTCAGCAGATCGGTTGTCGCCTCGATCAGCGAGGTAGACGGCGTAATGGGATACCACGCGACCACGGTGACACCCGCGAAGACAGCGCCCATGCCGCAGGCGGCATTGCCGTCGATAATGANNTGATGATTTTGCCCGCAGTCTGATTCATCTTCTCGATGACGTACGGATCCTGCTTGACGAGCTTCTGCTGAGCAAAGTCGAAACCGGCTTTGACGGCGCCGAAGTTCAGATCGAAGACCTTCTGCTTTTTCGCGAACTGCTTTTTGAGGCCGGCTTCGACGACGCTGAGATCGATGGAAAGCAACTGGGCAGCGACGCCCACGAAAACCATGTTCCTGACCAGCTTGCGCAGTTTGGGCTCAGGGCAGATGGCGGCCGTGATCTTGTCGAACGGGACCGGGTAGCAAGCTACGTCATCGCGATATTGTTTGAGGTTGAAGCTTTCCTCGTAAATGGCCGCCCCGCCCGAGTCCATCTCAAGCATGTCCTGCTTGGCGGTTTCGGGATTGAGCGCGATCAGTATTTGCGAACCACGCTTGCGCGCCACGTAGCCATCTTNNCGCGGATGGTGTACCAGGTGGGTAGTCCGGCGATGTTTGAGGGGAAGAGGTTTTTCCCGCTGACGGGAACACCCATTCCGAAGATGCTTTTCAGCAGAACGCTATTGGCGGATTGCGAGCCGGAACCGTTTACCGTTGCTACGATAATGCTGAAGTCGTTCGATACACGCTTGCGCGCACTTAAGGTGCCCTGCTCTTGACCCAGGGCCAGGTCTCCTGTCGCCATTTGGCGGGATTCCCTTCTAATAAATTCTTGTACGAGCTGAACCGCTACTCTACTTGGGTGATTATAGTCACTTATCGGTTGGCTCGTACCACGATGGGACGCCTGGCTTTCGCTCAAGGTAACCGGATGAGCAATGATTTATTGATGCGTTCAAAAAAAGGCATAATTTGCGGTGCACTTTTCGCATTGTGAGAAAGGCCTGGATACGGGATTTCGGACGGAGCAGGACCGACCCAAGCGCAACAAATTCAATAAGTCAGAGCAATTTTTGCTGAATCGTTGCGCCAGCGCACCAGTAGAGCCGACGCAATCACGACCAGCGCAAGAGTGAGCCCGATCCAGGTTCCGTAAATTCCCCAATGCAGTACGAAGCAGAGGGTCAGACCAAGCGGCAGGCCGAGGATCCAGTAGCCGATGAAATTGGCGATCATGGGGACACGCGTTTCGCCGAGGCCGCGCAATGCGCCCGTGCAGACGGTCTGAATGCCATCGAAGACCTGGAAGGCTGCGGCGATGCAAAGCAATGTGGGGCCGACGGCAAGTACGCGTGGATCGGTTGTGTAGAGCGAGATGAGCGCTCGGGGCGCAACGAGAAAAACGACTCCTGCGACCAGCATGAAGCTTGTGCCAAGGCCCAGGGCCAGCCATCCGGCGCGGCGCGCGCGTGCCGGGTTGCCGGAGCCCACGGCATGGCCCACACTGACTGCGGCCGCCGCAGACACGCCCAGCGGGACCATATAGCTGATGCTCGCGTAATTGAGGGCGATGGCGTGCGTGGCGAGGGCAACGGGGTTGAGATAGCTCGCGGAAAATGTGGACAGGTTCCAGGCGCCGACTTCGAGAAGAATCTGCCCGGCCGCCGGAGCACCGAGGCGGACCAGCTTGCGCAGGCGGTCCAGTTGTGGAGCGGCCCAATGGCGAAATAGCGGATGGCCCCGCTGGCGTTCGTAGCGCCACGCAAAGACGAGTAAGGCCGCAGCCATGGCCACGCGTGCAATGCAGGTGGAGATGGCCGAGCCATCGACTCCGAGCGCGGGAAAGCCGAGCTTGCCGTAAATCAGAACCCAGTTGCCGCCCCAGTTGAGCAGGTTGGCCAGAATGTACGTGAGGGTGATGACGCGAACCTGACCCACGCCTTGCAGGTATCGGCGAATGCCGCCATAGAGCAGCAGAGGAAGAGTTCCCCAGTTGAGAATGCGCAGATAGGTGCTAGCTGGAACGGCGACGGTGGGAATCACTCCAAAGCGCGTGAAGCCGTAGCTCATGGCGCCGACGATCAGCATCAGCGGGGGCGTAACGATGAAGGCGAGGTAGACCCCCTGCGCCAGCCACCGATGACATTCGTCGTGATCGCGGCGGCCGTAGGCCTGCGAGACGAGCGTGTCGAGACCGAGGAGCAAGCCGATTCCGAAAAGACACGGCGTGTAGTAGACCGCGTTGCCAAGGGAGACCGCACCGATGGCTTCGGGGCCAAGTCGGCCGACCATGATGTTGTCGACCACGCCTTGAGCCACCCAGCCCAGTTCGCTCAACACCACCGGAACCGCGAGCACAATCATTGCGCGCAGTTCCCTTCTCCATTCGGCTTGTGCGTGGCCCATAGTATTCATGGTATCGGCGAGGGCGAGACGAATTGTTGACGCGGAAAGAACGTCTTCCCGGTGTCAGACGGGATTAGAAAGGTTTGTTCTGTAAGGACAGGACCGATTCGGGCTTTGAACCCGAGTCGGCTTAGGAAACCGATCCGATCTGCGTAGAATCGTGGCAGAGTTTTTCTGCCGCCTTGGAGGCTTGCGCAGCGGGGTGCGATGGCGCGTTCGAGTTCGTGGCCTGGGCGGGTTTCAACTCATGCAGCAACTTGACCAAGCGAGTGAAGCCCTGTTCGCGGGCAATCTTGTTGGCGGGGTTGGTGTTCGCAGGGTCTTCGCCGGCCCGCATGAAGCCGTGGCCAGCGCCGTCGTAGGTGGCCGGCTCGTAGAACTTGCCGGCGGCCTTCATGGCGTCTGTGGTGGCGGGGAGAGTGGCGCCAATGCGCGCGTCGTTGCCCGCATAGAACCCGTAGACCGGCGCTACGATCGTTGAGACATCGGCCGGGCCGGGACCATAGAAGACAAAAGCCGCAGATAGGTCTTTGCGATTGGCGGCAAACGCAAACGATTTGCCTCCGCCCCAGCAGAAACCGACGACCGCAATTTTGCCGTTCGCTGCGGGGATGTGTTTGCCATAATCGGCGGCAGCATCCAAGTCGGCGAGAACGCCGGCCGGATCAAGACCGGAGACCGCCTTAACAGTCGCATCCTGACTCGGAAACTCGCTCGACCCGCCGCCATTGGGACCGTAGCCGGAGAGCAGATCGGGAGCGACGACGATGAAGCCTTCGGCAGCCAATTCGTCGGCCATCTCTTTCGCCCAATCGGAGAGACCGAAGATTTCGTGGATCAGAATGACGACCGGGGCCTTTTCTTTGACCTCGGGATAGACGACGAACGCCTGCAACGTGCGCGTGTCGTGCTTGAGCGAGACATATTCATGATGACGCGGGGAAGCATCGAGGCGCGCCTTGGCCCAGTCCTGCGCTTGGCTGCATGTTGCGGCTAGGAGGAGAAACAGAGCGGCGAATAAGGTGGGGAAACGACGCATTTTCGTCATGGGGAGGAGTCTAGCTGTTCGCTCGATTTCGCCGCAAGAGAAGAGTTTGGCAATTTCTTAGAATTTGTAACGCAGAGAAATCCGTTCGATGCGTTATTGAACTGGCGTGGATTCGACGAGCGTGATGGGACCAAACAGGCCGGATGGCAACGGATGCAGGTCGTTCATGTCCTGGGGGATGAAACGCATGTCGTAGCGGGCCCACAAAAGCCGATAATCGGGCAGCGCCTGGCCGGCCAATTCGTTGATCGCGGTGTTGGCGACGACGATGCGCAGCTGGTTAGAGCCGGCGTGAAGGAAGTCCGTGACATCGACGCGATAAGGGGGGCGCCAGACCACGCCAGCGCGCTTGCCGTCGACATAAACTTCTGCGACTTCGCGGATGGGCGGGTCGAGATAGGCGCGTGTGTTGTGTTGCCCCGGTGGCGATGGCGGGGTCTCTGGCGTCGCGGTGCCGAAATCGAGGAGGAGCCGCGCGCCCGACGCGATTTGGCCGGATTGAAGATCAAAGGTTTTTTCGTAGACGGCTTTGCCAGAGAAAAACTCCGTCCTAGTGTCGTTTGTCCACGATCTAAGGTGATCCATTTCGCTGGTGATTCCTGTATCGCCGAAGCTCACCTTCCATTGTTGCGAAAGGTCGGTGAGGACGGTTTCTCGGCGCGCTGGATCGGGCTGGGGCGGTTTCGCTTCGTTCGAAAAGAAGATGAGGCGCGACTCGTACGGAGCAAAATCCAGCGTGATGTCTGCCCGATCGGAGATTCCTGAGATTTTGGCCGTGAACGTGTCCCATAACTCCGCATGGCGGGCGCCGTCACGGAAATGCGCGTCGACATGTTTCGCCTCGTTCGACGTGTTGGCCACGAAATATAGATCGCCCGCGGCAAGCTTGCGATGGATAAAGCCGATTTCCGGCATGCGCGGCGTCAGTGTCATATCCGGCACTGCATCCTTCGCGAGTTCCGCGCCGAGCTGTGCTTCGTCTTCGACAAAATGCGCCGACGGAATGCCGCCGTGAAAGAGTTGCTGCGAGAGCTCGTGGATGCGCGCTGAATGTTCTGCCGCATGCAGAAGGCTAGGAGCAGTGGCGGGCAGACGTCGCGTGGCAATGATGATTCCGCCGTTCCGTGCGAAGGCGAGAATCCTTTCGTACGTCGCGGGCGGCAGCCGGTCGATGTCCGGCAGGACGAGAACTTTGTACGGAATGCCCACTTTGTCAATGGCATCGGCATCGATGAAATCGAGATTGAATCCCGCATCGAGAATCTGCGCGATGACTTGCTTGCCGAGAAACTTGTCCATCAATTCATCGACGCTAACGTTTGAACCCGACTCGTCAAAACCCGCAGCCGAGGTGGGCGACAGGCGCTTCGAGATCGTGGCGTGGAATGAGGCCCAGACGTCGTCATTCGGGAGCAAGAGCGCTACGTCGTTCACTGGCTCTCCCTGCCGCAGCGCGAAGCTGACGCGTTGCAGGTAACGCGTCAAATCTGGCATGGCAAAGAACCAGGGGTTGTGCGCGTTGAACGCAGCAGCCGCATACATGCGCCAACCGGGCTCGACGGCCGAGGGCGGTGAGTAGGGCCAGCCATGGCCGACAAGTTGATTAATGCCCTGCAGAAAATGCAGGTCGGCCTCAGCCTTCATGTCGAGCGGCGTGGCGCGGAAGGCGGGCGAATGCAGCCACGTCCATGTCTCCGAGGAAATGACCGGCCGATGGTAGAGATGGCCTGCCGATGCAGCCCAGCGCGTGTCGGAAAACTCTCGCCACATCATAAATGTGGCTTTGCCTTCGCCTTCGGGCAAGTCCTCGAAGCGATTGCTCGATAACGTGACGGGAGGGTAGCCGTAAGTCTGCGAGCGGAACTGAGTGTGATGCTCCGCGGCCCAGGCATGGATTGGCTTCAGGAAAGCGTCGTTCGCCATCTCAGTGAGCGTCTGTCCCCAGTCGTGGCGGATTGCGGCTGTTTCAGGGCCGATGTCTTCGATAAGAGCAAGGAGATGGGGACGAAGATCGTATCCCCGGCGGCGCTCGAATTCGTCGAGCAGGGCGGGACTCCAATCCGATCCGTAATCTTCCAGACTGTCGCTGAAGACTGCGTAGGGAGGATGATCGCCAAAGGCTGATAGGAGCCTGTCGCCGACGGCGTGCAGATGATTCTCAACTGCGGCCGGGTCGTAGTGATCGAGCACAAACCCTTCGGCTCCAATGGACGGCCTCTTCACCATCATTCCGGTGCGGCTGGCGACGAAGCAGATAAGCTTGCGCGGCTGATTCGACGCTGAAAATGTGTAGGTGCCCGAGGCTGAGTCGGCGAGCGGCTCAGCGTGCGCGAGTTCTGCAGCAGAGGCAGAGTCAGGAATCAGGAAAGCGGTGATCAGCGATTCGCCGGTGTCAATATGCGGTGCGAGTGCAAAGGTTGAGCCGGGCGGAATAGTGCTGGTCTCGACACGCAATTTGCCCGCAGACTGTGTGACGGGAACGTGCGGACCACCGAACGGCCAACCGCTGCACAACGTCACATCGACGCGAAGGCCAAGACGGCGCGCCTCTTGAGCGGCGAAGCGCAGCGCAGCCAGATGCTCCGGAGACAGAAACGGCGTGTTGTGGAAGCCTGTTTGGGGATCGTCAAGAGCAAGCGGATAGAGATTGGCGATCTCGACGCCGCCGATGCCGGCGGCCTTCATCTGCTCCAACTCGCGGGTGATTTCATCTTGTGTTGCAGCAGGTCCGAACCACCACCAGCGCATCATAATGCGGCTCGATTCCGGCGGATCGGCAAAGCTGCGATGCAATTCTGAGATGGTCTGGTCGGCCTGCGACCAGGCGCACGCCGATGCGAGCAATCCGGCAAGCACCAGAAGCGCGGATGTACAGAAGGCCCCTGGGTTCCAATTGGCTCGATGCGATCTACGGATAGGTTCCATGCAGCTCCGCTAGAGCGATTCATTGATACCAAATACAACCTCGGTCTGCAAGGGCGTCGAACTGAAGCCGAAGACTCGCAAAGCCGATAAACCTTCCCGTTGCTGTTATCTTTATGGAAATCGCCGTCAATTGCGGGACAACGGCATTGCCGCAAACGAGAAAGTCCCTCGGCAGGAGACAAATCCATCGCATGAAGCCGTCCGCGATTGCAAGCGAGCCTCTCTCGAACGCCACACCACCCACAACGAACAAGCACCTGATTCGCTGGGTGGAAAAGACGGCCGATCTCTGCCGACCCGAGGCTATCCACTGGGTCGACGGTTCGAAGGCCGAATACGATGCGATCTGCGAGCGCCTCATTGATACAGGGACTTTCATCCGGCTGAACCAAAAGAAGTGGCCGGGCTGCTTCTACGCACGTTCCGTCCCTGGCGACGTGGCGCGCGTGGAGGACCGGACGTTTATCTGCTCCTTCTCTCGGACAGCTGCCGGCCCGACCAACAACTGGGAAGACCCCTACGTAATGCGGCGACGGCTGAAGCAATTGTTCCGCGGATCGATGCAGGGGCGCACGATGTATGTGTTGCCGTTCAGCATGGGGCCGGTAGGTTCGCCGTTGTCGGGGATCGGCGTGCAGCTCACTGATTCGGCCTACGTGGTGGCGCAGATGCGCACGATGGCGCGGATAGGCGCTGACGTATTCGCCGAGATCGACAAGGATGAGAAGCGTGTGGTGCCATGTATGCATTCGGTGGGCATGCCGCTGAAACCCGGCGAACCCGATGTGCCGTGGCCCTGCAATGAGACGAAATATATTGTGCATTTTCCCGAAAGCCGGGAAATCTGGTCGTATGGCTCGGGCTACGGCGGCAATGCCCTGCTGAGCAAGAAATGCTTCGCCCTGCGGATTGCGTCGAACATTGCGCGCGATGAGGGATGGATGGCCGAGCACATGCTGATTCTCGGCGTCGAAAATCCCGAAGGCGAGAAGACCTACGTAGCCGCGGCTTTCCCGTCGGCCTGCGGGAAGACTAACTTCGCAATGCTGATTCCTCCCGCTGCGATGAAGGGCTGGAAAGTTTGGACAGTCGGCGATGACATTGCGTGGATTCGGCCCGATGCCAAGGGGCATCTGCGCGCCATCAACCCTGAGGCGGGGTTCTTCGGTGTGGCCCCTGGGACGGGAGTAAGAACCAATCCTACGGCGATGGCGACGCTGGCACGAAATTCGATTTTCACAAATGTCGCGCTGACGCCCGATGGCGGGGTGTGGTGGGAGGGCATGACGGACAACCCGCCCGCGGAGTGCCTAGATTGGCGCGGCGAGCGCTGGACACCGGAGATCGGGAAAGAGACCGGACGGACGGCGGCTCATCCCAACGGCCGCTTCACGGCGCCTGCGTCGCAATGCCCCAGCATCGATCCGGACTGGGAGTCGCCGGATGGGGTGCCAATCAGCGCCATCATCTTCGGCGGCCGCCGCTCGACAACGTTGCCGCTGGTCTATCAGTCGTTCAATTGGTCGAGCGGTGTCTATGCGGGCGCGACCATGGGCTCGGAGACGACTGCAGCGGCGACCGGCGCAGTGGGGCAGGTACGCCGCGATCCGATGGCGATGCTTCCCTTCTGCGGCTATCACATGGGTGACTACTTCCGGCATTGGATCCGCATGCAGCGGCAGCTCGACGTAACGCCGCGCATCTTTCATGTGAACTGGTTCCGGAAGGATGAGGGCGGGAAGTTTTTGTGGCCGGGTTACAGCGAGAACATGCGCGTGTTGCGCTGGATCATCGAGCGCGTGCATGGCCGATCGCAGGGGCGCGAGACGCCGATTGGCTGGGTTCCGCGGTATGAGGACATCGATTGGAGCGGCCTGAAATTCTCCCGCGAGAGGTTCGACGAGTTGATGGCCGTGGACCGCACGGCCTGGCGCAAAGAAGTGATGGCGCACGAGGAGTTGTTCATCGACCTGCACGACAATTTGCCGCCGGAGATGATCTACGAGCGGGAACTGCTGATTTGCCGGCTTTAAATTTCGCAAATGACCATTGATTCCAAATAGCTTCTGAATGACTACTGCGAATCAATAATTTTTCATTTATATTAAAGAGTCCAGCGAACCCCAGGCGCAGTGCGGTCCATATTGATGGACCTCTTGAAAGATTTCTTTGGTGATTCCGAGAGCGGAGCGCCCAGGCGGTTGTGTATTTCGCAGTCTGAGCGACACTACCGACTCTACTTTGCAGATCAAGAAGGTTGCTATGGATTCAATGGGGCGATCGAACAGCCGTCACCGCAAACCGAAACCGCAGGGGCTCTACCATCCGCGCCATGAGCACGACGCCTGCGGGATGGGGCTTGTTGCCAACATCCGGGGCGAAAAGAGCCACGAGATTATCCGCAAGGGGCTCGAGGTGCTGATCAACCTGACGCATCGCGGCGCCGCCGGGTGCGATCCCGAGACGGGCGACGGAGCGGGAATCCTGATCCAGATTCCGCATGTTTTTTTCGCCCGGGAGTGCGGCGAACTGGGCATCCAGTTGCCTGAGGCCGGCGCCTACGGCGTGGCCATGTGTTTTCTGCCGGTGGACAAGAGCAGCCGCCTGCAATGCGAGGGTGTTTTCGAGCGCATCGCGCAGGAGGAGGGCCTGACCGTTCTCGGCTGGCGCGACACACCGGTGAATGGCGACGCGATCGGCCGCGAAGCCCGCGCCTCACAGCCTTACATTGAGCAGTTGTTCGTTGGTCGCCCGAAGGACCTAGCCGAAGAGGCGTTCGAGCGGCTGCTTTACCGCGTCCGCCGTCGGACCGAGAACGAGATTGCCGAATCCGAAATTGAAGGCAAAGACGACTTCTTTGTTCCGTCGTTTTCCTGTCGCACGATCGTCTACAAGGGGCTGATGCTGGCTCCGCAGATCGAGAAGTTCTATTTTGAGTTAGCCAATCCGCTGGTGACGAGTGCGCTCTGCCTTGTCCACCAGCGATTCTCCACCAACACATTTCCGAGCTGGAAGCTGGCGCACCCTTATCGCTATGTGGCGCACAACGGCGAAATCAATACCATTCGCGGCAATGTGAGCTGGATGAACGCGCGCCAGTCCGTGCTCGAAAGCCCATTGCACGGCGATCAGATTGGAAAGCTGTTTCCGGTGATTGTGCCGGGAGGCAGCGACTCCGCTTCGCTCGATAATGCGGTTGAATTCTTGTATCAGTCGGGCCGTTCCCTGCCCCACGTGATGGCGATGCTGATTCCCGAGGCATGGTCGGGCAATCCCGACATGAATGAGGATAAGCGCGCCTTCTACGAGTACCACGCCTCGCTGATGGAGCCGTGGGACGGGCCGGCGGCAATCGCATTTACTGACGGGCGCGTGATCGGCGCAACCCTCGATCGGAATGGACTGCGTCCGGGTCGCTACATCGTGACCAAGGATGACCTTGTGGTGTTGGCCTCAGAAGCCGGCGTGCTTGAGGTGCCGGCGGAGGACGTGCGCAAAAAAGGCCGACTGCAACCGGGCCGCATGTTCCTCGTGGACACGGTGGAGAAGCGCATCATTTCGGATGCCGAGATCAAGCAGCAACTGGCTGCGCGGCAACCGTATGGCAAGTGGCTCGAAGAGCAACAGGTCACATTGGAGCAACTGCCGGAGCCATCCCGGACGATCGCATCGAATCCAGAGACGCTGCTGCGACGCCAGCGTGCGTTTGGCTACAGCGAAGAAGATATGCGCATTCTTCTCGGGCCGATGGGCGCAAAGGGCGAGGAGCCAGTGGGGTCCATGGGCACCGATGTGCCGTTGGCTTGCCTCTCGGATCGGCCACAGCCTCTATTCAACTATTTCAAACAGCTTTTTGCCCAGGTCACGAATCCTCCCGTCGATCCGATTCGCGAAGAGCTGGTGATGTCCCTGATCAGCTATATCGGCACGGAGCGCAACATTCTGGACGAAGCGCCGGACAATTGCCACACGCTTAAACTGCCGCATCCGCTGCTGACCAATCGCGACCTTGAAAAGCTGCGGCGTGTTTCTTCAGGCGATCTGCTGGCAACTACGCTGCCGGCACTGTTTCGCGCCGCGGATGGCGAATCCGGGCTCCGTCACTCATTGGAAGATTTAAGCAACCGCGCGGCCCATGCCGTGGCTTCGGGCTATACGTTGCTGATTCTCTCCGACCGCGGCGTCGATCCGACTTACGCGCCGATTCCCAGCCTGCTGGCAATGGCTGCAGTTCACAATCGCCTCGTGCGGGAAAAGACGCGCACACAGGTGGCGCTCATCATTGAGAGCGGCGAGCCGCGCGAAGTGATGCATTTCGCTCTGCTAATCGGTTACGGCGCAAGCGCCATCAATCCTTACCTGGCGATCGAGTCATTGCACGATCTGAAACGGCGCGGTCTGTTGCCGCACAACATCACGGGCAATCACGCCGAGAAAAACTTCATCAAGGCCATCAACAAGGGTTTACTCAAGACGTTTTCGAAGATGGGCATCAGCACGCTGCAAAGCTATCGTGGCGCGCAGGTGTTTGAAGCGGTCGGTCTGAACCAGGCTCTGGTAGATGCCTACTTTGCTGGAACCGCGTCGCGCATTGAAGGCGTGGGGCTCGAAGTGCTGGCGCGCGAAGCGCAGATGAAGCACAGCTATGCTTTCCAGCCGCTCACTGAGTCGGAGACAGAGCTTGTGGTTGGCGGCCACTACCAATACCGCGAGGGCGGCGAATATCACCTGCTGAACCCGCTGACGATCAGCAAACTGCAGCATGCTGTGCGTCAGAACAATGCCGCGACCTTCCAGGAATACACGGATCTGCTTGACGATCAGAATCGCCACCTGTGCACGCTGCGCGGACTGCTCAAGCTCAAGTATGCCGAGGAGCCGATTCCACTGGAAGAGGTCGAGCCTGCCAAGGAAATCGTGAAGCGCTTCACGACCGGAGCAATGAGCTTCGGGTCCATTAGTAAGGAAGCACACGAGACGCTTGCTATCGCGATGAACCGTTTGGGTGGCATGTCAAACACCGGCGAGGGCGGCGAAGACGAAGAGCGATTTAAACGCGACGCGAACGGCGATTCACGCCGCAGCGCTGTGAAGCAGGTGGCCAGTGGCCGATTCGGCGTTACGACCAACTACCTCGTCAATGCCGACGAATTGCAAATCAAGATGGCGCAGGGCGCGAAGCCCGGTGAGGGCGGGCAGTTGCCCGGTCACAAAGTCGATGAGATTATTGCGAAGACACGCCACTCGATTCCAGGCGTGGGGTTGATCTCGCCGCCGCCTCATCATGACATTTACTCGATTGAAGATTTGGCCCAGCTCATCTTCGATCTGAAGAATGTCAATCCAAAGGCGCGCATTGCAGTCAAGCTCGTTTCGGAAGTGGGCGTGGGGACAGTTGCCGCAGGTGTCTCGAAAGCGCACGCGGATGTCGTGCTCATCTCGGGCGACAACGGCGGGACGGGCGCTTCACCGCTGAGTTCGATCAAGCATGCCGGGTTGCCATGGGAGTTGGGCCTCGCGGAAACGTAGCAGGTGCTCTTGCTCAACGACCTGCGCGGCCGGATCAAAGTGCAGACCGATGGCAAACTTCAAACAGGCCGCGATGTGGTGATTGCTGCGCTGCTGGGAGCCGAAGAGTATGGCTTCGCGACAACGCCGCTGATCACCATGGGCTGCATCATGATGCGCAAGTGCCATCTGAACACTTGTTCAGTCGGCATTGCGACGCAGGACCCGGTGCTGCGCGCACGCTTCAGTGGGCAGCCGGAGCATGTGATCAACTTTTTCTTCTTCATCGCCGAGCAAATGCGGCAGCACATGGCCAAGCTCGGTTTCCGCACCGTCGACGAGATGGTGGGCCGCGTGGATAAGATCGACGCCTCGATCGCCGATGCGCACTGGAAGGCGAAAGGCATCGATCTCTCCGCGATTCTTTATGTGCCCACAGTTCCTTCGCGCGTGGCGCGGCGCAAGATGCAGGCGCAGGATCATGGGCTCGACCAGGCGCTCGACCATGCGCTGATCGCCAAGGCGGCGCCGGCCCTCGAGTCGAAGACACCTGTCGCCGGCAACTTCGCGATTCGCAACGTGCACCGCACCGTGGGAGGCATGCTGGGCGGCGAGATTGCGCGGCGCTACGGCTCGGCTGGACTCCCGGACGAAACGATTCATTTCAAGTTCGCCGGATCAGCTGGACAAAGCTTTGGCGCGTTTGTGCCCACAGGCGTGACGCTTGAGCTTGAAGGCGATGCCAACGATTATGTCGGAAAGGGTCTTTCAGGCGGCCGCATTATTGCGTATCCGCCTAAGACTTCAAGCTTCCTGCCGGAAGAAAGCATCCTTGTCGGCAACGTGGTTTTGTATGGAGCGACCAGCGGAGAAACATTCCTGAATGGAATCGCGGGCGAACGATTCGCGGTGCGCAACTCTGGCGCGACAGCAGTTGTAGAAGGCGTGGGGGACCACGGCTGCGAGTACATGACAAATGGCCTCGTGGTGGTGATTGGCGCGACGGGCCGAAACTTCGCGGCGGGCATGAGCGGGGGGCGCGCTTTTGTTTACGACGATCAGGGTGATTTTTCATCGCGCCGTTGCAACAAGTCCAGTGTCGATCTGGAGCCTCTCATTAGCGACGAGGATGTGGCCGAGGTGAGAGGGCTGCTTGAACGCCATCGCGACCTGACCGGCAGCCCGCGCGCCGCATGGATCCTGGAACATTGGGTCGATGCGCAACAGCGATTCATCAAGGTTTTCCCGCACGAATACAAGCGCGTGCTCGGAGTCCCTCGCGTTGAATCGGAATATGCGCCACAGATTCTTTCGTCGCCTCCGGTGACGGCTACTGCGGAGGCACATCATGGGTAAGATCACCGGATTTCTTGAAATCGAACGCGAACAGCCGGTCCGCCGCAAGATAGAAGATCGCGTGCAGGATTGGTTCGAAATCTACGAGCCATTCCCCGAAGAGAAGCAGCGCGACCAGGGCGCACGCTGCATGGATTGCGGTGTCCCCTTCTGCCATACCGGCTGCCCTGTCAACAATCTCATCCCCGACTGGAACGATCTCGTATACAACGGCCGTTGGCAGAGCGCCGTTCGCCGCTTGCACGCGACCAATAATTTTCCTGAATTCACCGGACGCATTTGCCCCGCGCCGTGCGAAGCTTCCTGCGTACTGGGAATCACTTCGCCGCCCGTCTCGATCAAGCTGATCGAGCGCAGCATCGTGGAACGCGGATGGGACGAGGGCTGGATTCATCCTGAGCCGCCCGAGCACAACACCGGCAAGCGCGTGGCTGTAGTCGGAAGCGGACCTTCTGGTTTGGCCGCCGCACAACAGTTGCGGCGTGCCGGGCATTCGGTGACGGTCTTCGAGAAAAACGACCGCATCGGCGGTTTACTCCGCTACGGTATCCCGAATTTCAAGCTGGAAAAGCACTTCATCGATCGACGCATTGAACAGATGCGCGCCGAAGGCGTCACCTTCCTGACCAATGCACACGTCGGCGTGAATGTGCCGGTCGATGCGCTAACCGGCCACTATGACGCGATCCTGCTTTGCGGGGGCTCCGAGCATCCGCGCAACCTCGCAATCCCCGGACGCGAACTCAAAGGCATTCACTACGCAATGGAATTTCTGCCCCAGCAGAATCGCCGCAATGAGGGCGATTACATTGACCCCGCTGCCTCGATCTGCGCTGCGGACAAGCACGTGCTGATCATTGGCGGCGGCGATACCGGTGCAGACTGCCTGGGGACGAGCCATCGCCAGGGCGCGAAAAGTGTGCACCAATTTGAAATTATGCCAAAGCCTCCAGAATTGCGCGCTGCCTCCACGCCCTGGCCGTTGTGGCCGCTGCAACTCCGCACGGAGAGCGCACACGAAGAGGGCGGCATCCGGGACTGGAGCATCAACAGCATTCAGTTCACCGGCGATGAAAATGGCGAAGTGAAACAGTTGCACGCGACACGCGTGGGACCGCCGCCGAAGTTCGAAGCGATCGCGAGCTCTGAGTTCACCCTCGACGTGGACCTTGTTCTGCTGGCGATGGGCTTCCTCGGCCCGGTGCGCAACGGAATGATTGAGCAACTGGGCGTGGCGCTCGATGCGCGCGGCAACGTGGCAACTACGGATTACATGTCCTCAGTCGACGGCATCTTTGCGGCCGGCGACATGCGTCGTGGCCAGTCGCTGGTGGTCTGGGCCATCGCGGAAGGGCGCAAGGCGGCTGCAGCAGTCGATGGCTACCTGGTTCAGAAAGAGGCTGCACAGCCGTCGCAAATCCACCGCGCGCGTGCGTGATGATTCGCAAACGCCCCGAGCTGCGCGTCCAAAACACGATCAATTCGCCCTTCGGGCGCATTGTGATGCCGTCACAGAAGCGCAGATGCAAGAGAGAACGGGTCGGCCTCGCAGGCCTCCTTGTACAGCTCCCCGGCTGCCTCAGCGTCGACTGGTTTCGAGAACAGGAACCCCTGCATGTAATCGCAGCCTAATTGGCGCAAGCTGGATAACTGTTCCTCAGTCTCAACTCCTTCGGCGACGACCTCGAGTCTGAGAGAGTGAGCCAGTTGCATGATGGCTTTTAAGATATCCAGGCTACTGTTTCCGCTGCTCAGTTCACGGATGAAAGAGCGGTCGATCTTGAGATTATCGAATGGCAACCGCTGGAGACGGCTCAACGAAGAGTATCCAGTTCCGAAGTCGTCAATTTGGAGCCGGATTTTCATCGCCTTCAGTCGGTCAAGGATCTCCACGGTCTGCTTGGCATTTCCCATGATGGAGCTTTCGGTCATCTCAAGCGCCAGCGACTTGGGATTCAGTCCGGATTCGGCGAGAGCAAACTGCACATCCTCCATCAGGCGGGGATCGCTCAATTGCCGGGCGGAGATATTCACACTGATTGTGAGAGAAGGACCGGAAGCAAAGGTCTTCTGCCATTCGGCCATCTGACGGCAAGCCTCGACCAGAACCCAGCGCCCAAGGAGGACGATGAGGTCGCTTTCCTCGGCAACGGGAATGAACTCGCCGGGGAGAATGAACCCGCGTTCGGGGTGATTCCAGCGAACGAGTGCCTCCAAACCACAAAGTCGAGAATCGCCGGCCGAGACGATCGGCTGGTAGTAAAGCACCAGCTGGTCGGCGTCGATGGCTTTGCGCAGGCCGGTTTCGATCTCAAAGCGAGTGACGACCAACTTGCGCAATCCCTCATTGAAGAATTCAAACCGTGCTTTACCGTTGGTCTTGGCTTGATACATGGCGGTGTCCGCATTGTGGAGAAGTTCTTCCGGAGTCCTGCCGGTGGAACTGAGGGCGATGCCGATGCTGGCTGAGACAAATATCTTGCGACCGTCTACATAAAACGGCTCGCCCAGCCGCTTGAGAATACGGGTAGAGACCTTCGAGGCGTCGGTCTCACGCTGGATATGACCGAGTAAAATCGCGAACTCATCTCCGCCGATACGCGCTACAACGGACTCCGCGGTGCCGTTCCGACGCGAATTGGAGCGGACACCGGCACGCAGCCGTCCGGCGAAATCGATGAGCAACTCGTCGCCTGCTCCATGTCCGAGGCTGTCATTGACCTGTTTGAACTGGTCGAGGTCGACGAACAGGACCGCGAAGAGCTTTTTCTGCTGACGCGCATTCTCGATCGCGGACTCGAGGCGGTCCATGAAGTAGGGGCGGTTTGGGAGGCGCGTGAGCGGGTCGACGATTTTGCCTTCAGTAATATCCGTCTGTGAGCCGGCCATGCGGATTGCCTTGCCGGCCGAATCGCGGACCGCGATACCGCGACTAAGCGTCCAGATATAGCCGCCGGATTTTTGACGCATGCGGTATTCACTTACGAATTCCGGGGTTTTGCCGTCGCGATGCGCTGTAATCGCGGTGCGAACCCGCTCGCGGTCTTCTGCATGAATGTGGCTGAACCACTGTTCTGGTGAGGTCCAGCACTCAGTCTCCGAGTAACCGAGCATCTGCCCCCAGCGGGGGGAAAAGTAGATTTCACCGGTAACGAGATTCCAGTCCCAGAGGCCGTCGTTCGCGCCGCGAGCAGCGAGGGCATAGCGCTCCTCACTGTCCTGAAGGGAACTGAGCGCATCTTTGAGGGCCCGTTCGCGCGATTCGATCTGGGAAAGCATTTCATTGAAGGAATCGACGAGAAGGCCGGTTTCCCCGCCGGAGCGGATACCGGCACGGACGGAGTAGTCCTTGTCGCTTGAAATGCGGTGAGCTACAGCGGCCAGTTGCACTAAGGGGTCGGCGATGGAGTGCGCAAGGCGAAGAGAAGCCAGAAAAGCGGCGAGAACGGAGACCAGAAGGACCAGAAGGACGATCTTCGCATATTCGAGAAGCCGCGAGCGGAACCCGCGCAGATCGAAGACGAGGGCAATGGATCCGGTGCGCTCTCCCTTGAGGACGACACCGCGAAAAAGAGTGAGGGATTCGCCATCGTAATAGGCTCCGTCCCTGCGCGGTGCAGGAAGGAGCGAAGATGATCCGCCAGAACTGTGGTAACCCGCAAAGACCCGCCCCCGGTTGTCGTAGAGACAGGCCACGAGAACCCTAGGCTCGGTGGCAAGGGCGCTCAGCATCTCTTGGGCGGTGCGTTGATCGTTGAAGGCAAGGGATGCCGCGGTATTTGCGCCGAGGGTGTCGGCCAAGGCGGTGAGTTCGCGAACGGCACTCGCGCGAAAACTTTGCCACTCGTAAATCGCAATTCCGAAGCAAGCGAGCAGCACGGCTAGCATGCTGGCGGAGATAGTGAGAAGGCCCAAGTTGAATCGTATAGAGAAGTCCCTGATTCGCACCGCTTCACCTTCCCCGATCCGGAGCGCCGCTTTGAGTCACCAATGTGGCCAGAAGCAGCAGCCGGGAACTGATTTTGAGATGAGACGCCTCCGCGTCAACAAGGTTGATGTCAAAACGAATTTTGTCGTTCTCAATGTGGAAGCGAATCATCCCGCCGTCAGACAGAAAGTTCGCGGTTTCTCCCACTGTAAGGATGGGCATTCCACGGATGCTCTTTAGGATTGAAGTCTGGCGCCCGGCTTCGTCGCGGCTGAGGAAGAGCATGTTGCAGCCCTGAATCTCCTGCGGCTGGTATATCAAGCGAACATGGAAAACCCGAACTCCGATGGTTTTCCCGTCAATCGTGCTTTGAAGTTCCTGCCGGCGGGGCTCGTCGTCGAAGATGCAAAGATTCAGAGATGGATCGCCGCTGTTCAGGACGCCGGCGGGCCAATCGACAAACTGCGCGAAGTGGAAAAGAAACGCAGCCTTCACCTGGTACTCTTCGGGAGCGGATTGGGTTGCGGCGGATTGTGGCAGCCCTGAAACAAGCAGGGCGATACACAGGAGTGCGAGGAGCCGAGCAGAAACGCAGCTTCGCCCAGAAGGTGTTTTGAAAGCCGAATTGTTTGGTCCCCGATAGATAAACGACCTCCTGCTCAGAAGGACCACGTAATTTTGCCGTATGCTTCACGCCGCATCAGGCCGGATTGCACGGTGGCATCGGGGCCGGTGAATTCTGGGTGAAGGTCTTTCAAGAGATTTTGCCCCACCAGGCTCAGCGAGATATGTTCTTCCGCACGCCAAGTCAATCCAGTGTCGAGCCGTGTGTACGAGGGGATGGACTGAGCCGGGAGGCGATTCACAAAATACGCCGACGCATTCCACTGGAGTTTCCACGGTAGGTCTAAGCTCGAGCGCAATTGCGCCTGGTGATTGGGAGTGCCACCTTCAGTTCCAAAGACGGATCCGGAGTCCTGGCTGCCGGCGAATTTGTGAAGGTGCAGAGAGAAGAACGAATAGCCCGGGCTGAGAGTCCAGCGCCTTGTCACCTTCCAGTTTGCGAAGGCTTCAATGCCCTGCGCTTCTCCGTAAAGACCATTACCGAAATAGGTGGGGATGAGCAGGTGAACTGGCGCAGGATTCGTCTCAATCCGCATGGCTCCCGGCTCCTGCGACAGCAGATCGCGGTAGCGGTTGTAGAAAACGGTCGAATCCAGCGAGAACCGGCTGCTCGGCGCAGTTCGGTAGCCTGTTTCGAATGCCGTTAGCTGCTCGTTCTTCTGGTTTGGATTCCCGAACAGGCTCACAAGGATGGGCACGTTGCCAGGTCCAGGGAGCGCCTCGAGATTCACGCGGAAATCGGTGTCGCTTCGTGCGGGTATGCGGTCGGCGTGGGAGACTGCACCCCAGACTGAATTCTTGGTGTCCGGGGTCCAGATAAGGCGGGCGGAAGGTTGGAAGTCAAATCCGGTGTAGTCGTTGTTCTCGGCACGCGCGCTCAGGTTCAGGTGAACGCGGTCCCGGCGAATGGCGATCTCATCCTGCGCAAACGAACTGAAGAGCTGGGTACCGCGGTTCGCAGGAGTAGCGGAGACCCGCAGGGTCGGATCAATGTCATCCGTACTGAGACGGTAGCCAAGCCCCCAGACGATATCCTGTCTCGCTCCCCAGACAAAATGGTGCTGGAAGTCGGTGTCGAAGGTGTTCAGGCCGACGCCGTAGGATGAGTCGCCGCGATTAGTGCGTTCAAAGTAGACCTGAAGCGAGGTCTCCGATCCCGACGAGATGGTACGATTCCACCGCGCAAGCAGATTCTCGCCCGTGAAGCGGTCGCGTAGAGCGACGGTCGCATTCTCCGGCGGCTCCAGGGAAAGTGGTATAAAGGCCAACTCTCCCGCATTGCCACGGTAGATGTCTCCCTCGGTGGTGAGGGAGTCTTTCGCGGAGAGGGTGGTATCGGTGCGGAATCTGCCAAGAACGAGGCGCCAGTCGTCTTGACCGTCCAGTCCGGCGAAGGTAGGCAGAGCGTTAACCTGGAAGCCTTCGGCAGATACACGATAGGCCCCGAGCTTGCGAACCTTCCCACTGTAACTTATTGTCTCCGGCCCAATGCTGCCATTCCCTGCACTGGCGGCAACGGAACCACCCTGGGTATCTCCGGCTTTAAGGGTAATGATATTGATTACGCCGTTCACAGCATTCGATCCCCAGACGGCTGCCCCGGGACCTCGAATGACTTCTATCCGCTCAATGCTGCCGAGGGGAACATTCTGGGAGTCCCAGAAGACGCCGCCGAAGATAGGCGTGTAAACCGTGCGGCCGTCAACCAGAACCAGGAGTTTGTTGGAGTACTGACCATTGAAACCGCGGGCGCTGATGGCCCATTTGCCGGCGTCGATCTGCGCAACGTCGAGGCCGGGAACCATGCGGAGCAGGTCGGGGATGTTGAGTGCGCCGGAGTGGCCAATATCCTCACGCGAAATGACGAAGACCGCAGCGGCGGCCTGGGAAGTCTTCTGCTCCTTCTTGGATACGGAGGTTACTTCGATGCTCATCAGGTCTTCAAGGCTTTTCTGAGTAAGGTCCAGGATCTGTCCGGCGACCGAAAGACGTCCGGAGAGGGTGAGAAGTGCGAGCCCCGCCAGGAACAGGGCCCGTTGGGTTACTCGCAGGTAGACGGTGGCAACACTGGAGAAACGGTGCAGTTTCGGGAACAAAAAACACGAAGAGGCGTGAACCTGCATATGAGTACACCTGCTTTGAACAGAATCGACAGGGACTGAATGTGGTCTTTTCATTCGTCTTTTCGGCCACACTTGTAACCCGCGAGCTCACCTAGTGAAGCCGCACAATATCCCGCAGGCGATCTGGTGTTCTCGCCGTTGCAATGCTTCGGTATCCCGTACCTGGAATAATCGCTGCGATCTTGTGGCCGAGACCCTTTGTGCTTCCGGTGAGCAGAAACCTCTAATCCATGTATGTCATTTCCATCTATCTCCCGCAATGAAGAGGCGGGCCAGACGCATAACGAAGTACCTCAATCATGATCCTTTCCGTGAAGACTGACTGAGCAATTGGGATCACCCTTGCAGGCGCTCACATAAGGCCCGCATTCGTGCACCGGCCTGGGCCAGACGAGAGGAAAGGATCAGCATCGGTTCTTTGGGAGCGTTCGACGGTCCTCTTCGAATCGTCGCGGGCTTGGGAGATTGGCGAAGTTTCTAAGAAGTCGAATTGCGTCCCGATATCCCGGCCTGCGTCCTCACTGACGTGTTCGCTCAGGTAGCTCTTCGCTAATCCCTTCCTGAAGTGGCTTTGTTAGGGAGTTAGCCGGTAAAGATCGACGCCGCCGTTATAGTTCGGCACATAAATTTGACCACCGTCAATAACGGGCGGGTCAAACTTGTTGAACAGAAACTGGATGTTAAATTGTTGCGAGTCCCACAGGACTTTCAGCGACCCATCCGGAGCGAGGTGCACTGGATCGTAGACGAGCAGGCGCCCGTTCACGATGTTAGTGTTTGCGTTGCCGTATGGGATCGTGCAGGCGAGGATCGCCGAATCAGGATCCGCTCCATTGCTTGAGCCGGAACAGAATCCTCCCGGCATCCCTCCCGGAGGATTCTCGCGCACATTGTCGCTTGCGAATTCGTGACCTTGCGCGACATAGGTTAGATTTCCAGTTTGGTTGACCTTCCACTTATGTAGTTGCGAATTCTCACCCCACGCGAAGATCGTCCACGATTGAAGTAGAGGGTCGAAGAACTGGACCGGGGTCATGTGGAGATGTGCCGTATCACCCAACGGAAAGAAGTTTAATGACTGAGGATTTGTTGGGCAGGGATCGACCGGGCCCGGACTCATCGTCAGCCAGACAGGCGGCGCCGCAAGTTTGGCGCAGTTCGTCTTGGGGGTTGCGAGATCCTTGAGGGTCGTTCCGCCAAGCTTATCCGTATTGATGGGATACGCGATTCCGTCCTTTCCGGTTGCAATGCAGACGCCGATAGAAAAGATACAGGCTGGACCAGCCGACCCCCAATCTTCGTCCGACCATGCGCCGATCGCCATCTGCGGAAACACGAGGAAGGTCGGGGTCCCTTGGTCGTTAAGGTGCGCCACGAGCCTCGCATTCTTTAGTGGCATGCTCATTCCACTGCCCACAGGCGTGAGAGCTGCGGAGGCAGCACTCACGCCAGCCAACCGCGCAGCTGTCGCTGGCTTTTGACCAGATCTAGCAAGGTCAGTCCACGGCGTCCAGTGATCAATCACCTGCAGGGCGGCCGGAGATCCTCCCGAAGATGGCGTGTACTTCAATTTGAGGAACGACTCACCCCACTGGCTTGCACCGTCAAAGTCGCCATTCCCCGTGAGGACATAAAGGAAGCCCTGCGGGTCTGCCGCAGCGCCCTGCCCAGCCATCCACACACCAGCGCCCTCGCCCGCTGTCAGCGCCAGCATTGTACTCATCGAATTGCTTGCCACATCGAAGGCAAAGCAAAAGCCGGAGGCGCCTGTGCCGGTTTCGAAGATCGTGCCCGAGCACCCAAATACTGTTTTCACTCCATTGATGTTCGTTTCGACGAGCGACGATCTCTGTTTGCGCATCTGCGAATTGAAGACGTGGTTTCCGCTTGGTTCCTGGATCAATACGGGTGGAACTACCTGGCTTCCATCCGCAACGTTGAGCGCGAACATGAAGTAGCGTCCCGTTTGCGGGTTACCGGTATTATCTGGCGAAACCCAACAGGTCTGATAGAGGCGCTGCGTGTCAGGGTCGATCACTCCCGTTGAGATGCAGCCCCAATGTTGATTGATATTATGCGAGTCGATCGATTGCGATCCAGTGATAGGCATACCCAGCGAAACCTGCCAGATACTGGAGCCATCGTGCGCGTCGACTCCGCGCACCACATCGGCCATCGAAGGAAGCACCATGACGTCACGGGTCCCGAGCGGAGTCTTCACGCTGGGTAAGATCAGTGGCTGAGCTTCCACACCGCGCGCATCGCCAATGACCGGAATGGTTGGGGCCTGGGCAATTCCCTTGGTCCCGACCGACGTTTGCGTTAATACCGTTTCTTGAGAATTCCACCCACTTCTTGAGTTATCCGCGGAGCGAGTCAGCCATGGAACCATTGTCGATTGGGCGATACAACTCTCGCTGACCGAGATCAAAAGTGTCAAGATGAGCAGACCAGGACGAGAGAGCTTCATGTGTCCTCCTTATTGGGCGGTCATAAGTGAAGAGAAAAGTAACTCGGATCGCGCTATCTTATGCCGCCAATTCCTTTCGGCCCACCGCGCAATTGGTAACGTGGGCCGACCGACTTAAGCTGCATAAATGGTTTGCTATGACTCTTGTTTGCCGAGTTGGAATCACCATTCTGTGGCCGCTTCCCCGGCAAAATTGAGGTCCACTTCGAAAATCCAACTTACTGCTTGATAAGAGTAGCGATCGAAATGTGCGGCCAGTCGATCCCGAGGAAATTCAGAATGACGGTCTGCGTGTACTGGAGCTGCAAAAACGTACTTTCGTTTTTCTGCTGGACGGTTTCAATCCAGAAGGTTGCCTTCAGACTGGTCGCGTTGGCGTCCTTTTGCACGAAGGGAATATTACAAATCCCCGCCGTCGTGCGGGGTGCACTCGCACGTGTGATGACCTCGACAGCCATTGGGTCCTCGTCTTTCAGGCATACGCCGGTGAAGTCTTGCGAACCGAATCGGACAGCAGATCCCGACTTGCTGCGCAGCTCCGCACATGCGCTCCACGCGCACTGCTTCTCAGAAGGCCGAAAGAGGCGAACTGTTCCTTGAGGCACACGCGCAGCCTATGCCAAGTGACATTCTCTGTTACTCAGTTCGCTGGTGAGTATCCGAGCATTTCAGTGAATAACTGGGGAAAGAATGCTCGGAAAAGTGGGGTCGATAGTCTCAGATAACTCAGACTATGTCAAGATAATCTTGTTTAACACTGACATTTTGTTATAGATATTCAGGACATATTTACTAACTATGCAGCATCGTCCGAAGAAATGATTAATACACTGCAAGTAGCCGCGATCGTTGACGGACGGCGGCATGTTTAAGAATCCATTACAGAAATAGTTATTCAACAAAAATAATCTGGAAAGACCTGATGGAGTGCTTCCAGATCCAGCTCGCAGTGGATACCATCCTCGCTTCCGGGAACGCAGCAGTGGCGCGCTACACCGAACGAGGCAAATCCGTACGCACATTCAGGGACTCGGCCCGACGAACTCTACATCGCAAATCAGATAGAACTTGGTGTAGCTGGACAGCAGACCGCCGTCAAAGCGTGCGAAAGTACAATGGGCGTTGAAGCTGCCCTGGGTCTGAATTACGGCGAATCCGCATTTGTCGGAGGGATCTGAGGCGTAAGCTGAATGGCTCCCCTGAGGTTGCTTGTGGACGCGGTTTCCAGCGCTCCTGCGCCTTGCGAAGGCACNNACCCGACCTATGTTTTCGCCGGTAATGGCGTGGGTTATCTGCAGTCCGCTTCAATTGCCATAGGACATATCGCCAAGCGGTCTGTCGTCATGTGTGAAGCCGAGCTGGTTCTGATTGAATCCGCGCACGGAGATGCGCACCGCCCACTCAAAGGAACCGAAAGGATCCGGAGTTTGAAAGTTCACGCTGGGATGCTGTGCGAGGCTCTCGATCGGGCTCCTTCCGGGTGCTTCCTCAAGCGGGATGGCCCGGTTCAAAGTCCGTTCAACCCGAGAATCCCCCAGCACGGCCACAACAACGATCTCAGTTGTAGTGATCGTGGATTGCTATGGAGGGGAAGTTGTCTCCGGTGTGCTCGTTGTTACTAGTGAGAGCCGGCTGCTGCTGTTGGAGTGCTGACCTTGCACATCTGCTGGAAGATTCTCGCCGCTGCGCTGACGCTTTATCTCATTTCGATGGTGTCCGGATTTGTGCTCGACATCGAGGCTCGACTCCCCGTTGTGCGCGACTGAGCACCGTGAAGTAAACCGCTATGCGCTGACAGCCTCAAGCTCACACAATTGATATGCTTGTGGCTTCTTACGGCTGCAGTCCGGAACAAAGGAATAGATGAAGCCCTTTTCCGCAAGCTTTTGTTTCGCGGTGTTGTACATTACGAGGGCTTGTTCGTGTGTCAATCTGTCTTCTGTGCTGATGGAATCGACCTCGTGAAGAAACCGCTCGAAGCCCTCATCCCAGTGCCCATGCTCCTCCATGAACCCGTAGACCTTTCGCTCACTCGCAGGGCGGGAAGTAAGAACGAGCACGTAGCACTCCGAAAATCCCTTCTTTGGGTTCTCGGTCTTATAAATGGTTTCGATCATGTACAAATTGTACCTTGGGATCAGAAGTCTTCTCAATGCACGCCGCTCGGCGGCCAATGTGCTCCAGATCACTAATTTTTAGCTCGTCTCCTCTTCAGAATGCCGACCTGCCTTCATAAGCCTAGTGAATCGTGTCGGTTGGCCCTCCTGAAAAAGAAACTTAGCATTCACGCCCGATAGC
Organism: Acidobacteriaceae bacterium; assembly: GCA_003140785.1. Classification (GTDB taxonomy): domain Bacteria; phylum Acidobacteriota; class Terriglobia; order Terriglobales; family Acidobacteriaceae; genus Telmatobacter. The sequence continues at coordinate 289 of PLKY01000129.1, read as the reverse complement.
ACGAACGCAGCTCAGGTAACCGTGAAGATGGTGACTTCAAACCGGTATTCGAGATCCAAACCAAAATGCCAGGTCATGCCGATAAAACTCGCGAAGGCGATCAATGCGGCGGAAATGAAGGTCCACCGGATTCCGCGCTCCAAGCGATTGGCTCTGTCAAAGGCAGCTCCCGCGAAGAGAAAAGTTACGCTCAGCATCGGAATGGAGATTCCCGCGCACCGAGGAGAAGGCTGTTGCCCAGCCCAAGATTGATGTGAACTAGGTCTCTGACCGTGTGATTTTGTCTCTT
>PLKY01000011.1 GCA_003140785.1 Acidobacteriaceae bacterium | reverse complement strand
GGACCCGGGTGGGAAGAGGCTGGCCGAATCTTTGTATTCTTCGGGCCGGGAATCGGTGTGATGTTGCTCTACGACACGCATGGCTGGATTCACCTTTCCATCGGCCGGCCCGAAAGATGGCTGCATTGGAGTTTGATTGAATTTACCTGTACCGCGAGCTTGTTTCTTTTGACTCTACGATGGGGGCCTTCAGGGGTAGCTTTTGCATGGACGCTATCGTACTTCCTCTTGATGTTCCCGGCATTCTGGTTTGCGGGAAAGCCGATCGGATTGGATGTTAAGAAAGTAGCCAAGTCAATCTGGAGATTCTTTGTTGCCTCGGCTGGAGCTNNAAGGCCGCGCATATCTACGGATTCGAATCGAAGGACGGGGCGTCGGCTGCTTTTGTGCGGTTGATCTCGATCTCGCTTGTATTCTTCGCTCTCTATCTTGGGGCGGTCATTGCGCTTTATCGAGGGCTTGAGCCTATCAATGAGACTCTCGATGTCCTGCGCGATCTATTGCCCCACCGTGCGAGCGGGCACCAGCAGGTTCCAGTTCAAGATGGACCTGAATCAAAGATGTCATTGCTTCCTGAAGAAGAAGACGACAACTCGCATAGAGATTTCGCGATGGCTTCCAACGATCTCAGGTTCAAAGACCATTGATAGACAACAAGGCAACTAATGTCCCAGCAGCCGGAAGAGAGAAATCGATCTAACATTACGTCCGGCCGTCATTTTGGACCTAGAGGTATTTCGCAATGGAAGAGGGTATGAGTCGGCTACGCATTTTGCTGCTAGCACCGTTCTGTGATCCGGATGCTGTCAGCATGCCCTTTGTCACCTATTGTCATGCTGCGGCGCTTGCCGAACTTCATGATGTGTCGTTGGTGATTGGATCGCCCAGCGAGGGAAACGTGCGCCGCGCCAAAGGCCCCTTTCGCACCATCGAGGTGGTTCGGATGCCGATGCTCGAGCGCATCTATGCCTGGTGTTTGCGCTGGGTCTTCAAATACAACTTTGATACCCAGGTGCTGACTGCCTTCAGTTATCCGTTTTCTCTCGCCTTTGAATGGTATGCCTGGCGGCAATTGCGTCGCCGCATCAGGGCCGGTGAATTTGACGTCGTCCTGCGTGTTCTGCCGATGTCTGCGGTTGTACCGAGTCCTTTCGCGTTCCTCCTGCGTAAGGGACCTATTCCCTTTGTGATCGGGCCAATCAATGGTGGCTTGCCCTGGCCTTCCGGATTTAGCCAGCTCGAGAACCAGAAGGAATGGATCTCCGGCGCGCGCAAACTATATCGCTATCTGCCCCTCGCTCGCTCCACTTATCGCAATGCGGCAGCAATCATTGCTAATTCGTCACAGACCTGCGCAGAATTTGCAGCTTATCCCGATAAAGTCTTTTTTGTTCCGGAGAATGGGGTTAGCCGCTCTATGGTCGAGGGCAATCCAAATACTCCGAAGGCGCACGACAATCTTGAACTAATCTTCGTGGGCGGTTTGGTTCCCCGGAAGGCTTGCGATCTTGCTCTGCGTGCGGCCGCTCCGCTCTTGCGAGACGGATTGGCTCGATTTACTGTGGTCGGCGACGGGCCGGAGCGTAGCCGCCTTGAACAACTCGTGACTACTCTCGGAATTGCCAAGACCGTCTCGTTTTGCGGATGGGTTGGTCATAAAGAAGTCTTGAGCCGACTGGGAGCTTCCGACGTATTGGTGTTTCCCTCGTTGCGAGACTTCGGAGGAGGCGTCGTATTTGAGGCTCTGGCACTGGGTATAGTGCCTGTTGTTGTAGACTTTGGCGGACCCGGAGACATCATTTATCCGGAAGTAGGGTATAAGGTTCCCCTTACGAACGAGAGCGATATCGTAGCGCAAATTGAGAAGGCGCTGGCAGAACTCGCGGGTAATCGGAGCCTGCTAAGGAGACTGCAAAGGCAAGCCGTGACTTATGCGCGCGAGCGTCTCACATGGGACGCGAAGGCGCAGGACACAACGAGAATCCTCGAATGGGTCTTGAAGCGCGGTCCAAAGCCAGAGCTTCTTCCACCGAAGTTGTTGGCTACAGGTTTGGCGGCTCTTCCATCACCTACCTCGCCGTACGCCAAGAGTCCAGCGTCGGGATAGGCAGTCTGGGGAGGCCGAAGGTCGCGAGGTTGTCCTGATAGGCTGACAGCCCCGGTTATGAATTGCACAGGGAGATCATCGAGTCGTCGACGGAACGAATTGGGCGTGCCAAGCAAGAAGATTCATCGGAAAGGGGAGGAGCATCGATTGATGGCGCGCCTTTGGAAACCGGAGTGATTCAACGTATTATTTGAACTTTTCATTTGTCGCGATGAATACAACTTCGGCGGGCGCGTGTTTTCTCAATCGCTCGGAATACAAGGAAGGTACTCGGCGCTCTGCGAAGCTTGAGGTCGTCTCGTCCCGTTGCTCCACGCGACGTGAAATCCCCCGCGTTCAGCATGCCGTGCGCCCCGTTTTTTTGTGTTCTTGAAGAACTTAAAACAGTTGCGATGCCCGAGCGTATATAAGCCATGAAAATGAGTAACATTGCCGAAAAGTCGTCTGCAGCAGAGGTCGACATTCAGACGGCCGTATGCGGGTCGTCGTCAGAAATCGAGGTTGGTCTACTGACAGGCTGCCAGGACAGGCACTACGCGTTTGCGCTGGCGATGGGGCTCATTTCGAAGGGAATTTGCTTGGACGTTGTTGGCAGCGATGAAGTCGATAGTCCTGAGCTTCATACGGCACCCAATCTGCGATTTCTAAACTTCCGTGGTAGCCAGCGAAACAACGCTAATGTAGTTCAGAAGGTGTCTAAGTTACTTGTCTACTACGTCAGGCTTATCCGATATGTGCTGCAGTCTAGTCCCCCGATCCTGCATATCTTGTGGAACAACGAGCTTGAGATCTTCGATCGCACGATCATGATGCTGTTCTACAGAATGTGCGGGAAGAAGATTGCATTTACTGCACACAATGTAAATGGCGCAAAACGCGACCGAAAAGATTCTTTAATCAATCGTGGAACACTCGGAATTCAATACCGGCTCTGTAATCACATTTTCGTACACACGCAAAAAATGAAGAGTGAGCTCTGTCATGACTTCGGAGTGGCTGCCGAGAAGGTGACCGTACTCAGGTATCCGATTAACAATGCTGTTCCCAACACTAACCTCACCCCATTTGATGCCAAGCGATGTTTGGGAGTGAGAGATGACGAAAAGGCGATCCTGTACTTCGGCAAAATCAGGCCTTATAAAGGCATCGAATACCTGCTCGACGCTTTTCGACTAATTGCAGCCGATCCGCTTGCGAATTACCGGCTGATTATCGCGGGAGAGCCGAAAAAAGGGTCCGAAGAGTATCTCCACGGAATTATGCAAACGGTGGAGAGTAGCTTCATTCGGGAGCGGGTTATGATGAAGACCCAGTTCATTCCAGATGAAGAAATGGAACTGTATTTCAAAGCGGCGGACGTGCTTGTCCTTCCATACAAGGAGATATTCCAGAGCGGCGTGCTGTTTATTTCTTACGGTTTTGGGCTGCCTGTGATCGCGACTGATGTGGGATCGTTCCGTGAAGATATCGTCGAGGGGAGTACGGGATTCCTCTGTAAGCCAGCCGATCCGGCGGATATGGCCAAAGTCGTGGAGAGATACTTTGCAAGCGATTTGTTCAAGAATTTGAATGTCGGAAGGTACGAACTCATGGAGTATGCGAATGTGAATCACTCTTGGAATGCAGTCGCTGATTCGACCCTGAGGGCGTATGCGCAAATGTTGGGGAGGACACCATAATGAGGCCCCTGGTATCAATCCTCATTCCCGCGTATAACGCGCAGGCGTGGATTTCTGACACTCTGCGTTCTGCATTGGCGCAGACGTGGGAGCCGAAGGAGATCATCGTTGTTGACGATGGTTCGACTGACCGAACCCTGGCAATTGCTCGGCGATTTGAATCCAGCCAGCTCCGGGTTGTGACGCAGAAGAATCAAGGAGCTGCGGCTGCCCGCAACACCGCCTATTCGTTGAGCAAGGGGGAATTCATTCAATACCTGGATGCGGACGATCTCATGGCGCCAGACAAGATCGCCAGACAGATGGAGGCATTGGCTCCATGTCAGAGTACGCGTATCCTTCTATCGGGCTCTTGGGGAAGATTCCTGTATCGGTATTATCGAACGCAGTTCATACCAAGTGCATTGTGGTGTGATCTGTCTCCGGCCGAATGGCTGATACGCAAGATGCAACTGAATCTTTACATGCAAACGGCTACTTGGCTAGTGAGTCGTGAGCTCGCAGAGGCGGCGGGACCTTGGGACACCAGATTACTGGGAGATGACGATGGTGAGTATTTTTGCCGAGTTCTTCTTGCCTGCGACGGTGTGCATTTTGTACCAGATGCAAAAGTTTATTATCGCACTGCCGGCCCTAACAGTTTGAGCTACATTGGTGATTCCGATAGAAAGATGGTCGCACAATTATGCTCAATGGAGCTGCACATCCAATATATCCGTTCGCTCGAAGACAGCCAAAGAGTGCGAGAAGCCTGTGTGATCTATCTACAAAACTGGGTGTATTTCTTCTATCCCGATAGGGCAGATCTCGTAAAGCGAGTCGAGGAGATTGCCGCGAGCTTGGGCGGAAAATTGCAACTTCCGACACTCTCCTGGAAGGCCGTTTGGATCTCGGCGCTTTTCGGGCGGCAACGGGCCAGGCGGGTCCAAGTCTTTTTGGGGCGTATTAAATGGTCGTTGGGACGCCTCTGGGACGGGTTTCTGTTTCAATTGGACGGGCGCAAATTCAGGCGAAGCCTGGTAAGAAGTTGATTCCTTGGCGCGAAGATATTGGGGGAGACTAGCACAAATCTGCCGGAACCCACAAATTAGGTATTGCGCCTGGTTCAAACGAGTTGCAGACTTCGACGGAGCGAGATGCATTCTGTTCGGGAAAACAATTTCATTCAGCGACGGAGTGAACGTGGTTAGGAATCAAATCCAGGAACATTGATCGTTTTTTGCTGAATTGCGCAAACAGCTTCCCAATGTCTGGTAACAACTTTGTTCTATTAAGACAAGTGCGGAGAGCAAACTCTCCATGGAGATCAGAAAATGTATATCGTGCAGCGCGCATTAACTTTCGCGCGTGGGTTTCTCTTAAGCTATGGCCCAACGAAGATCAAGAAAGCTTTGTGGGACAAGGAATTCTCTGGCAACAAATGGAACTTTATTGACGACACAGCGAGCGACTGTGTCTACGCGCACTTGGAAAAGCATGCTCGGGGTGGAGACATTCTGGATCTCGGCTGTGGGCCCGGCAACACGGCAAATGAACTGGCCGAGAGTGCATACACAACATATCTCGGAGTCGACATATCGGAGTCAGCCTTAGCCAAAGGAATGAGACGGACAAATGAAAATGGTCGGGCCGACAAGAATAGTTTCGTCTGCTCGGACTTTCTCAGCTATATGCCCACACGTAAATTTGATGTAATCCTCTTCAGGGAGTCCATGTATCACATTCCGTACGGGTCGGTTATGGAGTTGCTGAACAAATACTCGAAGTATCTCAAGAGCAATGGCGTCTTTATCGTAAGACTCTACACTGGCGATTTTCAGACTGGGGAGATCAAACTTCGCGTTAAGAAAAAGATGGATTTGATCAAGAGCAAGTTTGACGTTGTGGAATTGTCCAAATATGACAAGCCCGGATCACCAATGGTCCTGGTCTTTCGGCCCGGACAATAGGACTGCTTAACGCGATGGAACAAGAACTGAATGGGACTGTTGCCAGAGACTGTTTTCTTCAGAAGGCAACTTCGAAAAGGAGCGCGCTTTGAGGATTAGTATTTTCGGATTAGGTTATGTGGGAGCCGTGTCCGCGGGGTGCTTTGCGGACGAAGGGCACCAGGTACTTGGGATCGATCCGGTTGCAGACAAAGTTGATCTGATCAACCGCGGGCTTTCACCAATCGTAGAAGCCGAGATCAATGAGATTATCGCGGAAACCGTCCGTGCGGGCAGCCTGCGCGCCACCCAAGATCCAACTGCGGCGATCCACGAGACAGATCTTTCCTTTATCTGCGTTGGAACGCCGAGTCAGCCAAACGGGAATCTCGACCTTCGCTACATTCGCCGAATCTGCGAACAGATTGGGGACGCCCTGCGAACCAAGACGAACCGGCATACAGTCGCAATCCGCAGCACGATCCTGCCCGGAACCATGCGAGGAGTCGTTATTCCGACCCTCGAGGAGTTCTCCGGGAAAAGGGCCGGGGTCGATTTCGGCATATGCAATAACCCTGAATTCCTGAGAGAAGGCTCAGCAGTTAAGGATTTCCGGAGCCCGCCAAAAACAGTTATCGGCGAACTGGATCAAGCCAGTGGCGACTTACTCGCATCTCTCTACGAACACGTAGAGGCTCCGATGATACGGACGGACCTCAATACAGCGGAAATGATCAAATACGTCGACAACAGTTGGCATGCGCTGAAAATNNGGGTTTGCCAACGAGATCGGAAACCTGTGCGACTCGTTCAGTGTTGATGCCGACGCGGTCATGAATATCTTCTGCAAGGATAAAAAGCTGAATATCTCGCCAGCATATTTGAAACCCGGCTTTGCTTTCGGCGGTTCGTGCCTTCCCAAGGATTTGCGAGCGCTTTCTTATCAGGCAAAGATGCATGATTTGCAACTCCCGATTCTCAGCGCGGTTCTCCCCAGCAATGAGATGCAAATTGCGCGTGGAGTGAAACTGGTGATGGACGGCGGAAGCCCGCGTGTCGGAATACTTGGGTACAGCTTCAAAGCAGGAACGGATGATCTCCGCGAGAGCCCGGTGATCGAAGTCATCGAACGGCTTATTGGGAAGGGTTACGATCTCCGCATTTATGATCGAAACGTGAATATCGCCGCATTGGTGGGCGCTAATCGGGACTTTATCCTTAACCACATTCCACATATTTCAAGGTTGATGGTGCCCAGCATAGACGCTGTACTCGGGCACGGACAGACAATCGTAATTGGCAATCGCGATCCGGAATTCAGTCAAATTCAAGCCAAGCTCCGCGAGGATCAGTGTCTCGTGGATTTTGTTCGGATAACTCGACAGGGGAGCTCGAATGCCAAGCAACAGCTCACTTATGCCTGAGACAATGGTGGCACAGGCTCCCGCAGTCGGCTCGAAAGCGGCGGTCTATAAATCAATCGGTCGGCTCGCACGCTGGTTGGAAGAACGCGACTATCGCGGCTACGATACATTCGACGGATTGAACGCCAGGTTTGTCCGTCCGCTTACGTTCAACAGCGTACTCCTTCGCACCGTCCTGCTCCAGGGAGTACGACGGTTCCCGCTGAATCTACGACCGCTCTTAGGCGTCTCGCCGGAACGTTCGACCAAGGGCATGGGTTTCCTCGCCCGCGGTTTCATTCGCTTGAATAAGGCGACCGGCGAACAGAGCTGGAACGAAAAAGCTAAGACTGCGCTCCAATGGCTTATTGAGCATAGGTCGTCCGGCTACAGCGGTGCGTGTTGGGGTAATCACTTCGACTATCAGTCTCGAACCTTTTATCTTCCTAAGGGGGTTCCAACGGTTGTGTGGACTTCCTTGATCGGCCACGCCTTCATGGATGGCTGGGAGCACTTTCATGAGGACGCTTATCTGAACATTGCAGTGAGCGCATGTGAACACATCACGCACGATCTTGCTGCGATCCCTTCAGGAGATGCAATATGTATCTCCTATATCCCGGGCAAGGACATCCTGGTGCACAATGCAAACACGCTGGGTGCGAGCCTGTTGGCCCGGGTCCATGCAGCGACCGGGAATGCGAAGTACGTCGAGTTGGCGCGCCAGGCTATCACCTACACAGCGAATTGCCAACGCCCGGACGGTTCCTGGTTCTATGGAGAGAAAGGGAATCTACACTGGGTCGACAATTTCCACTCAGCATATGTTCTGGACTGTTTTCGGCATTACGAGCAAAGCGCCGGTGACCATCGCTTTCATGACGCGATGATGCGAGGCTATCGTTACTGGAAGGAGAATTTTTTCCTATCCGATGGAACGCCAAAATATTATCATTCGAAGACACAACCCATTGACATTCAATGTTGCTCACAGGCAATCGACACTCTCGTGTTGTTCCGGAAAGAGGATCCAGATAGTTTGACACTCGCCTTGAAAGTTGCCGAATGGACGATCGCTCATATGCAGGATCGCAGTGGGTACTTTTACTATCGGCGTTACTCCAGCCTGCTAGTAAATAAGACTCCGACTCTTCACTGGGGACAGGCGACCATGCTTTGTGCACTCGCGGGACTCTACGAATGGCTGTGAGAACGAATCCTCTCACGAAAAGAAAGATCCTGATCATTGTCGAGAACCTTCCAGTGCCGTTCGACAGTCGAGTCTGGAAGGAAGCCTGTGCGTTGCGCGACGCGGGCTATGAGGTCCGCGTCCTCTCGCCGCGCGGGAAGGGATATTCCGAGCGGTATGAGCTGCTCGAAGGAGTGCATATTTACCGGCATCCTATGCCGAAAGAAGGAAGCACTGCCGTGGGCTATCTTTGGGAATACGGTTGTGCGCTCTTTTGGGAGTTCCTCTACGCTTGGTGGGTCTTTCTTACGAAGGGTTTTCAATGCATCCAGGGCTGCAATCCCCCGGACAACATCTTTCTCGTTGCTCTACCCTTCCAGCTCTTCGGCGTGAAGTACATTTTTGACCACCACGATGCGAACCCCGAACTCTATCTGTCTAAATACGAACGCCGCGATGCTCTTTATAAGGCTCAGGTATGGCTCGAGAAAATGACTTATCGCTTTAGCGATGTAGTAATGGCTACTAATGAGAGTTATCGTGGCCTCGCAATCGAGCGGGGGCGACGTGACTCAAAGGATGTGTTTGTTGTCCGCAACGGACCCGATCTTGATAAATTTCGCCTCGTGCCTGCGCAGCCTAGCCTGAAGCATGGGAAAAGATGGCTGGTCGGATATGTGGGAACGATGAGCATTCAGGAAGGTCTCGATATTCTCATCGACGTGGCTGCGTACATCCGGGAGAAGGGGCGCACGGATGTTCATTTCACCTGCGTTGGAGGCGGACCGGGGCTGCAGGGCTTGCGAGAGCTTGTAAAGCAGAGGGGATTGGAGAATTTCGTAAATTTTACAGGTCGAGTGCCCGACAGTGAACTTTTGGACATTCTTTCCACCGCCGATGTCTGCGTGAATCCAGACAAGCCGTGCGAGATGAATGACATCTCGACCATGATCAAAATAGCAGAGTACATGGCTCTCGGTAAACCAATCGTACAGTTCGATCTGAAGGAGGGACGCGCGACAGCGGGTGATGCCTCTCTTTACAGTGATAATCAGGATCAAGTTGCGGATTTTGCCCGCAAGATACTCTGGCTGCTTGATCACCCGGAGGAGCGCCAGAAGATGGGTGAGATTGGGCGGAGACGAATCGAGCAGCAGTTCGCTTGGAAGTATTCGATCGACAACCTACTCTTGGCCTATGACCGCGCCTTTGAGAAGCGTTCAAATCAAGCGGGGCAGAGCCTTTCGCCGACAAGCAATAATTGAGTTAACGAATGAAGCGCGCGCATTGCCAAGTACAGATGTCAGGGATACGTAACTTAATGTCATGAAGAGAACAAATGAAGGGAGAGAGATTAAATCGCCCATGGCACAAATGAAGAGTCAATCTGAAAATATCGCTGATGTTGTGATTGTCGGAGCAGGGCCTTACGGGCTCTCCGTCGCTGCGCATTTGGCAGTTTCCGGGGTCCGGTTTCGTATTTTTGGCCATCCCATGAGCGTTTGGCAAAAGCATATGCCGCGAGGAATGCGGCTAAAGTCCGAGGGATTCGCATCGTCTCTGTCCGACCCGAACGCACAATTCACCCTGCAGCAATATTGCCAACAAGAAAATATCGAGTATGCGGATGTGGGCGAACCCGTCCGATTGGAAACCTTCGTCGC
>PLKY01000036.1 GCA_003140785.1 Acidobacteriaceae bacterium | reverse complement strand
GGCTGGAGTGCCACTACTGCGGGTATAAACGCACGGTGCCGGCGAAATGTCCCAAGTGCGACAGCGAACATTTGTTTTATCTCGGTGCGGGATCACAGCAGGGCGAGGAGCGGCTCACGGAGATTTTTCCGGGTGCGCGGATCGGGCGCATGGACCGCGACACGGTGCACGGGCGGCACGATCTGGAACGGCTGCTGGCNNACGCAGATGATCGCCAAGGGGCACGATATTCACGGCGTGACGCTGGTGGGCGTGGTGGGCTGTGACCATGCGCTGTCGATGCCGGATTTTCGCGCGGCAGAGCGAGTCTTTCAGTTGATGACGCAAGTGTCGGGGCGGGCGGGACGTGGCAAGTTGCCGGGGCGCGTGGTGGTGCAGACGTACTATCCCGACCACTACGCGATTGTGGCGGCGAGTACGCACAACTATGCGAGCTTTGTGGAGCGTGAGTTGAAGTATCGGCGATGGATGCACTATCCGCCGTTTGGCGTGCTCGCGAATGTGCTGATTCAGTCGGAGAAATTGGAGGAAGCGGCGCGGTGGTCGGCGGAGCTGGGGAAGTGGTTTGAGGGTGCTGCACCAGAGGGTGTGCGCGTTCTGGGACCCTGCACAGCGCCTATTGGACGGATCAAGGGAGTGTATCGATTTCACCTGATTCTCAAGGCGAGTTCGCGGAAGGCGCTGAACGCTGCGCTGCGCGGGGCGCTGGCGCATGCGGATAAGGCTGGAGTGCCGCGGAGAAATCTGGTGGTGGATGTGGATGCGCAGCGATTGATGTAACCACCTGCGGTGGGGCCAACTGCGCCTGCGGCGCGTCTCGCTTTACAAGTGAGACGTGGCGCGCTACGCTATACGCGTGATCAAGAGCTTCCGGCACAGGGGGATCGAAAAATTCTTCACCACCGGAAGCAAAGCGGGAATACAGCCTTCCCATGCCGCCAAACTGTCGGTCCAGCTCTTCCAGTTGAGCAGGGCCAGGAGTGCAAGCGACATGAATGCTCCGGGGTGGGGACTGCACCCTTTGCGCGGTGAACTCAAGGGCCATTGGACAGTGAAGGTGAATGGCAATTGGCGTTTGACCTTTGCCTTTGAAGGGCAGGATGCGATTCTTGTCGACTATCAGGATTACCACTAGGAGAGACGGCATGCGGATGCACAACCCGCCACACCCCGGCAAAGTGCTGCGGGAATTCATGGGTGACCTGGATGTTACAACTGCCGCAAAGCATCTGAAAGTTTCACGCGCAACGCTTTCCCGCATTCTTAATGGCAAGGCCGGAATCTCGGCGGATATGTCGCTGCGTCTTTCTGCTGCGTTTGGCACTCACGCTGCCGTCTGGTACGAGCTGCAGACCGATTACGATATGTGGCGGGCATCCCGAAAGAAACAGCCGAAGATACAGCCATTCCATCGGGCGGCTTAGGATCGCATCCGGCAGGCGATGTTGGGTCCAGCTCCTCGCAAAGGTACGCTAAGGATAAGGTGCCTGTACCACGTGCGGTGGGCTAACTGCGCCTGGAGCCCAGTCCAGCGGAGTTAGCAAGTTAGCGGGGTTAGCAGCCGGATTATGTTTAGAGGACCTGGGGCCACTGTTGTGCGCCGTGGTAGATGGCAAGGATTACGATGCGGGCTTTGTGGATGGCGTAGGCGGCGATGAAGGGCGTGTTTGCAACGACCAGCTCGCGAGTGCCCGGAACCCTTCCAACTCTGCCCGACATGGGGAAGGTTTCGAGTTGCTGAACGGCAGTGACGATCTGCAACGTGATGCGGGAGGCAATCTCTTCGGAGTTGGAGAGTGCGATGTAGTCGTGAGCCTGATCCAGTTGCCGGGTCGCCTGCTCGGTCCATTCGATCATCGACTGGCGCGGCCTGTCGTCCTGAGACGCTTTACAACCTCATCGTGGCTTACGACGCGGCCTTTCCGCATCTCTTTCTGCCCATTGCGCACCAGTGTGTCCTGGTAGGCGTGCAGTTCGATGTAATTGGCGATTGCGTCGTTGATCAGGTAGCTGCGCGAACGATCCTGCGCGGCGGCTAGTGAATCAAGAGCTTCGATCTTTTCGGGGTTGGCCCGGAAGCTGATGGTTTTCTCGGTGCTGGGCATAATACAAAAACATACTCTGTATTATTTCGTATTACAACATCGACCGTTTACGGTCATGCTCTGCCAGTATGGCCAGTGAATAATCCGGTGCGGGCTATGGCTCGACTTATGCGGGTAGATGAACTCGCGTCGGAAATTCCCATCTATCTTCTGCTTCTGGGAGCGGAAGGGGGGATGAATTGCCGAAATGGACCTTGTGTTTCCTATTCCAAATCTTTCTTGGGCAGGGAAGTTCCGTCAGCTCGCAGCCGGCGAGCTCTTAGCGCCGTTTCCTTCGGTGAGCGTGTGGAGCTCTTTGCCGGGCTTGAAGCGCACAGCTTTGCCGGGTGTGATGCTGACCTCGGTGCCTGTGCGGGGGTTGCGGCCAATCCCAGTTTTGCGGGCGCGGACGCTGAAGACGCCAAACCCGCGCAGTTCGATGCGCTCACCTGCCGCCAGAGCTTCTTTCAGCCCTTCGAAGACCGTATCCACCGCAGCTTCCGCTTTGGTGCGGGGCAGCCCTGTGCGCTCGATCACGTGATGAACGATGTCCTGCTTAATCAAAGCGGTTACCTCGCTGGCGCGACTATGGCATTCCCAGGGTCACCGTGCCGTTTTTCATTTCGTTCAAGGCCGCCGCTCCCTGCTGGTCGCGTCGACTTGGCTGTCTTAATCCTTGGATGCATCGGCCCTGGTCATGCTAGGAGAAGACTGTACCACGCCGTACTCAGTTGATGGTACAGCTTTTGCCCTATTTATGGAACGCCGCACAATTCGTAGGATGAGGAAAAACGCATTGCCGCTGCATGGCGCTGGCCGAGGCATGACTTTTTGCTACCCGCTTCCCCGGCTTCCGTTGTTTTCCGTGAGCGCGTTTCGTAAGATGAAGCCTTCAGGCAGGCATTTTGGCCAGACGGGACTCCGGACCCGACCACAGTCCAGTAGGGAAGCGGCATGTGGGTTCAAATTGACCGTTGGATCCGGAAGAAAATGCTGACGCCAAATGTTCCACGAGTTCTGGAAGCCGGCTATGTGGTACGTGAACGTAGATATCTAAAGCAAGGGACAATTCTGCCAAAAACTATGAGACTGGGAACGGACTGCAAGGCAGACTGGATTTCATACAAAAGATGGGACCGCAGCGGAAACGTGCGGCCGGGCGTACGCGGCGGGTTCAGGGCGCGGTGCGGCGGGGAGATATAGATGCTCACAAGCAGTCCAGCCCTTGCGATTCGCGTAGGCGTAGTGGCCGGAGAGCCGATCCGCCTGGAAGGACTGAACAGTGTCTTTGAGCGGGAACCGGAGTTTGGTCAATCGGCTTTATTGCCGGTAATCGGGTCGCTGGATGAACTGCTGGCGGATCAGGAATTGGAGTACATGGTCATCGACCTGAATTCGTCGCCCAGGGGCCTTGAAACCTTGAAGGAGATTCGCCGGCAGCGTCCAGCTTTGCGCCTGATCGTGATCGGTCCGGCGGGGAACGATGCCCTGGTGATGGATTCGATCATTGGCGGCGCGCGCGCGTATCTCGATTTGAGTGCCGGACCGCGGGTTGTGCGGGAAGCCATTGAAGTGGCGGTCTCCGGATCGATCTGGGCGCCGCGGCGGCTGCTCTCCCGGCTGATCGACCGGTTGCTGCTGTCGATGGAAGGCGGCTTGAACCCGATGGGACCTCGCCTGACCGCTCGTGAGCGGCAGGTGATGGACCTGATCCTTTTGGCTCGGTCGAATCGCGAGATTGCCCGCGAACTGGGGATCGAGGAGCGGACAGTCAAGGCGCATGTGGGGCGGCTGATGCGGAAGACGGGGGCTGAAAACCGGATCGATTTGTCCATGCGGGCGCTCAATGGGCCGCTTTCGAGGAAAGCAGGCTCGATGCATGGCGGTGGTTTGTCGGCTGCTCTCGAGCCCATTACGAAGGAGAGCTAGATATGGTTACTAAGAGGCTGCGAACCTTCGTACTCTTGTACCCATTTGGTAATCAGGGCAAACTCATTTACAGAAACAACGCAGATCTGGGGAAAGGAGTTCTCAGGCCCCATGCATCGCATGATGCCTGAGAACTCCTCTTTTTTCTTTCACTTGCGCTCATTTCGAGGCGCAAACCAGCTCTACGCGTGGCTTCCCACCTTCCTTAAAGCTCGAATCCTGAATTTCAGATCAAGCTCTCGAACCAAAAATTAAGCGGCAGAATGAGCCGCCTCCTTCCACAGGCTTGTCCGTATTGCGCTCGTAACGTAAGCCGCTTAAACTTCTCGTCAGTCTGGCAAATGCGGCTTATTTGACGCCGCTGTTGACGGTTGTAGTGTCGGGTTCATTTCCGGCCGCGACATCGCAAGAGGCGCGCCGTCTCTTCTTTTGTAATCCCCCTTGCGTTTCCCGGTTTTAGTAGCGGGAATCGCCAACTTCAAGTTGACTCGAACCTCAAGCGGTGACCAGTGCCAACAAGCCAACCTGGCAGGGCCAAAACCGACGAAGCCAAAACCAGCATTGCCCAGCTGGAATCGCCCTACAACGCGCGCAATTGAGCGCGAACTCGAAAGGAATCCCCACATGAAGAAAGCAATTTCATCGATCTGCCTTTGTTTCTTGCTTGCCGGACCGGCGTTCGGCGCGAGTTCCAAACAAGACCTGCAGGACCGGATCGACAGCGCGAAAACAGTCATGGACCAGATCATGTCTGCCTCGGACCGGAATATCCCGCTCAATATTTTGCAGCAGGCCACGTGCGTGGCGATTGTTCCCGGATTGATCAAGGGCGCATTCGTTTTTGGCGGCCAGTATGGGCAAGGCGTGGTCACCTGCCGCACGGGTCATGGCTGGAGCGGTCCGGTGTTCATTCGCATGGCGGGCGGTTCGTTCGGCTTTCAGATTGGCGGCCAGTCGACGGACTTGGTGTTGGTTGCAGTGAACGACAAAGGGCTTCAGGATCTGCTGAAGAACAAGTTCAAGATTGGCGGGGATGCCTCGGCGGCCGCGGGACCGATTGGCCGTGCCGGGCAAGCTTCCACCGACTGGAAGATGAATGCGGAGCTTCTGAGCTACTCGCGCAACAAGGGACTGTTTGCGGGCATCGATCTGGATGGAACGAGCGTGAGCCAGAACAAGGAAGACACGGAGTTGTATTATGGCGCGCCGGAGCGTTTTGAGACTGTTCTGAAGGGCGACGTGGAAGTGCCACGAGGAGCTGAGCCGTTCGTACGGACGGTGGCGCAATACTTTGTTGAGGCGAAGCATAAGTAGAAGGGGAGTATTCAGGAGACGGGGGCGGCCTTTGAAGGCTGCCCTTTTTCTTGCGTGCGATTTGGGGCGTTCAGGCGACGAAGCCGCGGCCGCGAGTATCTGCCTGCCCTATTCGGTACCGGGCTTTGGTGCAAACTTATCAGGCCGCGAAGACTGCTCTAGTATGGTGATTGGAACTCTGCAGTCGGCTGCAAACCAATGAAGAATGAACTGGATTTGGATCACTTATTTTGGAAGGAAATGCGCGACAACCCGGCATTTCGAACGTGGTTTCTGGGGCTAACAAAGTTTTCCGAGCATGCCCTTGATCTCGTTACAGACGAGAAATGGCATCAGCGATGGTATACGGATCCCCTAAACGGCAAAGACTCCGAGACAGACATAGTTCTCCTGTTCAAGGATCGAGGCAACGGTGACCGTTATGCCATTCACATTGAAAACAAGCCGGCGCACGGAAAATGGGAACCAAATCAGGCAGAAAACTATCGCAGACGGGCCACGAACCGCAAGATGAAATTGCGGTACGTTGACTTTCAGATCGTCCTGATCGCTCCTACCTCATTTATCGAGCGGTGGCCCCGCGAGGTCCAACAATTCGACATTGCGATTTCGTATGAAGACATCAGCACGTTCATACCGGAGTTCAAATACGACTGACCTAACAATCAAGTCACGCGATCACTGGCGATTTGCGTGCGTCTCCATTCGGTATCGACAGTTCCTCCCTTTGCAATGGCCTACACTTGATCTTTGTTATTCATGATGCAGGAGCGGATCGAATACTTGCTCGTGGTGGGCGTGGCGCGCGCGTTGGGATGGATGCCGCGAGGAATGGCACGTCTGTTGGCCGGAGGGATTGCATGGACGGTCTATCGGGTGCTGGGCCGTCTGCGGCGTGTAGGCGAACGCAATCTTGAAATGGCATTGCCGCAGCTTAGTTCCGCAGAGAGAAGAGCGGTGCTTTGCGGGGTCTATCGCAATCTTGGCTGGCAACTGGTCGAGTTTTGCCGCATGCCGCGGTACACGAAAAAAAACATTGAGGGCTGGCTTCGCACCGAGGGGTTGGAGCACTATCTCGGAGCGCGGGATCAAGGCAAAGGCGTTCTCGTGCTGACGGGGCACCTGGGCGCGTGGGAGCTATCGAGCTTCTATCACTCGCTGATGGGCTACCCGATGGGGATGGTGATCCGACGGCTCGACAACCGACTGCTCGACGAGTTCGTCAATGGCATTCGCTGCATGCATGGCAATTCCGTTCTGCACAAAGACGATTTTGCGCGTGGGCTAATGACGGCGATGCGTAAAGGCGAGACCGTGGGAATCTTGATGGATACGAACATGACGCCGCCGCAGGGTGTGTTCGCGCGCTTTTTCGGGATTGACGCGTGCACGGCGTCGGGACTGGCACACGTCGCGCTGAAGACCGGGGCAGCTGTGTTGCCGGGATTCATGCTATGGGAACCTGCGGAGAAGCGATACGTTTTGCACTTTGGCCCGCAGTTCGAGTTCGCGCCGACGGGCCAGACGAAAGAAGATGTTCTGACGGCGACGCAGCAATGCAATGATGTATTGGAGTCCTGGATTCGGCGTTATCCCGATCAATGGCTTTGGATTCATCGCCGCTGGAAGACGCGTCCCGCAGGCGAGCCGGGACTCTATTGATTGAAGGAGCGACGCGTATGACGCTGAGCGATCTGATCGACAGGCTGGGCGGCAAATTGGTGCAGGGCGATCCGGAGTGGATGGTCGATGCAGTGAGTCTCTCTGAGCGCGCCAACCCTTTCGATGTCGTGTTCGCGGACAGCTCGGCTACGATTTTGAAAGCCCTTTCCAGCAAAGCAGGAGTGATTGTGCTTCTGCCTGGCGTTGCGGGCTCTTATCCGCGCGGCAAATGCATTGTTGAATTCGACAATCCAAGGCTCTGGTTTTCGAGGGCGGCGAAGCTGCTTGCGCCGATGTTGCCAGCGACAGGGGTGCATCAGAAAGCAGTAGTGATGCAGGATGCGATTCTGAGCGTGGGTGTCGTGGTGGAAGCCTGTGCGGTGGTCGAATCTGGGGCGCGGATCGGCGCGCACACGCGCATCGAGGCGGGCGCGATTATCGGGCATGGTGTGCAGGTGGGCGAAAAATGCCGTATCTATCCCCGGGCGGTTCTATATCCCGGAACAAAGATCGGCGATCGCGTGACCGTGCATGCCGGTGCGGTGCTTGGAGCCGATGGATTTGGCTATGTGCGCGATTCCACGACCGGCGCTTATACGCAATTTCCGCAGCAGGGGACGCTGGTGGTTGAGGACGATGTGGAGATCGGCGCGAACAGCACGATTGATCGCGGGGCGCTCGCGGAGACGCGCATTCGCCGCGGAACGAAGATCGATAACCTGGTCCACGTCGGGCACAACTGCGATATCGGCGAGGACGTGATTCTGGTTGCGCTCACGGGCATCTCGGGATCGAGCAGTATTGGGAAAGGCGCGATCCTGGCTGGGCAGGTGGGCATTGGGGATCACGTCAAGGTGGGACCAGGCGTGATGCTCGGCGGGCAAGCGGGAGTGCTCAGCGGGAAGACGGTCACCAACAAAGGGCTGCGGCCGGGCACAGTGCTTTGGGGCACGCCGGCGCGGCCGTTGAAGCAGGTTTTGCGCGAGCAGGTGATGCTGATGCGACTGGCTCGGCTGGGTTGGCGCAAGTCTTCGGGCGGCGAGGTTGTGGCGGAGACGGATTCGAAGACTATCGAAGAATGAGGCGGTGCATTCCTCGGTGGCCCCAGCCGCCAATTGAGGCGGTTGGCGCGCAGGAACTTTTGTCCCAGTAGAGAGAATCTGGCAATGCCGATTGTTGTGGTGGGCGGAAGCGGGCGCAATGTCGGGAAGACGTCGCTGGTTTGTGGCCTGATCGCTGCGCTGCCGGAGTTCCGATGGACGGCGGTGAAGATTACGAGTCATGCGCATGGTGAGCGAAAACCTGTTTGGGAAGAGATAACTCCAGGGTCAAAGACCGACACTGGGCGCTATCTGGCCGCAGGGGCGCGGCGTGCATTTCTTGTGACTGCGCATGAGGACGATCTGCCGATTGCGAAAACGTGGGCCGCGCTTGGTTCGGACACGAATGTGATCTTTGAGTCGAATCGCATTGTCCGCGCGTTGAGACCGGATTTGTGTATCGGAGTTATTGGCGGAACGGGAACTGAGATGAAGTCTTCGTTTGAGCCGTTCTGCCGATGCGCCGACGCTTTTGTGATTCCGGTGGACGGGGATGTCGGGGGATTGCAGTTGCCCTCACCTGCAAAGCTTTTTCGGCTTCCTAATTTTGATCGGGTTTCGCCGGAGATGCTCGACTGGCTGCGCGTGCGGCTCGCCCAATAACAAACCGTGGACGGCTCTATTTTTCCGTGGGGAATGGCTCTGCCTTCAGGGAGCCGTCGCGCTGCTTGATAAGGATCTGCACTTTGCCTTCGGCTTCCTCTAACTCTTTTTTGCAGGCAGCCGAGAGGCCCACACCCTCTTCAAAGAGCTTGAGGGAGTCTTCGAGGCTGAGGTCGCCCTTCTCGAGCTTGTCGACGATGGATTCGAGTTTCTTTAGCGACTCTTCAAACGACGGCATCGGGTAACTCCGGAGCAGCGGTGGCTTGCGACAAGACGCTGGCGATGACTTCGGCGGCTGCGATATAACGGCCGAAAGGTGCGCTGACTTGAACGCCCTGCACCATGGGCCGCACGGCTTCGAGCATTTCCTGCGCGATCTTGATGCCTTCCTGGCGGGCCGCATCGGGTGTGTCGGCCTGGGCCATGCGCAGCATAATTTCCTCGGGCATGGAAACGCGGAGATCGTTCTTCATGAATTCGGCGTTGCGCAGGCAGGTGAGCGGCCACACGCCGGCGATGATTGGGATGCGAAACTCCTTGATGCGTTCGAGGAATTCTTCGAGCAGTCGGAGATCGAAAACCGGCTGGGTGATGGCGTATTCGGCGCCTGCCTCGACTTTGTAGGCGAAACGGCGCAGTTCGTGTTCGATGTCCGGCACGCCTGGGTTGGCGGCGATACCGATGGTGAAGTTGGTGGAGGCGCCGATCGAGTTCGATCCGATGTCGAGTCCGTGATTCAGACGACGCACCAGGTTGACGAGACCGATGGAGTCAACGTCAAAGACAGCAGTCGCATCAGGATAATTGCCAAGCTTCGGCGGATCGCCGGTGAGGCAGAGAATATTGCGCAGGCCGATGGACGAGGCGCCGAGAAGGTCCGATTGAATGCTCAGAATGTTGCGATCGCGGCAGGTGTAATGCAGGATTGTTTCGATGCCGGTGTGCTGCTGAATCTGGATGCAGAGGCTCTGCCCGCTCATGCGCGCCGACGCGCGCGGGGA
>PLKY01000051.1 GCA_003140785.1 Acidobacteriaceae bacterium | reverse complement strand
GATGAGATTAAAGGCACTGTTCATGAAGTGAAAGGCAAAGTCAAAGAGACGGCCGGCAAAGTCACGAACAATCCTAACTTACAGGCCGAAGGCAACGTCGAAAAAAATACCGGCAAAGTTGAGAAAAAGGTCGGACAGATCGAAAAAGTGTTCGAGAAGTAAAGAGGTGGGCTCTCCCCAGAGCACGTTCATGCGTGCAGTACGACTGATGTACCGCCGTTTCCCCCTCCAGTGATCGCCAGGAAACCGCGGACGTCAGCTTGGCGGTCACAGTTCTGTATTGGGGTGGGGCCGGCACGTATCAGCCCTACGGACCGACCATTTCGGCGCACGAACCCGCTCCGCTAAACCTGTCTCCAACCAACGGCGCATCTGCGCGCAGAAAACGTAGGTCTGATGAGGTTATGAATGAGAGACCGGCCGAACAAAGTCAGGTGGCTATGGTGGAAACAGCGCTGCCGTTTTCGACGCCACCCTCCGATAAGATGCTCAGCAGAATCACGATTCTTCTCTTGAATCCGACCTTGAGAAAAAAGAGGTTCAGAAGCCGACGCACATCGGCGCCAGAGAGTTTGTTCATTGGCTAGCGCCTAAGAGCCATGTTGATGACGATTCTTTGCGGTCGCTATTTAAGCGGTAGGCTCTTCGCGGCGAACTACATGTTTTGCACTCATAAAGCTAGATGCGGAAAAAGATATTCTGGATGGTCTTCACGGTGTTCGGCCTGACCTGACCGATTTGTTGTACCAAGTGGATTGTTAGTGTAACGCCTCGTTGGACAATTGTCCGTAGTCGTCGTCGGGGGTGTGGGGATGTGGGAAACGCGGAGCGTTTTCCACATCCCTACACCCCGGTTGCTTCGGCAAGATGGCTAGCGGTGCCGGTGGCCGATAGCCCAGCGCCGAGTGCGGCCGTTCCGTGTTGTATTCCACCCGCCACCTCTCCGTCAGAATCTGCGCCTCCTTCAGCGAGTAAAAAATCTCGCCGTTCAAGAACTCATCTCTCAGCTTCCCGTTGAAGCTCTCACAGTACCCGTTCTCCCACGGACTCCCAGGCTCGATGTACAACGTCCTTGTGCCCAGCTTGCCCAGCCACTTCCGCAACTCCTCGGCAATAAACTCCGGCCCATTGTCCGAACGAATGTGCTCGGGGATCCCGCGCACCAGCATCACATCCGCTACCGTTTCGATCACCTGCAAACTCCCCAAGCGTCGCGCCACCCGCAATGCCAAACACTCCCGCGTGTACTCGTCGATCACCACCAGGATGCGCAGTGCGCGCCCATCGTGCGTCATCGCCTTCACAAAGTCGTAGCTCCACACATGATTCGCCCGCTCCGGTCGCAACCGGATGCACGAACCGTCCCCGAGCCACAGCCGCCCTCGGGGCCGCTGTTTCTGCGGTACCTTCAGCCCTTCGCGTCGCCAGATCCGCTGCACTCGATCCTTCCCCACCGGCCACCCCGCACTCTGCAACAGCGCCGTGATGCGCCGGTAGCCGTATCGCCCATACTTCGTGGCCAGGGTCAGGATCGCCTGCGTCAGCTCGTCTTCGTCCGTGCGCCGCAGCGGCTGATAGCGTTGTGTTCCTCGCCATTGCCGCACCACTCGGCACGCCCGCCGCTCACTCACTTCGTACTCCTCGCGGGCATGCTCTACGGCGCACCGACGTCGCTCCGGGCTTAGAAGTTTCCCTCCGCAATATCCTTCAGGATCTGCTTGTCCAACGATAGGTCCGCGACCAGCCGTTTCAACTTGCCGTTTTCTTTCTCCAGTTCTTTCAGTCGCTTGGCCTGGTCCATCTTCAAACCGCCGTATTCCTTCCGCCAACGGTAAAACGTCTGGATGGTGATCTCAGCTTCTTTACAGGCTTGTGGAGTGGTTTTTCCGTTCGCGATGCTGACTTCAATCTGCCGCAGCATCGTCACGATCTGCTCTGGCTTGTACCTCTTGATCGGCATGACCTGCTTTTCCTCCAAGTGGATTCTCTCTCATTCCACTTGGTACAAATCTTGCCGGTCACGTCAATACCTTGAATCGCGTCTGCTCTGAGCCGTCTTGGCTCAGCTTCGTCCGTAGACGATCCATCAATCGCGCATCTTCCTCGATCAGCGCTGGGCTTCTTTGTCTTCCGCCACTTTGGATTTCAAGTAGCCTTTGCATCAACTCGGCGAAGTTTTCCATGACTTCCTCCAAGGCTGGCAAGACTGTTTGGTTGGCAGAACTGATAGGTGGCAGACGAGAATAGCCGATTCTGAATCTGCTCAAGTTCCACGGGCGCGCAGCATTCTTCTTCGTCGTTCGCCACGTGATTGATTCGAGTGCCGAACGCCGGTTAGTCTGAAGGGAAGAACCCTGTCTTGCACTTCCCTTTTCTCGTCTTTGCTCCGATCATCCAAGCAGCGCGATCGCCGAGGACGTTCTCCGAGACAATCTCCTTCGACGGATCTTCCCGTGCGCAGAAACGAAAAAGCACGGGATGAAGGCTGAAGATGTTAACTGAACGGCGTAGTTGCCTGCGCCACAAAGTGCATGGGCCTGTCTTCGCCAGTTTTGATGGCGTTACTGGCGGCATGATTCTCGATCTCAGCGAGCAAGGCCTATCCATGCAGACGGTTATCCCCGTGGACGTCAATCGCAGGCTTCAGTTCTGTCTCGATCTGCCGGATTCCGATGCCCCCTTGGAAACGACTTGCTACATCGCCTGGGCAGACGCTCTGGGACGCGCCGGGGTGCGATTCTCCGATCTCCCCGAGGATGCGCGGCTGCGCCTCGACCAGTGGCTCGCTCTCCACGACGAAGCGCCGAGCCACAAGGCGCCGAAGCTGACCTTCGACCAGATGCCTGCGCCATCTCGCGCCAGCACACCCGCCGGCAGTGAAATTGGAAAGCCGCGCTCGATCACTTTCGAAGCAGACACAGGCACAGAAAACCTGGAAAATCAATCCGCGGGCTCGGCTACGATTCAATACGAGTTCCACTCGCTTGGATCAGATCTCGATGCTGCATTGCGAGTCATCAGCGAACGTGCGCGCACTCTGCTGCGCGGTTCCGGAGCGGCCATCGCGCTCATCGACCACGGCCCCATGGTCTCCGGGAGAATGATGTCCGCGAGAATGCCGGCGAAAGCCATGATGTGCCGGGCGAGTGTCGGGAGCGGCGGTCCTCCGCTCGGGACCCATGTTGACATCAACTCTGNNGCTTTTCCGGGGAGTGCGTTCGCACCGGCAAAACCCTGCGTTGCGACGACACCGAGACCGATTTCCGCGTCGCGACCGGAACCTGCCGCCGCCTCGGTATTCGCTCCATCGCTGCCGCACCCATCCGCTACGAACGTGAGGTCGTTGGATTAGTAGAGGTTTTCTCTCACGATCCCTTCGCCTTCGACGAAGGCGATCTCGCGGTTCTCGAACGCCTGGCCCAGACTGCGATCCTCATGGTAAGTCAGGCACAACTCCTCAACCGCGCCTAGAGGCCCTCTGTGTCCGCATCGCAAGGAGACAATGGTCAATCTTGGCGAAGCGTGGCAGCGCGAAGGAATACATGGACTGGATAAACGCGCTTAGGAAGAAAGCCAGACCGCTCTCCTTGGCAGATACTTTCCTCGTTCGGAGTTGGCTCATAGCGGGCAATGAGCGTAATAGAGATTTTCGTCAATTGGCTTCCATTGCTACTATTAAGAGGGTTGTTTGTGAGGTGAATTATGGCCGTTGCGACCATCACGAGCGTGAACGTTAAGCAGGCCGTGCCGTTTTTCGGCGTCACCAACATGGAGTCCTCTCTGCGGTTCTATGTTGATGGGCTTGGGTTCAAAATGAAGAACTACTGGATTTCCGACCGCGCCGAAGACCATCCTGACGGGAGAATCCGCTGGTGCTGGCTTGAGCTTGGCGACGCCGCGATCATGCTTCAGGAATTTCGGCCCGGAGGTAGACCGAAGGAAACGCTTGGGACTGGAGTAAATGTCTGTTTCCAGTGCGAAGACGCGCTGACTCTCTATCGCGAGTTAAAATCGCGTGGAATTCAGACGCGGAGACGTCCGTCTGTAGGAAACCGTCTCTGGGTAGTACCGCTCACCGATCCCGACGGGTACCGGATTGAGTTCTCGAGTCCCACCGATGCACCGGAAGAGAGCGAGCTGGAAGAGTAAGCTTGGTGCGGCCCGACAACTGACGCTAGTACATCACGCTAATGTTTGCCGGGGAGCAAAGCGGGGAGCAATCGCACCTGAATAATTTGGTGCCCAGTCACGATCCGGACACCACCTCCCTCGGGTGTCAGATTGGGTGTCAGTTAAGGTGATTGTGACGTGACCGGCAAGATTTG
>PLKY01000392.1 GCA_003140785.1 Acidobacteriaceae bacterium | reverse complement strand
CATCTACGGCCACCTTGAGATGCCGGAAAAGGCCGGGGGCATATTGCACCTCGTCGATGATGACGGGCGGCGGATGGCGCTGGAGGAAGCGCTCCGGCTCCTTCTCGGCCTGCTCGGCCTCGGTGGGAAGATCCAGTGACACGAATCCGTAATCTGGAAAAAGGTGCAGGAAGGTTGAGGTCTTGCCAGTCTGCCGGGCACCAGTCAGGACGATCACAGGCCGCGTCTTCGCTGAGCGTTTCAGATGAGCTTCAACATCCCGTGAAATCCACATGTGCAAAATATACGATACAATCGCATATTTTGCGCGAAGACCGATTTGGCTCAGAATCTCTATAGCTTTCAGATGCCTTCAGGACGAACGGGCGCGCCGTGTGCCGTGAACATTAACTCTTCTATATTCAATCACTTATTGCGGCAACAACATACTTCGCTCATCATGGCAGAAAACGAAGAGATTGCAAGGGCGCTGGGTGTGGTAGCAGTTTGAATTGCGGAATTGCACCCAAATATCTAAAGTACCCCTTTCTCCACTGTATGGTCAGCGCCGGACCTCCAAAGGGAGCGCCGCGGCCGGGCTCAGAATCAGAAGTTCTAACAGCTGAGAAGTTTGGCTTCTCAGTCGGAGGAATTCTCTCTTCGCACCTATCGAGAGCGCTCCTGATTCCAGATCGGATTCGGATAGCCCTTCAGATTCCTGTCCGCGAAGATTAAGGAAACGGATCTGCTCAATCTGCTTCGAGTGAAAGCGCAACGCCTTGCTCCCACTCATGGAGCATGCGATTTCCGATGTCGTCAAACTCAGGGTGACGTTTGATGTAGGCGCGAACCTCCTTGGACGTGTCCGCAACCGCGTCGATGATGCGCTCTAGTATTGACCGCACTCGGGCCGGGGAGCCTCCCATTCGTGTCTCGCCCAGTCGTTGCAGTTCCTTCGCGCTCGCCCATTGGGTCGTGCCGTTAAGGGTCAGAGCCATGCTGTCCTTGGGGAGGTAGACGGATGTCGTCACGAGGTCGTAGACGGGGGCGAGTCTAGCTTCGCCCTGAACGTCATCGTAGACAATTCCGAAATTCTTCAAATGAGCGTCGCCGTTTCGCAGTGCGCAGTTGATGACGATGAGGGTGAAGAGACTTTCCAGGTCTTCGCCCACATGCAGGGAGTTCGCAAACTCCGCGAAGCGCTTCATGATCGAGGTCTCGTAGCTGCCTCGATATTTCTCATCGGTGCGGCGTGCATTCAACACGCAGAAATCCTCAAATCCGCGATATGTGCCGTCAGGCCGGAGATCGAAGCGGTCGATGACAAGGGCCAGTGCATCTTCGGCCAGCCTGTGGGGCGGGACATCGAGGCGGCATTTCTCGGCAACCTTAAGACAGAAGAATTCATTAGCTGCGAGCTGCGGGTATTCGTTCTGCTCCCAGAACTTCACGATGTGAGTAGCACCGCGGTAGCTCGGCGAGAGCCGGTGCGTCATCTTGCTGAGCGCGACGGATGCACCTTCGTCACGCACGAGGACCTTCGGTTGCACGCCGCTGATACCGGAGAAGGAGGCGAACTTGTCGACTAGATAGCGGAACAGGTCCCCGCCTCGTCGTGCAAGGATTTCATCCACCGACTGAAAGGGGACGTCCTCCTGCAGCTGCTCCCTCTGGCCGGTAAAGCGGATTCGTCCCACCTGGGAGCGGCCGACGATGCCCAGCAGATCAAACTCGTCAAACGTACCTGTAGCCTTTGCAAAAGCAAGGCGCAGCCGCTCGCGGAGCATGCCCTCGGGTAGGTTCATCTCGAAGATTGGAGGAAGTCCGAACTGCAGATCCCAGGAGGGCAGACGCACCGGCATGGTCACCGAGACGGCGCGCGCGTGCGCGATTTCCGGCAGATAGACGAAGCTGCTGCCGCGAGTTCCGTGCCGGTCGAGAAGCCCCGCCTCAGCTGCGTCGGTCCAGACTTTTATCATCGTGATCCCCTTCCATCAGTTCGTCGAGCGTCGGCCGGCGCGCGCTTGCTTCCTCGAGCTTCAGCTCTAGCCCGAGGGCGGAAAGAATATTGGTGATCCTGGAATAGCCGAGTTCACCCAGCCGTCCGTTTTCCAGGGCGTCAAGGGTGGAGAGACCGATTCTGGCTCTTTTCGCTAGAGCGGGCTGGGTCAGACCCAGCATTTTGCGCTTGGCGGCGATCAGCTCGCCTATAGAGGGAAGAGGAAGCATAGACCTAATATATCAGGTGTTTATTCGAAAATAATTAAAGAACCTTATATACAATGTTTTTACCCCTCGCCGTGGTATGACCCTTTGGCCCAGAATCGGGTCAGGAGATCTATTCGCACAGCGTTCGGCGCGTCCTCAACACTTCCGATGACATGATTTGCGTCTCTTACCCAGCTTTGTGTAGCCGAGAGTCATTTCGCACAGACTTCACTCCGATTCGCTCAGTGCTATCTTCTCCGCCGCTTGGTTGGCCTGCTCCCATCGGATCAGTTCTTCCTCTCCATAGCGCACAAGCGAACCGAACTTGCGAAATGTCGGTCCGCGCCTCTCCAATCGCCAGCGGCGCAAAGTTTTCAAACTGATCTGCGTTCGTTCTGCCACGTCGATTTCGGTCAGGTATCGTTCGCCCATAGAAGATGCCACCCCCTGTCCTTTTGTGCAGGACGCCAAATGCGATTGTCGAATACCCTGCGTGCGGAAAAGCGCGCTCATGCCCGCGATGAAACCGGAGGAGACGATCGCTCCTCAGCAGGAGGTTTCGCACGGTTCACGGTACGACCACGGACCAGGCTTTGAAATCAGTTTGTAGAACCCTGACTGCCCCCGATGATGGCAGCATAGTGCGGGCAGTCAGGTGAAGAACATTCCAATGAATTGCCTTTTGGATGAGGCGCTCTATGTTCTCAGGAACTGCTTCGGATAAGCCTTCACCGGCTCCAAATCCCCATTAACCCAGCGGACATACTGAACGCCGAATCTCTTCGCCTGTTTGAATGCGGGAACTCTGCAATTCGCATGGCTTGTATAATCGCATAATTGATTATCATAATCAACTAATTGTATATCTTATCATACATTTGAGGTTATGGAATTATGCATGGTACGTTTTTTACTTGACCATCACTGGAAGGCAATTACGGGCTGCCCGCGCACTGCTCGGCATGGAGCAGATTGAACTGGCGAAACGCTCCCGCGTGGCAATAGGAACCATACGAAGGATGGAATCCTTTCATGGAGAGATCGGCGCGCGCACGTCAACGCTTTCCCAGGTACAGAGAGCTTTAGAGAAAGCAGGAGTGGAGTTCCTAAATGATGGGCAACCGGGTGTCCGCCTGAAACGTCAAGCTCAGTCGTAGTCGCTGAACTTCCTCGCTTTGGCGTCGTTTTCGCCTTCCTAACTGACCGTCGTACTCGTTCTGCGATAAAACTCGCGAAGGGACCCGCATCAAGATCGATGCTGGCGCGATCAAGGGCATTCAGATACTCGGTGCGGGCTTCAACGCGAATCACGGTCCACGGGTAAGCTGGTAGCGGCGCAGACCAACCTCGCAATGCAGGGGGCACTGCTTGATGCCGATGTCCTGCTGAATGCGAAACAGTTGAGCATATGGCTCACCGATGAAGACCAGGCTTCGGCAAAGGATTCTGCACCGACGGCGACAGATGTAGCCAGAACAGCCGTGCCAGTAACCGTGGCCGTCGCGACCCCAGGCAACGCCCTGCTATCGCACGCGACAAACAACGCCGGAAAGCAGCCCGATCCCATGCCAACCACAGCGCCCGCGTCGCCGACTCTACAGCCATCAATGCCCCTTGCGCACGACGCCTCNNGCCTTCATTCCATTCCATCATGCAGTGTACCTGGAGATGTCCATCACGACGGTCCTGGCTGAATCCCCGGAGGCCTCGCGTTACAAGCTTTCAGCGTTGGCCTTTGATGAACATATCTCGCCGCTCATTCGTCGCGTGCTCACTCACTTTCCCGGCGACCAGAGCTTTGACGGAATCAGCTTTAGCACTACGGTCCGACCTCGTACAAAACCGGGCGTACCGGCGGCGAAGGCTTTGTCGGTCGAGTTCTTCTTTCCCTTGGAGGCTCTTCGCCGCTACGAGTCCTACGATTGCACGGGACAACAGCTCATAAATGACGGAATCGTACTCATTAACGGAGAGCGCGCGGGGCTCGACCTGGAATTGTCGCAGGGCACTGGCCGCCCTTGAGGACATCTACCAAGTGGAGTCCAGCACTCCTTGATGTGTAGGAAACAAATGTCGATCAAAGCCGAAAGAAGCGCAGGAACACGCTATTTCAATCAGGCTTCCCCGTGTAGCGTTGTCGATGGTGGTGGGCTTCGCTGTGGTCTTCCAGGCCCTCCAAGTGAGTGATTACCTCGCCAGGCATTCCTAATTCAACTGGCAGACGCTCTTCGACGATGGTGGCGAGGTTATGCGCTTCACTCACTGAGGTTAGGCGTGGGAACAACAGATGCACCTCGATGAGCTGGCGGTAACCAGTGGTTCGGAAGCGCACTCCGTGGTATTGAATACCCAATTCTGCGCAGATTTCATCCAGCCGGTCACGAATCTTCCGACCGGTCTTTGGGTCGGAGTAATCGAGCAGCCCAACCGCTGAACTCCAGACCAGCCGCCCTCCCGACCAAAGAATGTTGGCAGCGACTGCAATTCCCACCAGAGGATCGAACGGTCTCCAGTTCGTCAGAAGCACCAGCACCAGTCCTACTACGACTCCGAAGCTGGTCCAACTATCGGTCAGGACGTGTTTGCCATCGGCTTCGAGAATCAGCGAATTGGTGCGTCGGCCGATGCGCAGAAGATAGTAGCCAAGGCCGGCGTTGAGAATGCCTGCGAGAAGGATCAGCAGCATTCCGGCTCCCAGGCGTTGCAACTGCAACCCTGTCGCCCAGGCATGAATTGACTGGATCAGAATTGCAATTGCGGCTACGACAATTAGGGCCCCTTCAAAACCCGCGGAAAAGAACGTGATTCGCTCATAACCATAGAGAAAATGCGGCGAAGCTGGTCGGGCACTGAGGCGAAGGCTGTAGCTGGCGAAACCAACGGCGATCACATGAATCACCGACTCGGCCGCATCGGAGAAGATGGCAACGGAGTGAGTCATGAAAAAGGCTGTCACCTTCCCCAACAACATTGCCACGCCAAACAGAAGCGAAATGCGCATCGCAAATTGCGCATCACGCATCTCCCGCGATTCGCGCGGCGACGCCTGGCCGTCTATCTTTCGCCTCGACACGCCAGCCTCCAGTTGAAAATATCCCCCGTCTTGGGGGAATGTTGCTACCTCGATCGCGGTGAACGATGTGACGAATCGCACATCGGCCGGCCCCGCGGTTTTCGGACTTGACGAGGAATTCTCGCGCACCTATGGCACGAGCGTATACTGGCGAGTCCTCGAAATCCGCGGGAAGTCCTGCCTGTGCGCCGAGGATTTAGTACTCGCAATTACTTGCATTGGAGCAAAAATGAAAAGCTTTTCACGGCGCGACGTTTTGAAATCAAGCCTGCTGGCGCCCGCCATCGCCGTAGCGGCACACGAGTTGAGCCCGATGGCCGCGGCAATGGAGGTTTCCGGACTGAATGCCGACCCGCAAACTGAGAGCGCGCCAAGCCAATCGCCAACGCCGACTACCGGTCGTGAACGCCTGCTGCTCGATTTCGGCTGGCGCTTCCATTTTGGGAACGCCGACGATCCCACGAAGGATTTCGGCTTTGGGAGCGGACGTTCCGGCAATTTCCAAAAGACTGGAAACTTCCTACCTGTCGGCTCAACGGCCTTCGACGATGGCGATTGGCAAGCCATCGACCTGCCGCATGACTGGGCCGTCGAGTTGCCTTTCAAGAACGACCCGGCTCTTGCCAGCAAGGGATATTACCCCCTCGGGCGCAACTATCCGGAAACCAGTGTCGGCTGGTATCGCCGCGTGCTCGAGCTTCCGGCAACGGACGCCGGCAAACGCATCAACCTCGAGTTCGATGGCTCCTATCGCGAATCGATGGTTGTCTTCAACGGCTTCTATGTTGGCCGCCACAGCGGTGGGTACGATCCCTTTAGTTTCGATGTGACCGACTTTGCCAATCCGGGCGGAAGAAACGTGCTGCTGGTGCGCGTCGATGCCACCTCAAGCGACGGATGGTTCTACGAGGGCGCAGGAATCTACCGGCATGTGTGGCTGATGAAGACGGACGCGGTCCATGTGAAGCAGTGGGGCACCTTTGTGGCTGCGAAGGTCGAGGCCGGCAAGGCAAGCCTCTCGATCCGCACAGAACTAAACAACCATGGCAAAGAGACGAAAAGTGCGCGCGTCATCTCCACGATGCTCGACCCCGCCGGCAATCCGGCAGGCAAATCTGTCTCGCCAGCAATGCCGATTGCTGAGGGTGACGAGCAAACCTACACGCAGGAGATTGTCGTCAGGAGTCCGGCGCTGTGGTCACTCGAGAAACGCAACCTCTACAAGCTGGTGA
>PLKY01000074.1 GCA_003140785.1 Acidobacteriaceae bacterium | reverse complement strand
GCCGCACGAGTGGGAGTGGCAGTACGCCGCGCAAGGTACGGACCGCCGCCTCTATCCCTGGGGCAACGAATGGGACGCCAGCGCCGTCTCCGTGCCCGACAAGTCTCGCACCATCCGCCCGCCTGACGCCGTCGATGCGCATCCCAAAGGCGCGAGCCCCTTTGGCGTGATGGATCTGGTCGGCAACGTCTGGCAGTGGACCGAGGAATTCGTCGACGAGCACACGCGCGCCGGCATCATCCGCGGTGGCAACTACTATCAGCCGCAAGGCGCCATCTGGTACTTTCCCGAAGCCTACAAGCTGACAGAGCACGGCAAGCTGCTGCTGATGTCCCCCAGCATCGATCGGTCGGGAACTATCGGCTTCCGTTGCGTGGTTGACGCGCGCTGATTCGTGTGTCCCGGCCACGAGCCCGCCCGCCCCATGTATACTCTGNNCGTCCTCGAATTTGCGCTCGACCCCAACGAGTCCATCATCTCCGAAGCCGGAGAACTTTCCTGGATGGGCAGTTCGATCCAGCTGACCACGCACACCCAGTTTGGCGGCGGAGGAGGACTGTTCGGCGTGCTCAAGCGCGTGGCCGGCGGCGGCTCCCTCTTCATGACGGAATACCGCGCCATCGGAGTTCCGGGCGAGCTGGCCTTCGCTACCAAGCTGCCCGGCCACATCGTCCCCGTGGAAGTCTCGCCCGGGCACGAGTACATGATTCACCGCCAGGGCTTTCTCTGCGCCACGTCGCAGATTCAGGTCGGCGTGGGCTTCCAGCAATCGCTGGGCGCGGNNGGTGCCGGGGCACATTGTGCCGATACCAGTGGGGCCGGGGAACGAGTACATGGTGCACCGGCACGGGTTTCTGTGCGCTACGCCAATGGTGACCATCGGTGTCGGATTCCAGCAATCGCTGGGCGCGGGAATTTTCGGCGGCGACGGCTTCCTGCTGCAAAAGGTCAGCGGACAAGGCACCGCCTGGCTCGAACTCTCCGGAGAACTGGTGATGCGCGATCTTCAGGCCGGCGAGACCCTGCGCGTTCATCCCGGCCACGTCGGCGCATTTCAGTCCGGCGTTTCGTTCCAGATCACCACCGTTCCCGGCATCAAGAACGTGATCTTCGGCGGTGACGGAATCTTCCTGGCGGCGCTCACGGGCCCAGGCCGAATCTGGCTCCAGACCTTGCCCATCGCGCGACTGGCGCATGCGATTGAGCGGTATCTCCCCCGCGAAGCCTCCAGGAAGACCGTGGAAGGCGGCGTGGTCGGCGGGATCGTCGGCTCCATTCTCGACAACATGAAGTGACCGGCCACACCGAGTTCTCGACCCAACCGATCGAAGCAACCGGCGTTTTCCGCTCACTTCCGATAAGAGTGATATGGCGATTCATCAACAATCATCCCGATGTCGTAAGATTACGAGGTGATTTCGACAAGAGATTTGACTGTCCTCCCGTCGATCCCCAGATTAAATCGCATCACCAAGTCCCTCGCCCTGCTGGACGCCATCATTACGCCGGAGTGGGATCATCGCTACTACTCGTTCAATAGCAAGTGGAGCGCAGGCCAAGAGATGGCCTCGATGCGTAACGGACAGGGAGACGCGTGGTTCTGTGTCTTTAGTGACGTGGGGGTTTTTCTCAAAGGATTTGACCACGAATCCCAGATGTCGCCGTGGAGCACAAAACCGACGAATGTGTGGCGAGGTGTGTTGGACGAAGTACCCGACAAATTCGACCCATTCGCGACAGAACCTGCCTTTTCCATGGCTGACACGACTTTCTGCATCTGGCGCGGCCACGATGACGACAGATGGCGGACTGGCCACATCGAATGGCCATCAGGTGAAGACCCAGACGGCTCGGAGTGGATGTTATTGATTCTCGACGGCGACCCACAGAAATACAAATCATGGGCGGAGACTTGCTACAAACGCTCGGTCAGTCCGGAACTCATCAACCACGTTTATGAGCACCACCCACTCACCGATGAGTTCGTCCTACGCTTGAACCCCGAGCGCGACTTAAAGACCCTTGCAAGTGACGTAGAAGAGATTGGTTATCCCGCTTGATTGCGGTCAACTGGCGAGAACAGCTTTACACTCCGGTCACTCCTGTGAGGCGGAGAATCACACAGATGCGTATTCCCAGCGAACTCTCCCGCTGTGGTCCCGGTCATGGAAGAAATGGTGGTTCTTGTTCTTTATCGCGTCGATTGCCGCCCTGGCATCGTCCACGGTGCGCCGGTCCGGATGTTTCAAAAGAGAAGAAAGCGTTGGAAGTGCATCCGCTCGGAGCGAATAGGCAAGAATTGCGCACCCATAGTGACGAACTGCATAGGCTCGATCTCGGACGGCAGAGATTCCCATCGTAAAGGCGAACTCGCTCTCTCGGGAGAATCTTCCGACATAACGGAGGATAGAAGCACGCCCTTCTGCTTTGCGGACTTGCGGGAACGCTTCTGCAAGGAGTGCTAATAAATCGTCACCCATTGACTCTGCGACTCTCCACGCCGCATAGATTTCGGACCGCCGTGTTGTGCTGAACGCTCGAACTAATGTGGTGATTCGCTCTTGATCCATGAAGCTTAGAAAGTATCATGGCTGCCGGTCGAATTGTGATCACCGACCATCCGGGAACTTGCCTGTTGCAATCAGGCGATAGAACTCATTGACCCAGCTTCCTTTCGCCCGATCTCAGGTAAACTATCACTAGTTCCCTTCGGCTCTGTGAGATGATCAACGGCAAACGCATCGCAGTCGTCATGCCCGCCTACAACGCGGAGAAGACTCTTCAGGCCACGGTTGGAGAAGTGCCTGAACTGGTGGACGTCTGCATCCTGGTCGACGACCATAGCAAAGACCAGACTGTGGATCTCGCCCACCGCCTGGGCTTGCTGGTATTCCAGCACGACCGCAACTACGGCTACGGACGCAACCAGCAGACCTGTTATCGCGAAGCTCTTGCCGCCGGCGCCGACATCGTAGTAATGGTCCATCCCGATTATCAATACACGCCCTCTCTTGTCCCGGCAATGGCCGGCATGATCGCAAGCGGCGTTTACGACATGGTTTTGGGCTCTCGCATCCTTGGTAGCGGCGCTTTGAAAGGCGGGATGCCGCTTTACAAATACATCTCCAACAGGTTTCTCACGGCATTTCAGAATTTATTCCTGGGCGTGAAGTTATCTGAGTATCACACCGGCTTCAGGGCTTTTTCAAAGGATCTTCTTGAGACACTTCCGTTGCTCGAAAACTCGGATGATTTCGTCTTCGATAATCAAATGATCGCCCAGGCCGTAATGTTCGGTTTTCGGATCGGCGAAATTTCCTGCCCGACGAAATATTTTGAAGAAGCTTCTTCGATCAATTTCAAGCGCAGCGTCGAGTATGGGATCGGTGTTTTGACGACTACGGCCAGCTTCGTCGCGCACAAATGGCATCTGCGCCGAATACCCAGGTTCGACCCGACCGGAAGAAAGATTACGCAGAACTACTATTCCGCACTTGCGCACCGCCCTTGAGACAAGAGGTGATGGGAACAGGCACCAGGTGGATGAATCGAGCGAGTATCTTCCTGCTGCTCATGGGCGGCGGGATCTCTATTATCTGGGGAATTTCCCTGGAACGCAGCGTGCGCGGCGGGGTCATGGGCTTCCCCGGAATCTACTTCGGCACGAAGTGCTTGCTGCAAGGCGGCGATCCCTACGACGTAAACCAATTAGAGCGTGTCTACCAGGCCCAGGGAATTCCAATCCCTTCCGAGTCAATCGAGCGCCGGCAGTCAGTCACTCGGTATGTCAACCTGCCAACTACTTTCCTCTTCGTCGCTCCATTTACTTTGTTGCCCTTGGCGGCGGCGCAGACTCTCTGGCTGCTTCTGGTTGTTGGGAGTTTTTCCCTTGCCGCATTCCTGATGTGGCGTCTTGGACGAAACTATGCTCCGGGCGTGTCCCTTCTCCTCACGTTCATTGTGCTTGCAAATTGCGAGATCATTTTCTCCGGTGGAAATACGGCGGGCCTCGTTGTGGGGCTCTGCGTCATTGCCGTCTGGTGTCTCTTGAACGAGCGGTTCGCTCTCCTGGGAGTCATTTGCCTCGCTTCCAGTTTGGCAATTAAGCCACATGACGTGGGCCTCGTTTGGATCTATTTCCTGCTCGCCGGAAGAGCACAAGGAAAGCGCGCACTCCAGGCGGGTGCTCTGGCCCTCGCTCTGGCATTGATCGGGACTCTGTGGGCCTCACACGTCGCGCCGCATTGGGCGTCCGAGCTTCGATCCAATCTGGCAACGATTTCAGCGCATGGCGGAATTAACGAGCCGGGACCAACGTCGATCGGTGTCAGCAGCCCAGACATGATCATTGATTTGCAGACCGTTGTCAGCATCTTCCGCGACGATCCGCGAATATACAATCCCGTGACCTATGCCATCTGCGGAATCATTCTGCTCATATGGATAGTGGCAGTACTTCGTT
Source organism: Acidobacteriaceae bacterium (assembly GCA_003140785.1). Classification (GTDB taxonomy): domain Bacteria; phylum Acidobacteriota; class Terriglobia; order Terriglobales; family Acidobacteriaceae; genus Telmatobacter. Next base: position 8,150 of record PLKY01000074.1, on the reverse strand, counting down.
CGCGGCCAATGCCCGAGAATGCCCTTTTCGCGCTCGTCTCGTGTGCAGCTCTGTCGATGCTGGTGACCTACCACCGTTCGTACGATGCGAAACTTCTGCTCCTTTCTGTTCCAGCCTGCGCCATGCTCTGGGCAGACGGTAGAGCAGTCCGTTGGATCGCACTCATCCTGAGCGCCGCAGGCCTGCTGATAACCGGAGATATCCCTCTGGCAATCGTGACCCAAGAAACCCGTAGTCTGCATTTGTCCGACTATGGACTGGCTGGCAGGCTGCTGTACATTGTATTGGCCCGTCCAGCCCCGCTCATTCTGTCTGCGATTGCTGTTTTCTACTTGTCGATCATGGTGCGTCGCGCCGGGAATGACCACTCAGCACTAAATGGCGACGGTCATGAACCCGACTCCACCAAACCGGCGCCAACTAGTACGATGCTTGTTTCTCCGGTGCTGTGAGCGCCACGCCAGCGCTCGTCATCGAGCCCTGGCAAACAATTCGTATTGGTCATTGCCCGAGCCCTCCGTTCTCAGGACCTTCCACCCAGGTGTGCGTTCGAGCAAATAGCAGAATGGCTCGCTCTTGCGAAGCAAAACATGATCGATCCGGTATTTGTCGAGAAGAGCGAGTGAGTTTTGGAGATGCAGAATGTCGATGAAATCCTTCATGATTCCATGGTGTTCAAAGGTATCCCAGCGTGTATCGATAAAGGTCGGCTTGGAATTGAAGTCCATGATGCCGCCAAGGTGTTCCTGGTTCAGCGTTCGCCAGGAAGGTTGAATGGACGCAATCGTTTCCAGCGGAAATTCTTCCGCCAATCCTTTCTGAAGAGACGCCCGGGTTGGGAAATACAGGGCAACGACGCATAGCACTGCGGCTGCCACAACGCCGTTCATGACCGGGATGGTCTTCTGATTTGTTGAAACCGGGAAGAAGCTTCGCGTGAGATCGGCTGCAACCATGGGAACGATGAGAACTGCGGCGAGAAATGTAAAGCGTGCGTGGTCGAAGGCCGCATACCAGGCAAAGAAGACGAATGCGAATTCGTAGATCTTCCATTTTCGGGCGTGAAGGACATTCGTGATCACAATGAGGCCGATGAAGGCCACTGCCGCTTTGCCGACAAACCAGCCTAAATTCAACGGCTGCCATTCCTGCACATTTCCAATGTTCAGCGCCTGATTCAGGGCCATGTCAAACGGGTTCCAAATCAGCCGCCAACCGTAGGGGTTGACCATCAGCGCCGCCAGACTCGCGCCGAGCACTGCGAGCAAGCGGTTGCGTCGTTCGCGCAAGAACGGTTTCTGCTCAAAGATGCCGGCGCTTACGCGGAACAGTCCGCAGAGAATGTAGAGCACCAGGAGAGCGAGGCCGATGATCCAACTCCCGTGAAGATTGATCCACACGCAAAACACAGGCGGCAATAGCCACAGTATGCGCGTCCTGTTGCGCTCCACTGCTTCCAGAATGCCGAGTTCGGCTGACAACGCGAGGTAGCCGAATAGAATCGTGCGCGCATTGGCGTTCACCCACATGAGGATGAAGCCCAGCGCTGCCATCCAAAGTGCAACGCCCGCGTTCCTCGATCTCAAATAGCCGCGCCAATAGACGAAATGCAGATTTGCACTGAGGACGAGCCATGTTATGAGGTAAACCCCGACCAATCCGAAGATGCGATAGCCAAGCCAGAATGCGAACTCGGACAGCCACTCAGGGTCGACCCAACGCTGAGCGGCGACGGTATAGGAATAGGGCTCAATGTGGATGAAGTGGTGTGACTCGTAAAGGGTTCGCGCGTTGGCAAGGTGCCACCATATATCGGGATCGCCCAGCACGTGTGCCGCATAGCGAATGCTCGAAAGAATGACAGGCAACATCGCCAGGATCGCCACATCCATCAGATGCCGGCTGAATATCCGTCTCAGAATGTGTACCAATCGAGCATGGTCCCGTTTTCCCGGCAATGCTTCGACGGGAGCTTCCTGCTGAGTTGGTTGAGGATTCATACGTTCACCTTACCGGAGCCACAGCTGACGCTACAAGGGAAACTCAAGGGTGCAAGTCAATCCCGCATTACATGCGTCACATCTTTTCGGATAAGAAGCAAGGAGAGATTCGTGGAACGATGGCTAGGCCGCATCGTGAGTTATTCAACCTGATAAACTCTGTAGCGTGCCAGACGAAGCCAAGCCGCCGGTCTTTTTGCTCGATGCGATGTCTTTTATTTTTCGCGCATACCACGCGATGCAGCGCAGCCGTCCGATGTCAACCCGATCGGGATTACCCACGGCTGCAACCTATGTATTCGTCAACATGATTAAGAAGCTGCGGCAGGATTTCTCGCCGCGCTACTTCGCTGCCGTCTTTGACGTCTCTGGCGAGGTGTTTCGCGACGAGCGAGCGCGCGCGATAGGTATGCTGCGTAAGTGGAACTCGCAGACGAAAAGTTTCTACGAAGTGAGCTATGAGGGATACAAGGCCCACCGTGAAGCGATGCCAGAGGATCTACGGCGCCAAATCCCATATATTCGCCGCGCCTTAGGGGCGCTCCGGATTCCGGTTCTTGAGGCGATGGGGTTCGAAGCCGATGACGTGATCGGTACGCTGGCTCGCGAAGCAGCGGAACGCGAACACGAAGTCTTTATTGTCTCAGGCGATAAGGACATGATGCAGTTGGTCACTTCAAGGGTAAAAGTGCTGAACCCGCAGAAGGACAACCTTATCCTCGATCCGGCCAAAGTCGTCGAGACGCTGGGTGTCCCACCCGAGAAAGTTGTCGATGTGATGGCTCTGCGCGGCGACTCGGTAGACAATATACCCGGTGCGCCCGGCATCGGCGACAAGGGAAGCGTCGAACTAATCGTTCAATTCGGCAGTGTGGAAGCCGTCCTCAACCGAGCAAGCGAGGTGAAGCGCAAAAGTTACCGTGAGTCGCTCGAGCAGAATCGCGAAGCCGTTCTTCTCTCGAAGGAGCTGGTCACCATTGACTGCCATGTGCCACTCGAGTTGGACCTGGAATCGATGGCCACACTGCCCCCGGACACTGAAGCTTGCCGCGAGCTATTTACCGAGCTAGAATTCACTTCGATGCTCCGGGAACTTGAGCCTTCGCTCACCGGCGCACCGATTGACCTGATCGAAGATCCAGATGCGGAACAGATTGCCGCCTTCTACAATGCAGCGCACGCACATGGATTTGCGTTCTCGCTGGATGCGGCCGAACCGGTGGCGGAAGAATCAGACGAGAACACTCCGCAATTTCCATCGCTTTTGCAGGCGATTGAAGAGGCAGAGCAAAAGACCCAGTGCAATATCGGAGTCTGCGCCGAGCGCGGCACTGCGCTTCGGCTGCCTCTTACACAAGAGCTGCGCGCGTTGTTGCAAGATGCGGCTGTGCCGAAGCGCGTTCATGACCTGAAGCTGGCTCTCCATGTTCTCAACAGATTTGACATTGAGCTGGCTGGAGCTGTGGATGACGCGATGTTGCTTTCCTATGCGCTGAATCCCACGCACGCAACACAAACGCTCGCCGACGTCGCTGCTCGTCATGGGCAAGGTCTGCCTTCCACGCTGGCGGCGGCGGCTGCGGCGATCGATGCGCTGATTCCCGGATTGCGGTCTGAAGCGGACCACACCGGAGTGGCACGCGTGTACACGGAGATCGATCTGCCGCTGGCGCCAGTGCTCTATCGAATGGAACAGGCAGGCATACGCATCGATATTCACGCATTGGACGGCCTCTCGAAGCGTTTTGCCGTCGAATTGGAGCGTGTGGGCGAGCGTATCTTTGAACTGGCAGGACGCCGATTCAACATCAACTCGCCGAAGCAACTTGGAGAAGTCCTCTTCACCCACATGGGCCTGCCAGCTCCAACGGTCCGCGGAAAAGGAAAGGCTATTTCGACTGCGCAGGACGTGCTGGAACAATTGGCGGAAGCACACGAAGTACCGCGCTTGGTTCTTGAGTTTCGGCACCTGGCTAAGTTGAAATCGAATTACATCGATGCATTGCCACTTCAAGCCGATAAAAACTCGCGCGTGCACACAACGTTCCAGGCAGCGGCCACCGCGACGGGAAGACTCTCCTCAGTCAATCCCAATCTCCAAAACATTCCCATTCGAACAGAGCTGGGCCGCGAAATTCGTGCTGCTTTCGTCGCCGCGCCTGGAATGCAGTTGCTCTCCGCAGATTACTCCCAGATCGAGCTGCGACTGCTGGCCCACTTCAGCGGCGACCCGCTACTAGTGCGTGCGTTTGCCCATAACGAGGATATTCATACCCTCACTGCAAGTGAAGTATTTGGTGTTCCTGCAGAGTCGATGGATAAGGAAACTCGCAACCGCGCAAAGGCGGTGAATTTCGGCATCGTCTATGGGATTTCTCCTTTTGGACTCGCCGCCCAGTTGGGGATTCCACAGGCTGAGGCAAAAGCCTACATCGACCGATACTTCGTGCGCTACGAAGGAGTGAAGGCATTTATCGAAAAAACACTCGAAGCGGCACGGCGTGAGGGCAGCGTCCGCACAATGTGCGGCCGAATACGGCCGATTCCGGACATCGAGAGCAGAAATCCCAGCCAACGCGGCTTCGCTGAGCGCACAGCCATTAATACGCCCCTCCAGGGCACAGCTGCCGACCTCATCAAGCTAGCCATGATTGCGCTGGACCGCAAACTCACAGAGAGGCGACTTAGAACGCGCATGGTCTTGCAGGTTCACGACGAGTTACTGTTTGAAGTACCTTCCGGCGAAACGGCGGAAGTGGAGAAACTCGTCCGTGAGGAGATGGAGGGCGTTGTGAAACTGTCTGTGCCCCTGATCGCAGACTTGGGCTTTGGTCCAAATTGGCGGGACCTCTAGCACGCAAGGTACATATGTAATTCATCGTGGAATCTGCGCGCTTGTCCCAATCCAACCAGATGCTACGATATCCACAATGGCATCAAACGATGATATTGAGCCCTGTCTTACTGCGGTGATGCCGGTCTACAACGAGGCCGCTACCGTAACCGAAGTTGTCAGCGTAGTTCTCGCGCAGCGCCCTGTGCAGCAGTTGGTGATTGTCGATGACTACTCAACGGACGGCACATGGGAGCTGCTTCCGCTATTGGCGGCAAACGAACCGCGCATTAAGCTGCTTCGCCACGACATAAATCAGGGTAAGGGTGCGGCGCTACGAACGGGCATTTCGCATGCTAGTTCGAACATCGTCATCATTCAGGATGCTGATCTCGAATACGATCCAATTGAATATTGTCTGTTGCTTGCTCCGATTCTTTCCGGCAAGGCGGACGTGGTGTTTGGCTCGCGATTTCTCGGAAGCGCCGGGGCCCACCGCGTTCTCTATTTCTGGCATTCGGTCGGAAACAACTTCCTTACAATGTGCTCGAATATGGCGACAGATTTGAACCTCACCGACATGGAGACAGGATTTAAAGCATTTCGTCGCGACGTGATTCAAGCGATTCGAATTGAAGAAAGCCGCTTTGGTTTCGAGCCGGAAATCACCGCTAAGATCGCAAAGGAAAAAGTGCGAATTTACGAGGTGGGTATCTCCTATAACGGCCGCACTTATGCGGAGGGCAAGAAAATAGGCTGGCGCGATGGCCTCCGAGCGTTGTGGTGTATATGGAAGTATAACTTCATGGGAAAGCGACAATGAAGCACGCTGTCGAACAATCGAGAGGTGCTAAGTTTCATTCCGCTGTGTGAATTCTGTATATTCTCCGACGCGAACGGTTCATCTTTCCGATTCCGGGCTCTGCAACTCCTCGCTCTCATTAAACTCAGTTTCGGACGCTCGTTGGACATACACCCACAAATAAAAAACACAGACCGCGAGCAGGATGAGCGGGATCGGCAAGATCTGCATTGCGATGAGAGTTTTCGCGACGAATGGCGCATTTGGCAAATAAACGTGATTTAAGATGCTGAGCGCGATAGCCCACGGAATATCGCCTGTCAACACGAAGGCAGCTCCAGTGAGCAGAGCAGCGAGTCGTCCAGTACGTCCACCCTCGGCGAACAGGAGCGCGCAGGCAGGCACTGTAAGCAACAAGAGCTTGGTGTCAATCTGGCGATGATAGACGGGAAGCATTGTAAAGGCGGAAATTGCAGCCAGCGCGAGCCATGTCCTGGCCGGAGATGGACACGATCGAATCGTAGTCCGCATCCACACAAGCAGCAGCGCGCCGCAAATTAGATACGTGACCGAATTGTAGAAGCTCGGGTCGTCGCGAATGTAGCTGATGATTGTTTGTAAGTTAACCATCATTCCGAGACTGTGTGCCCCACTTGACGCTGGGCCCGGGTCGTTCAAAGCTCCGTGTGCGGAGATTGATTGCAGCGTGGAGTGGAGTTCAGAAAACCAACGAGGCGCCACGTGCGTGACCCAGAGAGTTGCCGGCAGACCGATGACGACAGAGACAGCAGCGGTTTGAAGCGCACGCTTCCGGTATGACCTACCCGCAAGCATGAAGTACAGCCAGACCAGTCCCACGTCGTGCGGCTTTACCATCAGACCAGCCGCAAGGCAAATCACGCCCGTCCATTCATGTTTCTTCCTAACGAGAAACCAGCATCCGGCGACGCAAAAGCTAATCGCAATCCCTGCTGGATTGCCAACTATCCCAAGCAGCTCGCTATTGGCAAGCATGAAGCCAATTAGACATCCCGACAGGACAGGCGCGTGCTCCAGCCCGAGGTTCCACATTAAGAAAGAGCAAATGATTAGGCCGCCGACTTCCAATACCATCCAGATTAGATGCGCAGGTCCAAATGGAAGCTAAGCTATAGGAGAGGTGAAGACAAAAATGGTGGGTAAATAGACTAAGCGAGTCCCGTCGGGGTCTCCGTGGATTTTCCCGAGAAGCCGGCCTTCACCCTCCATCTGATAAACGCGAAGGACATCAGCGCCATTGTACGGATTGCAATCCTTCAAGAGACATCGAGTACTGTAATACGGCAACTTGAAGTCAATCATCGCAACAGGAGAAATGCCTTCCAACAGCGGCCCGAAGGACACCAAGACAGCGCACCCCAGCAGTAGGAACAACAGACCGTCCCGACGAGCGTTTGACATGTCTTTCATCTCACCATCCGGGTTTCAGCAAATAGGCTAGGAAGCAGATCGAGCAAACCCTTCGTTTTAGGAAACGCTCACTTGTCTCTGCTCATAATTCCTTCGGGGTTCCACTCCCTGCCAGCTCTTTCGGCATGTCGTACTTACTAAGATAGATATAGAGAAAAAACACCCCAAAGGCCAGCAAAGTAAGTGGGACCGGAAATACTTGCATAGCTATAAGAACCACACTCGTTTGGGAGGTCGCAGGCAACGGCAAATGCTTGATCAAACTAAAGAAAATTGCCCACGGGAAACCCCCTGTCAACAGGATCGCGGCGCCATTCAACAAGAATGCTATCCATGCAATCGCCCCGCCCCTGACCCACAGCATCGCGCAAGCGGGAATTGCAAGCAGCAGAATTTTAGCGTCATATAACCGATGGTAGACAGGGAGCATCGAAAGAGCCGCAATAGGAGCAAGGGCAATCCAAGCGATCCTTGGAGTATGTTCTAGTTGGATGGTCCTGATGATCCAAATCAAAATGAGGCTTCCGACCACAAAATAGGCGACTGGATTGTAGAACTTTGGATCGTCGCGGAAGATGCTGATCACAGTCTGCAGGTTGATCATCATCCCGATGCCGTGGCCAGCAGACGACGTAGGGCCAGGATCGCTGAGATCGCCGCGTGCCGAGTTGGCGAAAAGATTTGTGTGCAATTCGTTGGTCCAATTCGGCGCAACGTGTGAGAGCCAAATGGCAGCAGGCAGACTTAACCCAACTACAACCGCCAGTGTTTGGAGTGCACGCTTTCGGTAGGCTCCGCCAGCCAACAAGAAGTACATCCAGACTTGCCCCGAATCGTGGGGCTTAAGCATAAGACTAAATGCAAGGCACACGACGCCGGCAGGCACCCACTGCTCCCGAATAAAGCACCAAGCTGCGATAACACAGAGGCCAATTGCGATTCCTCCTGGATTGCCCACAGCAAGAAACAGCTCGCAATTTGCGAGGAGGAGGCAAACCAGAGCTCCTGTCATTACCGGGGCATAGTTCGCTCCGATATCCCAGATGAGAAGCGCTCCGAGGATCAA
>PLKY01000323.1 GCA_003140785.1 Acidobacteriaceae bacterium | reverse complement strand
TCCCCGACCAGCCGACCCAGCGCCACCGACCCCGACGGCCCGCACGTATCGACGCCAAACACCAATCCCCCTGCTCGCAAGCCGGGTTCCACCGTCAATGGGGACGTCTCCATATTGCCTTTAGGATGACATGGCAACGCCGGCCTCTACCATCGGGGGCGGATTCGATAATCTGATAAAAGCGTGGCCCGACAACTGTGACTGGCAAAGCACCGCATTAGATCGCAGCACCACGCCCGGAGGAGTTGCCTCATTGGCCGCCGCAGCGACCCAGACATTTCATGACACGTGGCGGCCGCGCGCAAACCCATGGGCCATCGCCATCACCGTCACGCTCGCCACTTTCATGGAGGCGCTAGACACTTCCATCGCCAACGTGGNNGCCACCTGGGTCCTCACCAGCTATCTCGTCGCCAACGCCATGGTGCTCCCCATCAGCGGCTGGATCGCCAATCGCATTGGGCGCAAGCGGTTCTACATGACGTGCGTCTTCCTCTTCACAGTCGCGTCGCTGCTCTGCGGCCTCGCGCCAAGCCTTCCCATGCTCGTCTTCTTCCGCATTTTGCAAGGCGCAGCCGGAGGCGGCCTCCAGCCCAGCGAGCAGTCCATCCTAGCCGACACATTCCCACCCGCCAAGCGCAGCATGGCCTTCGCCGTCTACGGTGTCGCCGTCGTGACCGCCCCCGTCCTCGGCCCCACCGTCGGCGGCTGGATCGTCGACAACTACACCTGGCGCTGGATTTTCTTCCTCAACATCCCCGTCGGTATCATCTCGCTCTACCTCACCAACCGCCTCGTCGAAGATCCGCCCTACCTCGCAGAAATCCGCAAGCGCAAACAAAGCATCGACTACTGGGGCCTCGGCCTGCTCGTCGTCGCCATCGGCTCTCTCCAGATCATGCTCGACAAGGGCCAGGAAGACGACTGGTTCAGCTCCCGCTTCATCTCGACACTCGCCGTCACCGCCGTCCTCGGCCTCGCCATCTTCTTCTGGCGCGAGCTCTCCATCGCCCACCCCATCCTCGACCTGCGTTTATTCGGCCGGCGCAACGTCGGCATGACCCAGTTAGTCATGTTCATGGTCGGCGTTGCACTCTACTCGTCCACCGTCCTCATCCCGCAGTTTCTCCAGGAAATCATGGGCTACTCCGCGCGTCAGGCCGGCATGGCCGTCTCCTCTGGCGGATTGGTGCTCATGTTTCTCTTCCCGGTCGCCGGCGCCCTCGCGCCCAAATTCGATCCGCGCAAACTCGTCTCCATGGGCTTCGTCATCACCACATTCGGTCTCTGGCGCATGACCACCATTAACCCAAATATCAGTTTCGGGATGGCAGTCAGTTGGCGCGTCTTCATCGCACTCGGCCTGCCGTTCCTCTTCATCCCCATCAATACGCTGTGCTACGCCGGCATTCCGCAGGAGAAGTACAACGAGGTCAGCGGACTCACCGCGCTCATGCGCAATCTCGGCGGCAGCGTCGGCATCAGCTTCGTCACCACGCTGCTGGCGCGATCGAGCCAGAAGCATCTCGCCATGCTCGCGCGCGACACAGCGCCTGGCAATCCCCCCTTTGAAACCATGCGGAGAGGCCTGGCCGGCGCCTGGATGCAAAACGGTTCAGCCTTGCCCGATGCCATCCACAACGCAGGCGCGCAGATCTTCGGCATGGCGCAGGTCCAGGCCCGCCTGCTCGCCTACGTCGACGTTATCTGGGTCATGGTCGGCGTAACCACAATCCTCATCCCGCTACCATTTTTGATGAAACGGCCAAAGAAGGTCGCAGCAGCAGCGCCTGTGCACTGAGGAGAGGGCTATTTCTTCCCGCGCTGGTGCTGGCGCACCAACTCTGTGAGGGACATATCAGTCTCTGAGCGGACTGTCGAGAGCTTCGCGTCACTACGCCAATCGCGCAGGAAATCCTCGCCGTAGACCTTTCGAAGAGAAGCAACAAGGGTATTTCCCTTTGTCTCTTCAATCCGGCCACTCACGTCCCGAAGTCGACTATCTAGTCCGCTTCTCATCGCTGACCCTCCCGTCCCATTCGAGAATCACGCCGCCTTCTACGAAGTCCGCAATTTCGCGCCAACCAGTTTCAGTTTCCTTCGCTGCTCATAGACTGTGGTCATCCATTTCTCCGAGCCATATACGCCTTCGAGCAACCCCGGAACATAGTGAGCGACGTCGAGCAACGGCCACTGCAGGCCGGTGCCATCACTTAGGATCTGAATACGCTTCAGATCCCTCTCCTTAGCGTTTGCAAGCCCTTGAATCAACCGGCGCGGAAGCGCGTAAGTCGCACCGTCGTCGAAAACCAATCGCAGGCTATCCGTCGCCTTCGAATAGGTCGCCTTCATCACGCGTCGATCGTATTTTGCAAACCTCCGTGCGCGCTTAATTGCCGCATCGATCTCAGCGTCGGTCGTTACCCCCTGCGCAGGTTTAGGCATGGGCTTCCTCCCACAATTCCATCAAATCTTCGAAATGCTCATTCGCCACTTTCAAAATATGACGCACTTGATTTCTCTTGGCATCCCCGGGCCGGATCGCATCATCCCGGTCAGCCAATCGCGCGTACCTATCCTGACCCAGTTCGAGGATGACCAAAATTCCCTGGTATCTGCCATGCACGTGCGGAGGAGCATGATCCTCCGGATACACACGAAATGTAACCCCATCGAACTGGTACGAGCCCACGGACAAGGATACTCCGGAACAAGAACGGAATGCAGCGCCCTACACCTTCCCCAGCGCCCCATCCAGATCCGCAATCAAATCTTCCTTATCCTCAATCCCGATCGACAACCGGATCCGCCCCTCCGTAATCCCCATCCCCGCCCGCGTCTCCGCGCTCACCGAGGCATGCGTCGTCGTCGCGGAGTGCGAAGCCAGAGACTCCACGCCCCCGAGCGATTCCGCATTCAAAAACAGCTTCAACGCACCCAGAAACCGTCCAGCCGCCTCGCGCCCCTCGAGCTCGAAGCTCATCATAGAGCCAAATCCTTTTTGTTGCTTCACCGCCAACGCATGCTGTGGATGGCTCTTTAACCCGGGGTAGGCCAGCTTCTCCACCTTCGGATGCGTCGACAGAAATTCGGCGACAACCCTCCCGTTCTCCTCATGCTGCTTGATCCGGAGCGGCATCGTCTTGATCCCCCGCAGCACCAGAAAACACTCGAACGGCGACAGAATGCTGCCCGCCGCCTTCTGCACCAGCAGAAACCGCTCCTTGTGCTCGGGCTTGGTCCCTATCAGCGCGCCGCCAATCCCGTCCGAGTGCCCGTTGAGATACTTTGTCGTCGAATGCATCACGATATCCGCGCCCAGCGCAATCGGGCTCTGCAGCGCCGGCGACAGAAATGTGTTGTCCACGCTCACCTCCGCGCCCCGCGCATGGGCAATCGCACACACGCCCGCAATGTCCGTCAAGATCATCAATGGATTCGACGGCGACTCAATATGCACGAGCTTCGTCGCCGGTCGCATTGCCGCTTCCACGGCCTTCAGGTCGCTCGTGTCCACATACTCGATCTCTATTCCGTAGCCCGAGACGATCTGATCGAAAAGCCGCACCGTGCCCGCATACACATCGCGCGAACACACCACGTGATCGCCCGCGCGCAGCATCGCCACCAGCGCATAAATCGCCGCCATGCCGCTGGCAAAAGCGTGGCCGCTGTGCCCGCCTTCAAGCGCAGCCAGCGCCGTCTCCAGCCGGTCGCGCGTCGGGTTCCCGGCACGCGAGTAGTCCCAGCCCCGATCCGTGCCAATGCCGGTCAGTTCAAACGTCGAGGAAAGATACACAGGCACATTCACCGCGCCCGTCAACGGGCAAGGATGCTGCCCCGCATGCACAGCAAGCGTCGAGTACTTGTATTCAGCCATGGTTGTTTTTAGCGATTGCTCCTGCTTCTAGCTTACCGGGACTGGCCGTCCAGGCAAAAGCTTCGCGTGGCGACGGGGCTGCCTCAACATCTCCACGGACCTGTCATCCTGAGATCCCGCGCGCCTGGGGCCCCGTCGCGCGCGTCAGTGCACGATGGGGTTAGCGGAGCGAAGGATCTGCTTTTCGCGTCGCATCGAGCCGCATAGAACAGGGCTAGAATTCGATTGTGTATGAATGAAAGGCAGCGGTTTCAAGTTAAGCCGATGAAAAAACTCGCGGATTTGGACATGCATCCATCCGCCCGAAATGTTCTCGAAAATGGCGTGGCCGTTGATGTATTACTTGGCAATCGCCACCCTTCAAAGGTGGTCCCGGAATATTCTCGCGAACCCGACAAGCACGAATTCTTTCTCATCGGCGTGGGCATTTCAATGGCTGAAGTGCTTAGCTGCTGCCATCAGCTTGAACAAATACCAATTCTCCTTACAAATCATCGTCAGACTACCAAGATGAACAAAGCTGGGATCAATCGGCACTCCTTGAGTGTTTATCACCTCGAGAACTTCATCATTCGTACTCAGGGTCTCTTGGATCGAGTCCTGAAGCTCGTTGACGCTGTGTTCCATTTGACTAATGATCCCCGAAACTGTCGGTATGACGTCATCACTCGAAATGTTAAGGTTCGAGTATCCGATCTATTGGAGCCGGTCAAGATACTAAAAAAGGTCCTCGACCGTTACTCGGGAATGCGAAATGACATCGTCCATCACCACTCGATTAAGGAAGACGCACTGCGCCGTTTGGATATGCTGTTCCTGATGGATCGCTGGGAGCATATCTCTCCCGAGAAAAGGGATTCCGACATTGCCTCTCTGATCAAAGAAACCCTTTTTGAAATTCTCTGGTTCAAGAAGCGAGAGCTCGCGGGCTTTAACGGAGAAGTCGCCACGTCAATTGCGACTATTTTCGACAGGCTTGCGCCATACTATGCACGCGAAGAGCGAACGTTGAAATTGCGCCTATCAAAGGTATCCGACTGAGCACTTCCCCGTCGGCCCATGACGGAGGGAGCAGGGGCCTTCAGGCCCCTGACTTCGAGCTCGCAAAAGAAGTGGCTTTAGCCACGGGCCTTTCGTCTATGCTGCCGAAATGAGGCTTGCACCGCAAGAGACTCGGACGTATTTCGTAACCGCTATCACGGCCGAACGCCGCAGGCTTTTCCAGGTCACGGCCACAGCGGAGCTGCTTCAGCGAACTATCTTCGACTACCGCAGCCAGGGGAAATTCCTCCTGCACGCGTTCGTCATCATGCCAGATCACTTCCACGCTCTGATCACTCCCGCCCCGGATGTCTCGCTCGAAAAGGCAATGCAGTTCATCAAAGGCGGCTTCTCCTTCCGCCTGAAAAACAAGCTCGATGTCTGGATGCGCAGCTTCAACGAGAGCCAGATCGCGACGGAGGAGAAGTTCACGAATTGTGTGCGTTATATCGAGGAGAATCCAGTGCGGCGGCGGCTCGTCGCAACGCCGGAGATGTATCCCTTCAGTTCTGCTGCCCGTGGAGCAAAGGACCCTACGCCTCTCCACTTGGTGGGAAAGACGGCCCGGGCCTAAAGGCCTCCAACTGACTCTACAGATTTCAGGGGCCTGAAGGCCCCTGCTCCCTCCCGAGGCGCTCCGCTTTGCGAAGAATTTTCCCGCCTGCATTGCAGAAGAGTCTGCGCCCTCCACTCGAATCGGCATGCTGTAATGGGGAAAGCGAAAACCAAATTTCACAGGAGCAGTCGCATGGCCGACCTTCCCCCTGAGCCAACTCTACGTATGCTGCAAAACTACCTCGCCGAAGTGTGCCAGGAGCGCGGCTGGACCAAGGACAGCCCGCCCGAGAAATTCGTCCTCTTCATCGAAGAAGTCGGTGAACTGGCCAAGGCCATCCGAAAAAAATCCGGCCTCTACAGCGAAGCCGCGAAGCAGTCCTCCTTCGATCTCGAAGAAGAATTCGCCGATGTCCTTAGCTATCTTCTCGACCTCGCCAACTGTCACGGAGTCGATCTGGAGTCCGCCTTCCGCGCCAAGGAGAGGGTTAACGAGTCGCGCGTCTGGCATTGAGATTCCGGCGCGCATCCCATCGTAGCTCCCTTGTTTCCCTCGGTCCCTTGGTCCCTGAAGAAACTGCCGCGAAGCGCCTTGCCTGGACGGCCAGTCCTTGCGAGAAATTACCGGCCGTCAATCTAAACTGAAAACGCAGAAGAATCCGCGGCGGGCAGATCCCTGGGGACGATGTACAGCCGGAGACAAGTCT
>PLKY01000285.1 GCA_003140785.1 Acidobacteriaceae bacterium | reverse complement strand
CCCCTCCCCCCTCCCAATATTTGTGTTTCCCACATCGAATTTGCGGAAAATTCGAGATGCTTACGCTCCAACTCCAGCAAACGACTCGATCGCCTCGTGCCCGTGCGCATCCTCAACAGGAGGATTGCCCTCACGCACCACAAGCCGCGTCGAACAACCAGCCTCGCGAGCAGCATCCAACTCGCGCAAAACATCGGAAAAGAAAATCACTTCGGCGGGATCGACGCTTAACTCCGCCGCTATTGCCGCATAACTCGCACTTGCCAACTTAGCTCCAATCCGCGTATCGAAGTAACTGGAAATCAGCGGCGTCAAGTCGCCAAAGGTCGAATGACGAAACAGAAGCCGTTGCGCCTCCACCGAACCAGATGAGTAGATAGCAACCTTCCCGTCCGCGGCCCAGCGAGCAAACGCCTCGGGCACATCGGCGAAAAGCGTGCCTTTCAACTCCCCGCTCTCGAAACCGTCCTTCCAGATCTTCCCCTGCAGAGATTTGAGCGCCGTCGACTTGCGATCGCGATCCATCAGCCAAAGAAGATACGCCCGCGCATGAAGCTCGTTTCTGATTTCAACACCAAAGGTCGGACTATCTTCGCTCAGCTCCGCACGGTTCTCTTCCGCAAGAAGCTTCAAATCGTTTTGGACTTCCAACCTGCTCAGGTTCTGCTTCAGGTATTCGGCGAGGTGTGTACGCGCATACGGAAACAACTGCTCGCTAACAAGAGAGATAGGCGCAACAGTTCCTTCGACATCGAGAAGAAAAACGCGAGGGCGCGCATCCGTCATACAGAGATTGTCGTGCGAAGGCGCGGCCCGAGATAAGCAGGCCCGAAGCAAAGCGGCTGGTAGCTTTTATCCACGCCGGAATCCGTGTAATGCGGAGTCCACCCCGTCGTGTCTTGAAACCAGCGGATGGCGCGAATGCGCCGATCCTCGCACAGCGTGAACCAGTGCGTAGTCCCACGTGGCACGCGCAGCACATCGCCAGGACCGACCTCAACCGAAACGACCTTGTCTCCAATATGCAAGAAAAAGATCCCTCTGCCCGAAAGGATGAATCGCACCTCGTCCTCGTCGTGCGTATGCTCCTTATCGAACCGCGCCAGCATCGCCTCAAGATTCGGCGTCGCAGGGTTCACGTCAATCACATCGGCCGTAACATAGCCGCCCCGCCGTTTCATCTCGTCAATCTCATCGGCGTACGCCGCGAGCACTTGGTCAGCATTCGCATCAGCAGGCACCCGGTCAAGACTCCAGCGCTCATAGTCGATGCCCAGCGGAGCAAGCGCCGCGCGAATCTCAGCCTCGGAATCGACTTGAAGATTCTCCACGGGGTCCCCGAGGACAGGTCCACGTCCGTGGGGTGGTTGGGGGAAGCGAAGAACAGCCATACCAATCTCCTCAGTCAATCGCGCGAAGTATCAGCCAGCGCAAATCACACTTAGCGGAATTAATCTGCAAACGCGACCATCATCCGTGGCACTTGTCACAATTGTTCCACGTGGAACAATTTGGAGATCACCAAAGCTCTCGGCACGCCAAAATTGTTCCACGTGGAACAATTTTGGGGCCACGCGAAGCCTTAGCTGATCGCGCCTGTCAGCCGCCGGCATTCCATCTCGAACAAAAACTCGAGCGCCTCCAGGTGCCGTCGCGCCTCACCCACCGATTCTCCCCAAGTATAAAGCCCATGCCGACTCAGCAAAACCCCATGCGCCCCCGGGAATCCATGAAGCGCACCTGCCAGATTCGCCGAAAGAAGCCCATAATCCTGCGAATTCCCAATGATCGGCACTTTTTCAAGATGCTCATGCGTGCTAACTCCAGCTAAACCCTTCAATAACTCATAGCCTTCAATCTCCACATAACCCGCCTCAACAAATCGTCCGGAAAGCAAAGTATTCCAAATCGTGTGCACGTGCAGAATCGCATCAGCCTTTGGCCGCTCGCGATAGATCACCGTGTGCAATCCCGTCTCTGCGGACGGCTTGCCTTCCCCGGCAACCGTCCGGCCATCCGAGTCAATCTCCAGCAAATCCCTTGCCGTCAACGTGCCTTTGTCCAGGCCAGTTGGCGTGATCAGAATTTGACGCCCGGCACGCATGCTGAAGTTGCCGCTGGTCGCCGGAACCCACCCGCGCGCATAGCACCAATGCGCCGTCGCGCACAGCGCTTCGACCTCGGATTGCAGCGCATCTGCACTTGGATTGGAGTCGGGAACCATACGCGATTGAGTGTACCGAAGACAACCGCCCTACAATGGGTGCTTGCCCCCTGAAGCCCAACGCGACCGGATCGATGTCGTTCTTGTCTCGCCGCGCAATCCTCTCAATATAGGTGCGGCTGCACGCGCTATGGCAAACTTCGGATTCGCGAAACTCACGGTCGTTGCGCCGTTTGAAGCGCATTGGCGCGAAGCGAAGTCTGCTGTTGGTGCGCCTGAATTGCTCAAGAACGCGCGCGAGACCGCCACTCTCGCGGAGACAATTGCCGAGTGCACTTTCGTGGTCGGCACCGGCACACTCACGTATCGCAAGCCGGAGCAGCCTGTCATTCCGCTCCCTGCGCTGGCGCCGTTTGTTCAGCAGGAGCTTCAGCGGGGAGGCCGTGTTGGCCTCGTCTTTGGACCAGAGAAGCACGGTCTGACACGCGAGGATCTGTCTTACTGCCACTTGCTCGTTGAGATTCCTACCGATGCACGCCAGCCTTCGATGAACCTCGGCCAGGCTGTCGCGGTTTGCCTCTATGAACTGACGCGGGCGCTCCCGAATGAGACACCCGAATCGGAATCAGAGCGGCTCCAAAATGCCGGCGCTGACCGGAATGCCTCTTCGGGAGCGCTCGATCGGCTGGCTGAGGTCGTTGAGCAGACGATGACGGCAGCGGGCTACTCACCTCGCATCATGCAGGCGGCCAACCGGCACGACCTTCGCCTGCTGTTGCGGCGGCTCAGTTGGACAGAGTCCGACGTGAAGCACGCGCTCGGACTATTTCGGCGTATTCTGTGGCGGCTGGCGCATCCGGACCGGTAATCCAGCCGCGATGCGGACCGGTCGCCGTTGACCGCCACAACACCTCAGTAACACGCGTTCATCCAATTCCAACGCTGGGAACCAGTGCCGCCCTGCTACATTCTGAGCATAGGTTCCCCTGATGAAGTGCTTCCCTTTCTCATCCTCCGGATGCCGGTGGGCCACGCTTTCCCCGCGAATGACTGCCCTGTGGGTAGGCGTTCTGCTTGCGTTTACGCTCAGTCGCGCAACCGCACAAGCGCCCGTTGCGCCTCAGCCTGACGCGTCGCAACTGCCGGCCGCTGCTCAGCCAGAAGCGCCGGCGCAGCCGGCCCCAACAACTCCAGTTGAGGCGGAAACTCCGAAGCAAGCTCCTGCTGCCACGCCCAACCAGCCTGCACCAGCGACGCCGCAGGATGCGCAGGCGGGCGCAGTCACGGAAGACGAGATCAAAGAGATTCTGGTGGGCAAGACGCTCTACATGCGCGACGGCTACCTCGACAACTCGCTCAGCTTCGACGAACACGGGAAATTGACCGGCCACTCGCCGCAAGGTTCCTATACGCTGAGCCTGGTCGAGATCGATAAGGTGCATCTTTCGAAACACAAGGTGGAACTGACCGGTATTCGCTATGGACTGCATTTTCTGGGCGCGCGGCCCGATGAAGATCCCACCAAGGCCGTGGACAAAGTGCGGATCACGCCGAAAAAAAAGATCCTGAAGATTACAATCGATCGCGAGTTGGTCGTGACTCCGAAAAAGAAGAAGGACAAGAAGGGCGAAGAAACTGCTGCAGTGAATGCCGGATCCGGAACACCTGCAGCGCCCGCGACTGAGCTGAGCGATGCCGATCAGGCGAAGGCCGAAATGAATGCGGTGCCCGAAGCCGAACGCCCAGCCGACTCCGCGAGCGTAACGACGACAACATCGCCGGCTCATGCGGCGCACCTGCTGCGCGACGCGATCGATCACATCTTTGCGCGGGGGCTCGACGATCGTATGATTGCAGCGATGCCGAGTTTCTGGAAGCTGTATTACCAGGCCGTCGCCAACCAGGCTGACTACAAGCCAACCGACCCTGCGATCTTCCGGCAGAGCGGTGTGGATCAGAAGGCCAAGCTGCTTTCCACCATTGAGCCGCCATCCAACGAATACGCCCAGGCAAACGGCGTTGCCGGAATGGCCCTGTACCACGCGGTGATTGGCGCCGATGGCAAGCCCCAGGAGATTGTGGTCAGCAGGCCCATCGGGTTTGGGCTCGATGAGAGTGCAGCGGACACGATTCGCAAAGCAAGCTTTCGGCCGGCGACGAAGGATGGCAAAACCGTTCCGGTTGTTTTGGACGTCGTGGTGCAGTTTCGCATTTACTCCAAACGAACGAATCAGCCGGCTAAACCCGATACTGAAGCGGCGAACGCGGGACCGAAACTTCCAGGGCCCTACAGCGTGAACCACCAGTGAGCCAGGATTTCCTTCAGCTGATCCAAAGCGGTAATGAGGCAGCAGTCACGGCCGCGCTTGAAAACGATCCTTCTCTCGCCGAATATCGCGATGCGCAGGGAGTCTCCGCGCTGCTTTGGTCCGTGTACACCGGCCAGAGGAAGGTGAGCATTCTCCTAATGGCCAAACTCGCCACGCTGGGCATTCCGCTCGATGTGTTTGAAGCTGCATCGACCGGTGACGAGGCGCGACTGCAGGCCATCCTGAGCGAAAATGCATCGGCGGCGCAGGCATTCTCCAGCGACGGCTGGACGGCGCTGCATCTCGCGGCGGCGTTCGGAACTCCGCTGTCGGTCGGCGCATTGATTTTCCGTGGAGCGCGCGTCGATGCGGTATCGCAAAACGCGCAACAGAATCAGCCACTCCATGCAGCGCTTGCTCTCGGCAAGAATCCGTCAACGATCGAATTGCTGGTCTCGCATGGCGCGGACGTGAACGCTACGCAGGCCGGAAGCTTCACGCCTATCTTCTCCGCGGCGGCAGCAAATCGCATCGATCTTGCAGAGATGTTGATGGAGCACGGAGCCAATCCGCATCACGCAAGCGATCAGGGCAAAACGCCGGCGGACTTTGCGCGTGAGCATGGACATGCGGAGTTGGCGGCCTGGTTCGATTCGCTTCCGGCGTAAGACCCCCTGCCTAACCATCCCTGATGCAGTTTTTCGCATGTTTCACGGGCGTCGGTAATCTTCTGCAAATTTGCTGCGGATCAACGCGAATTTTGGCATAAATTCACTCGCCACGCCAAAGGCCTGGCGCATGTAACGCCTTAAAACACGGCTATGGAAGGTCGCGAAAACCTCGACATGCGGTCCGAAGGATCCCTCACTATGAAGAATGGCGAGTCGGGACTGTTTTCTGGGCTCACCTCCGCAGCTCACGCACAAACCAATTGCAATTACCGCGATTCGTGAGCCAAGATTACGGTAGTGGTTCCGCCTTCTCCCGTGTGCCACCTGGTGACGTGATCCTCGAAGGAAGCAAGCAGATCGTACATGGTCGTAGATACGGCAAACCCGCCTTCAAACTTCCCTTCATCGCATTGGGAACATTGGAAGTGATCCGATACCGAAAGACGAAACGTCAAGGTTGGTTCCTTTGTCATATCTCAAGTTTACGCCGCCATGAGAAGCACTTTACTGCTATCTCAGCGATGCCTGTCCCGCTCAAAGACTGCGTGTACTACCGTGGGCATTCGGAGGGAACCGGCGTCGGACGGAGGCAGTGCGGCGTAAGACAATGGCAGACAAGGGTCTTACCTTTGTTGGACATTTGTCTTACTGATATAAGGCATGTCCGTCCGCATGTCTTACCGCGTAAGACATTGCTGCATTCCAGGGTGAACCTGTCTTACACCGAAGAAGGAAGGAAGCCAAGCGCCCACATTTCTTTGCGCGTCTGTTGGGCGCGCCGGAATGGGAAATGGAAGTGCAAAATTCCCGAATCGGAACTGGTTCGTGACTTGAAATGACTCGAATCGCATCCTAACTATGGTGATCGTCTGGATCTTCTCCCTTGCCAGCATTTTGTGCATGCTTCTGCGCCCACGCAAAATCGCCGAGGCTTGGTGGATTTGCGGCGGGGCTCTTCTTCTGGTCATTGCGCGGCTGATTCCGCTGCGGCAGGCCGCGCACGCGGTCTACGAAGGGCTTGATGTCTACCTCTTTCTGACCGGGATGATGATTCTTGCGGAGATGGCGCGCGAAGAGCACGTCTTCGATTGGGCAGCGGGCATTGCCGCGGGTCATGCGAAGCATTCATCGGGTCGGCTGTTCGTGCTCGTCTATGGCGTGGGCATCGTGGTAACCGCGCTGCTTTCGAACGATGCAACGGCTGTGGTACTGACGCCCGCGGTTCTGGCTGTGGTGCGGCGGGCGCGGGTCAGCCCCGCCCCGTATCTGCTGGCTTGCGCATTCATCGCGAATGCGGCCAGTTTCGTCTTCCCCATTTCGAACCCCGCGAACCTCGTCGTCTTCGGTCCAGGTCTTCCACCGCTGCTGAAGTGGCTCGACATCTTTCTGCTCCCTTCGGCCGCTTCGATTGCGGCCACTTTTCTGTGCCTGCGCTGGCACGCGCGCAAGGAGTTGCGGCAGCCAATCGAGGGCGAGGTGGAGCCCGCGCCGTTGACGACCGAAGGCAGGCTTGCGTTGGCCGGTTTGCTGCTGGCAGCGGCAGCCTTGATCGGCGCTTCGGCTTTCGGACTTTCGTTGGGCGCTCCAACCTGCTGCGCGGCAATTGTGGCGCTGGTGGTGGTGGCGTCGCGGAATCGGGGAATTGTGGCGAGCGTGGCTAGGGGGATTTCGTGGTCGGTGCTGCCACTGGTCGCGGGTCTCTTCGTGATCGTGGAGGCGCTCGAAAATGCTGGCCTTTTGCGCGCCGGATTGGCGGGACTGCAAATGTTGGCGCACGGCCCAGGCTGGCTCGCAAAAGGCGCATCGGCGTTCGCGGTGGCGCTGGTGGCGAACGGAATGAACAATCTTCCTGTCGGCCTGATGAGCGGCGCGGCCATTCGACACGCGCAGGAATCGGGGATTGTGGCTCACGCGATTTTGATCGGGGTCGATCTGGGACCGAACCTTTCCGTCACCGGCTCGCTGGCGACGATCCTTTGGCTGATCGCGTTGCGCCGCGAGAAAGTGGAGATTACCGCGTGGGAGTTTCTGAAGGCGGGCATGGTTGCGATGCCGCTAGCGCTGTTGGGAAGTTTGCTGGTGCTGCGGAATTAGGATGGCGTGCCGTCAGAAGGATCCTTTGGCGCCTCGATGCTCTTTACCGATCAGTGAATGACGGTTTGCCGACAATCGGCCAGAGCACCAAAACAGTTTTGTTCATGGTCTTCGAGCCTCTGTACTTCTTTATCGATTAGCGATCGGAGCAGAGGAGAAATCCCGGCTCAAGCCGAGTTTCGTTGCTGCTTCGTCCAGTTCGGACTGAGTGGAGAAAAACTGATGCTTTGGATTGGAGTTTGGGTAGAATCGAACGACGATCTCGGGTTGATCGACCGAGTCGTTTTTGCCGTCGTGAAACGGATATCCGAGATCCCGCAATAGATGAAGTGATCCTTCGTCGCCGGTGGGATTGCCTGTATCGCCGACAATCGCGAACACACCCATGCGCGTGCGCTTCGAAAAGACAGACGCGAAATCCCCCACCCTCACACCGCGCCGCCGGGCTGCGTTGCCACGTACGACATAGTTGATGTTGCGGGCGTCAACATACTTCCGCGGATCACGTTGATTTTGATTCTCAATATCGGTAAAGGCGGTCTGAGAAATGTAATAGCCGGGGAAGGGATCTTTTGGGCCCTGCGGAATTGGCCGTTTCTGTTCGTCAATCAGATAGCCGACGATTTCGTTGTCAGCGCGATTGAGGTAGTGTGCGTTCAGGAGGATGTCGAGAGTCTGTGTGCCGGGCGGCCCGTAGGCGTTTGGGGCTCCATCCACATCGACATCCATGCGGTGGGTCAATACTTCGAAAGACGGATGCTGCTTCCCCTTCTGTGCAAGCGTGGCGACAGCGCCGCTGAGAGCGAAAGCCACAGCAATGAGGAGGAGGACGTAGTTGAAAATACGAGAGAACATAATCGCGTTTGACCATCAGTTTCGAGGTCGAGCGGTCATATTGTCGAATTAGATCCTCAGCCCGCCTTTGACGGGGATTGAGGCCCGTTCCGCTAGCACCCCGCTGCTGGCAGCATTTCGCGCAATGCGAAAGCTGGTCCCTTCGACTCCGCTCAGGGCAAGCTTTCGACTTCGGTCGCCGCGGCGACCTTCGCTCAGGATGACAGCAGTCAATTTGCGGGTTGTGCTTTCCCAGGTCCCAAAATCAGGGACCTGGGGCACCCATGTGCGTGCTGATTGACAAGCCCTATGCAGACGCAGGTGCCGGCAGTTCCCACAGCTCGACGCGGTTGCCTTCGGGGTCGACGATCCAGGCAAATCGGCCGTACGGGTAGTCTTCGCGTTTGGGGTCGATGGAGACGCCGGCTGCGGCAAGCTGCGCAAGCATCTCATCGAGATTATCGACGCGCAGATTGACCATGGCCTGTTGGGAGCAGGAACCGAAATATTCGGTGTCGCGCGGGAAGTGTGCGAAGACGGTCATGCCGGCGGCGCTGAGGCCGTCGAAGAAAAGCGATGTTTCTTCCGCTGGCGCGATGCCGAAGTGTTTTGCGTACCAGGCGGACAAAGCCTTCGGGTCCTGCGCTTTGAGGAAAATGCCTCCAACTCCGACTGCACGCGCCATCGTTAGTCCTCCTGCCGGATGAGTTCGTCGAGCCTGGGTTTGTGTTTGGCCTCGCGCCCTGTGCGGGGCTCGGTCGCGAGGACGCGGGCGGGCTTCGGCTGGCCTACGCGTTCGCGCGCATTGGCTTTGACCGCCTTGGTAGCCGAAAACTTGGCTGGCTTGCGTTTCGTCATGGCAAGGAAGAGTATGGAATAGTTTGAGCGTAATCGGAAGGCCCGAGCCGTTTTTCCGGTTGCATCTATTGGTGCGCCGGGGCGGAAATCGGGAATTTTTCGGCGAGAATTTTGAGCGGTTCCACAATTTAAGTGCCTTTTCTGGCATCGCGCAAGGTGGCTTTTACTTCCACCCCGGCGACCAAGACCTGTCGCTGGGGACTCCGGCAAGAAAAAGCCACTTAAGCGCGGTGGATTCGGGATACGCCAATTGCGGAACCGCTGTAGCCTCGCCGGTTGTGGAGAAGAACTGGGGCCCATGGACGAGCGGGAGTTTTTTAACGAGACCACAGAGGCGCGTACGCACACGCTGAACTGCCCGAAGTGCGGGCAGGCCGCCGAATACAAAGTGATGTGGGTGGTGCGGCGCAAGAAGGCGCAATTGCCGCGCAATGCCGATGAGCGCGACCGCACGCGGTTCGCCAAGGCGCAGTCGTACATGGTGCGGCGCGACGATAAACTTGCCTGCACGAATGTGCGCTGCCGCAAGCCGTTTGAGATTACGACGCTCCAATCGTTGGCGTTTTTGATGGAATGATTTTCGTCGCATCGAATCGATTTGAACAAGATTGAGCCGAAGGGTCCTGCGTTGCTCAGCGACTTTCGGGCCGGAGTAGCGGAGCGCTTGCGGTCTGTGATTGAATGAGTGAGGTAGGCGGCCCGGGCGTGCGAGCGGGCTGTCTGGAGATCGAGAATGGCGAATTCCCTGCTTCCCCCCGAAGAGCGCAATTTGACCCCCGACCAGGTGGAGGCTCTGGACAAGCGGCGCGACCTGGGGCATACGTTTTTGGTGATGGCCGGACAGTTTTCCGTGATTGCCGTCGTACTGCTGCTGTGGGTGGGACAGGACCTGACGTATTCGCCGGGCTGGGCGCATCCGATGGCGTATTATTTCATTCTCGCGCTGTGCCTGATTGCGGGATTCGGGTTGACCGGGCTCATCCTGCGCCGGGGAACGCCGCGTCTCGATTAGGCGCTCCGTCATCTAACAAAGTGCCCTTGCAGCGATGCGCCGGCAAATTCTTTGCGTAAAAGGTGCCGATGGCGGTTGCTTCCCCAATTGCTTTTTCTGCCGTGACGTCCGCTGCGCGGCTGACCGACAGCCACGGACGCGTCATTCACGACCTCCGCGTCTCGATCACGGACCGCTGTAACTATAAGTGTGTGTATTGCCGGACGGGTGAGGTTGGAGCCCAGTATCCTGAGCTCGACATTGAAGAATATCTTCGCCTGATCAAGCTCTTTGTCAGCCTTGGCATTGAAAAAGTGAGGCTGACCGGCGGCGAACCGCTGCTGCGACCGGGATTGCTTGAACTGATCAAAGAGCTGGGGCGGTTGCGCACGCTTTCGGGCGAGCCGCTTGACCTGGCGCTCACGACGAACGGCCATTTGCTGGAAGGGCTTGCGGCACCGCTGAAGGCGGCCGGATTGCAACGCGCCACGGTGAGCATGGATGCGGTGGATGCGCCCACGTTCGAGCGCATCACGCGCGTGCCGGGGAGCTTCAACAAGGTGCTGGCCGGAATTCGCGCCGCACGGAACGCCGGTCTGACGCCGCTGAAGATTAACTGCGTGCTTCTGCGCGGCTTCAACGACGACCAGATCGAGAGCTTTGCGCATTTTGCCCGCGAAGAAGATGTGGTGGTTCGCTTCATCGAGTTCATGCCGCTGGAAGAGGGGCGGCTTTGGACGCCGGAGATCGTGGTTCCGATGGCGGAAATTGTGGAGCGCATCGGGCGCGTGCTGCAGCTTGTGCCGCTGCCGGCCCGTGACGCGGGGGAGACGGCAAGGCGCTTCACCTTCGCGGACGGGCGAGGCGAGATTGGGATTATTGCGCCGGTGACGCAGGCATTTTGCGGTGCATGCAGCCGCGTGCGGCTCACGTCGGATGGCAAGATACGAACCTGTCTTTTTTCCCAGGTCGAGCACGATCTCTATGGGCACATGCGCGCGGGCGAAAGCGACAATGAGCTTCGCGATTACATCGCGCGCACGGTGCAGGGCAAGGAGGCGCGCCACCATATCGGCGAGCCCGGATTCCTCAAACCTTCCCGGTCGATGGTGCACATCGGCGGATAGACCATTTCAAAGAGTAAAACCATGGTGTATTACCTTCGTGCAATTCCCACTTGCCGCATGCCCAACGTGTGACAGAATGCAAATCAAGGGCAGATTACGAAACCACATATCCGTCATTCTGATGATGCAACGTCACCGCTTCCTATTGGTTGCGGCGACTTTACGGAATTGCATCGGCCACGCAATTTCCTAATCTGGCCAGGCGACGCTCCACCGGTCCCCCAAATGAAGGCTCTACCGGAAAATCGTATTCCGATCGACGATTTGCTCGTCTTTCACCAGCTGGCGCGCTCGCTCACCTCGAGCTTCGACCTGGATACGATTCTGCGCACAATTCTGGAGCACATGGAGCGCTTTATCCAGGCCGACTTGTGGAGCCTTCTGATGCTGGATGAAGTTAGCCAGGATTTGTATTACGCCATTGCGGCCGGCGGCGAAGAAGCGGCGCTGCGCGATTTGCGCGTGAAGGTCGGCGAGGGCGTGGCGGGCTGGGTGGTGGAGCACGGAGAAACGCTGATTGTTCCCGAGACCGAGGATGACGCGCGGCTGCACCAACCGGGATTCACACCGAAGATCCGATCCGTAATTGCCCTGCCGCTGCGGGGACGCAAGGGGACACAGGGCGCAATTGAAATCTTTAACCCGCGCGCGGAACAGCTGACGGACTACACGATTGCATTTCTGCACATCCTCGCCGATCACGCGGCGATCGCAATCGAGAACGCACGCGACATGGCGCGCATTCAACAGCTCACCATCACGGACGACACGACGGGACTGTTCAATGTGCGGCACCTGTATGACGTGCTGGGGCGGGAACTGGAACGCTGCAGCCGCCTGCACCTTCCCGTGAGCCTGGCGTTTCTCGATCTGGATCGATTCAAACAGGTGAACGATGCGCACGGCCATCTGGTCGGGAGCGAATTGCTTTCGCGCGCCGGGCAACGACTCCAGGAGCTGAGCCGGCCACAGGACCTATGTTTTCGCTACGGAGGGGACGAGTTTGTGGTGGTCATGCACGAGACCGGAAGAAGCGACGCGCACGACCTGGCGACAAACCTGCACCGCGATCTGACGACCACGCGCTTCCACATGAACGGAAACCTGGAACTCACGGTCAGTGCGAGCGTCGGGCTGGCGACAGCGCCTGCCGATGGGGCGACGATCCACACGATCATTGGCGCGGCCGATGCGCGTATGTACGAAGTGAAGACGGAAGGGCGAGGCCAGGTGCGCGGGGCTTAAAACGGAATCGAACCTATTCTTCCGTCGGCTCGTTGCCCTGCTTCTCGGCGATTTTCTCCAACTGATTGCGCCAATCCAAAGAATCGATGAAGCTGCGCGATTCGCGCCAGCCGGGTTCGACGATCACATGCAGTTCCAGATAGACACGGGTGCCGAGCAGCGACTCGATCTGCTTGCGTGCGCCGGTGCCGATCTCTTTCAGCTTGGCTCCGCCCTTGCCGATGAGGATCGCTTTCTGGCCGTCGCGCTCGCAGTAGATGGCAGCGGCTATGCGGGTGAGCGGGAGCCTGGCCGGAGCCTGGCCCTTCTTTCGCGGGGGCGCGGGCGGTTCGGCCTCTTCATATTGCTCGATGACAACAGCCGCGGCGTAGGGCACTTCTTCGCCGGTCTCAACGAGGATGCGCTCGCGAATCAGCTCGGCCACCATGAAGCGCTGCGGCTGGTCGGTGTACTGATCTTTGGGAAAGTAGCGCTCGCCGGTGGGCAGAACCTCCACGATCTTGCGCAGCAGGACATCGAGACCGTCGCGTTTGCGCGCGCTCACGGGAATGACTTGAGCGAAGCCGAACTGCTTTGTGAGCGTGTCGATCAGCGGCAGGAGCACGTCTTTGGCGACAAGATCGATTTTGGTGAGCACTAGAAAGACAGGACAGTCGAGGCCGCGAATCAAGCCGAAGAGGAATTCCTCTTCGCTGGCCCAGGTTGCAGATTTGTGCTGATGCGCGCCTGCGGGTTCGCCGGCTGCTTCAAGCTGCACGCGGCGGCTGGCGTCGATGAGGACCAGCACGAGGTCGCGGGTTTCTAGGGCCTCGTGGACTTCCTGCAACATGCGCCGGTCGAGCTGCGAGGCTGGCTTGTGCACGCCAGGCGTATCGACGAAGACGATTTGCGCGGCCGGATGCACGCCCTTGCGCGCGGGGACCTCGACCACGCCGGCGATGCGGTTGCGCGTGGTCTGCGGCTTGGGCGTAACAATGGCGACCTTTTCGCCGGTGAGGGCGTTCAGCAGGGTACTTTTGCCAGCGTTGGGCCGGCCGAGGATGGCGACAAATCCAGATTTCAAAGAGGGTAGTGCTCCTGATTGAGTTTACGGCGTTTTTGCTGGGCCGGGATGCTCGGAGCCGAAGGAGCCCTGGACTTGAGAGGGCGAAAGCGGCATCACCCACGCCTGAGGGTACAAGAATGTTGATCAATCAGTAATTGCCGAGTAGAGGGTTTAACTGGCCAATCTC
>PLKY01000119.1 GCA_003140785.1 Acidobacteriaceae bacterium | reverse complement strand
TGCACGCTTACCGGTACGAATCCAGCAACGCGGCCGTAAACCACAGAGTCAGCGAGAACTTATGACCCATTCGGCATAAATTCCGTCTCTCCCCAAATCATTTGGTTATTCTAGGCGAGGTGCGCTCCCGCATAACCCGGTTCCGGCTCACAAGGCACGCTCAGACTGTGCTCCGGTAGTCTTGCTGCATGAAAGATTTCGAGCGGCGAACGGTGTCTTGTTCAATTGTCCCATCCAATTATTCCACCCCGGAAACGCCATTCGCAACATCTCACTGCTTGAAATAATCATCCCTGTTCTTCGCCCACATAGAGTCACCTTGGCGAACGATCTTGAAATCGTCGTTTGCAAGAACGAACGAATAGATATCCTCGGACCTGGCATTGTCGCCGATCCAGCCGACGACTTCCAAATTGCCACCATCAATGCCGCGTACATACCAGACCCGGCCATCCGGAAAGACGATCAAGTCCGATCGGGTTAAGGTTGACACCTGCCGAACGAGATCGTCAATCTGCACCTGCTGAAGTGATTGTCTCTGCGTTGGTGGGGCTTTCTTGCCAGCAATAACGAAACCCGCGATGCATCCAACAAGAACAACGGCAAATATAGCAACAGGCCAAATTGTTTTTGGCCGTGTTCTCTTCAAGCTCAATTGAGCCTTCTTGAAAGAAATGATTGGCAACTCTTGGACTCCTTCTCGCTGTTGAGCCATCCATCGCCTTCCGGCAGCGATCGCTCCAGACGAACACCATTCAAGCCTCGACAAATACAGAGCGAATGGCCTCCAGTATCGCCGCAGGATTCGGCGGGCAGCCTGCGACAGTGCGGTGTACGGGAATGACGTTCGCTACTGCGCCCCTGCTGGCGTAGTTGCTCCCAAACACTCCGCCGCAGGCCCCGCAGTCTCCCACCGCAACAACAAGTTTAGGATCCGGTACGGCTTCCAGAGTGCGTTTCAAAGCCTCTTCCATGTTCGCCGATACTGGACCTGTTACCAGTAGAAGGTCAGCGTGGCGCGGGCTCGCTACAAACTTGATACCAATACCTTCGAGGTTATAGTACGGATTGTTAAGAGCCTGAATCTCGAGTTCGCAACCATTGCAGGAGCCTGCATCGACATGGCGAATGCACAGAGCACGTCCCAGAATCTTCCGCAGATCCCTCTGCAGTCCTTCGACTAGAGGCGAAGGGGCGTTTGGTGGGGGAAGAGTTTCAGTCAGGATCCCCGTGCGTATCATTCGCGATAGAGTGTCAATCATACTCACCTCATCCGTCGTGTCCGCTGTAGGACAAGTTGAAGGATTTATTGATCAAGGGAAAATCCGGCACAATGTTGCCGAGAATTGCGTATTCGAGCAGCGGCCAGTTCTGCCACGACGGATCGTGTGCATGGCAGCGACGAATGGTTCCGTCGGGGCCGCCTTCAAGTGCGATCACCACCGGGCCACGCCAAGCCTCTATCAATCCGAGTCCAAGGCGGCCAGGTGCAGCGAAAGGGCAATCTGTGTGTATCGGGCCCGAAGCGGAATCTTCAAGGAGCATACGGCAGAGGCGAACAGATTCAAAGATCTCGTCGAATCTGACCTGCACACGCGCGGCAACATCGCCAGTGGATTGGATGACCAACTTCGGTTTCAAACGGTCGTAGGGCGAATAAGGGTAATCCACCCGNNCACCGGATGCGCGTCCGGCCAATCCGATTGCTCCAAGTTTCTCGGCCAATTCCTGCTTCAGAACTCCCGCTTCGCGGAAGCGATCCTGGAGACCAGCATGGTTATCGTATATGGCGCGCAAGGAGGAAACTCTCTCTTCCAGTACCAGGTAATGATCCAGAAGCAGGTGAGGCGCGTATTCAGGTAAATCGGTCGCCACCCCACCCGGCTGGACGAAATCGAATAAATAACGCGCCCCGAAAGCGGACGCATTGACCCGCAGAAGGTCCTCTTTCATGCGTGAGAACTGTGTAAGTCCAAAGGCAAAGCCTGCATCATTGCCCAGTGCCCCCAAATCGCCCAGGTGATTGGCGAGCCGTTCATGCTCCAGCGCGAGCGCACGCAGGTTGGCGGCTCGGGAAGGACAAGTCGTTTGGGCAATCGCCTCCAGTGCCGCGCAGTAAGCCCACGAAAACGCTACGGCGGAGTCGCCTGATAGACGTGCTGCAAGACGGTGGCCTTCCATTTGCGACATTTCCTCAAATCGCTTCGAGACTCCTTTGTGTGTATAGCCAAGGCGTTCTTCAAGACGCAGGACTTTTTCTCCAACTACCGAGAACCGAAAGTGGCCCGGCTCGATGGTGCCTGCGTGGACCGGACCAACTGCGATCTCATGGACTCCGTCGCCTTCTACCTGTACGAACGCATAAGGCTGAGAGTCGACAGAAAACTGCGAGTTCCCATCGAAGTCGCGCCGCAGTGGAAATACCGTCCGTGGCCAGCCTCCATGACGCAACCAGCCACGGTGGTCCGGTTCCATGCTCGCAATCCCAAACAGATCGTGGACCGAACGCTCCATATGCAATGCACACGGAAATATTTCCGCAAGGCTTGGATACGTCGGCTTCGCACCTTGTTCCATCTGATGTTCGAATACCGCGACGCCTTCCTTGAGGAGATAGGCGGCATAGATGCGAAATCGGCCATCGCGGTCCCGATCATCCGCACCCCACAGTGTGAGGAGCCGACCGCCCGCGGCGTGCAACGCTTCAGCGTCCTGATGCCAGCGCAGAGCTCCGACCTTGGTATAGATGCAAGGAAGGTTCGACAGAAGCTCTTGCCCTGCATGTCCGGGTAAATCCAGCGTCATGTTCATCACCCAATTAATCGCGCTGCAGCGCGATACCATTCGGCCAGCGCTGCCGGCATGTAAACACCTAATGTCAGCACCATTGCCAGATGAACGAAGACCGGCAGGAGGGCTGGAGAATGCGGTAATGGAGGCGCGTCGCTCTCGCCAAAGACCATCGGCTGAACGCGACTGAAAATCCCGGCGAAAGCAACCGCAAGTGCAATCAGGAGGAATGGAGTTGTCCACGGATGCTCCCGCATCGCCGTAGTGAGGATAAGAAATTCACTTGCAAAGACCCCGAATGGGGGCATGCCGAGAATCGCCAGGGAACCCAGCATGAGCCCCCAGCCAATGGGTGGGCTGATCCCCACCAAACCGCGAATGCCATCCATTTGCTGCGTACCGGCGGTCTGCGAAGCGTGGCCGGCAGTGAAGAAGATGGCCGACTTCGTCAGTGAATGAACGGTCATATGTAGCAGGGCTGCGAAATTGGCTACCGGTCCACCGAGGCCGAACGCGAATGTGATGATGCCCATGTGTTCAATCGAGGAATAACCGAAGAGCCGCTTGATATCGCGCTGTCTCCAGATGAAGAAGGCACCGAGCACGGCGGACAGCAGCCCGAAGGTCATGAGCATGCGGCCAGGCAGAAGATGACCGATGGAACCCTCGACCAGCACTTTACAACGAATCACCGCATACAGCGCGACGTTTAGAAGAAGTCCGGAGAGTACGGCGGATACTGGTGTTGGGCCTTCGGCATGAGCGTCGGGAAGCCAGTTGTGCAGGGGCGCAAGCCCAACCTTTGTCCCATATCCAACCAGAAGGAATACGAACGCGAGTCCCAGGACTCTGGGTTCAAGTTGCCCCTTCACAGCATTCAGGTGGGTCCACAACAGCGCAGTCATTCCTTCACGCCCAAGCGTCTTCTCGGCGGCAAAGTAGAGAAGAATCGTGCCGAACAAGGCTTGAGCAATGCCGACGCCGCACAAAATGAAGTATTTCCATGCCGCTTCCAGGCTGGCCCGCGTGCGATAGAGCGAAACCAGCAGGACTGTCGAAAGTGTGGCCGCTTCCATCGCTACCCAGAGTAGCCCCATATTGTTGGTCAGCAGCGCCAGCAGCATGGCGAATATGAAGAGCTGATACATACTGTGATAGAGACGGAGACGTCTGGGATTCAAGCGTCCATGATGCTCTTCGATGCGCATATAGGGGCGGGAGAACAGCGCGGTGGTGAAGCCGACGAAGGCAGTCAACGCGACCAGGAAGACATTGAACGGATCGACGAAGAATTGCTCATGCCCGAAGAGCATAGGGCCGTATCGAATGACACGGACGACAAGCGACGACGCGGCGATCAGTGTGGCCAGGCTCATCCCTGCATTGAGTTCGGCTGCGAATCGACGTGCGCCGAACAGTGCCAGCAGAGCGGCTCCCAGCAGGGGCAAGCCTAGAACAATCAGGATTTCCAATTAGTCCTCCTTGAGCGATTCCAGGTTATGAAGGTCGAGGCTGTCGAATTGCTCCCGAATCTGAAAGAAAAAGATGCCGAGGATGAATACGCCGACCAACAGATCGAGCGCAATGCCCAACTCAATGACCATGGGCATCCCGTACGTTGCGCTGGTTGCAGCGAGGAACAGGCCGTTCTCCATGGCGAGGAATCCTATGACCTGAGTCACTGCCTTGCGTCGGGTGATCATCATCAGGAATGCAAGCAGGATTACGGCAAGGGCGATTCCCAGCGTATGCCGCGTGATGGTCGTTGCCATCGAACTGATTGGCTGGGCCAAACCAAAGGCGAAGATGACGAGAACCAATCCCACCAGCATCGTCGTGGGCACGTTGACCAGCTGTTCGCTGTCCCATTGCGCTCCGAGCCGCTTAATCAGCCGATTGAGTATCCAGGGTAGTGCGATGACCTTCAGGAGCAAGGTGAGCGCCGCGGAGTAGTACATCTCAGTCAGACCAGAGCTATATGCCACAAGACAGGTCGAGACAAAGAGCAGGCCGCCTTGCCAGGCAAACAGCGTAATCAATTGTTGCGTGCGTCGTCCCGAGAGCATTGCGAAAGAGATAAGCAGCAGTCCTGCAGCGAGAACTCTCAGCACCTCGGCGATCAATTGAGAAGTATGCATCTTGCTTAGGCCCCCACCAGAAGATGAACGAGCAAGCCGAGCACAGCGAGCAGAAATGCCATCGCAAGATATTCCGGAGCGCGAAAAATGCGCAGCTTGGCCGACAGCGATTCGATGAGTGCGAGCGCCGCGCCGGCGATCACGAGTTTTCCGATCAACGCTGCTATGGCAATCAGCAACGCCCCAGCTCCATCCGATCCGTGAGTGGCGATGCCCCAGGGCATAAACAATGCAAAACCAATGCAGGCATAATTGAACAGCTTCAAGCTCGTTGCCCACTCCACCAGCGCGAGATGGCGCGCCGAATACTCAAGGAGCATTGCCTCGTGGATCATGGTCAGTTCGAGATGGGTGGAAGGATTGTCAATCGGGATTCGGGCGTTCTCGGCCAACGCCACCATCACAAACGCGAGTGCGGCGAAGATTACGCTCGGATCGATCACGGACGGATGCGTCCGGTAGCCATCCACAAGGCTTGGAAGCGATGTGCTGCCATAGAGCAGAAAGGCGTTAAATAGCACCATCAGCAACGCCGGTTCCGCGAGGAAGCCCACCATCATTTCGCGACGAGCCCCGAGGGTGCCGAAAGCGGTGCCGATATCCATGGCAGCGAGTGACAAAAAGACACGCGCTGTCGCAAAAAGGCCGACGAGAGCAATGGAGTCAGCGACCCGCGCCAGGGGAAGATCCGTGACAAGCGAGGGGATGATTGCCGCCGCCAACACCATCGTTCCGAACAACACATATGGCGTCGCCCGAAACAGCACCGATGCATCCGTAGCCAACGCAACATCCTTGAAAAAGAGTTTGCGGAGCATCCGATACGGCAGCAGCAGCGGCGGAGCGGAACGATTCTGCAGCCACGCCCTGCATTGCGCGATCCAGCCTGCTAACAGCGGCGCGATAGCGATGGCCAGCACCACCTCGACGAATTGTCGAAAGAAGCTGATCGCACTCATAGGACAAACACCAGCAGACCAAGCAGTGTAAGAAAGCTGTAGAGCAGGTAGATCGAAAGCCGTCCGCCCTGAAGGAATCCAATCCCATCCGCGAGCATCTGTACTCCGCGTGCAATCGGCAAATAGACTGCACGCCACAGCCGGTCTTCGATATAGATCCTGTAGCGCGGAGTGGTGTCGGATGCTGACGGCAGATTGCGCTCCATGCGAAAGAACGTTCCAAACATGTGACGGATCGGTTGGCCGAAGCCCTCCGCGGTATCCTGCATTCGGGACGTCTGCCACGGATAGCCACAATCCCAGGTGTTCGTGCGCCGTATGCGGCCATGGGCCAGGACGCGAACACAAACAAAAGTGACCGCAACAACTGAGAGGATGCCCGCCAGCAGTATCAGGCCACTATAGGAAGCCTGCTGCTGAGCAATCGGAGCAATCGACCAGAAAGTGGAACTGGACCTGACGGTGTCTCCCAGCAGTTTGCCGGTCACCGGAGCTACCGCCCTCAGTACCAGTTGCGGCAACGCGCCGATCAAAATGCAACCGGCCGCAAGCCAGATCAGGCCTAGCCGTTCCAGCCAATTGGCATCGTGTGCGTTCACCAGAGAGGGTTCACGAGGCTGGCCGAGAAAAATCACGCCATAAAACTTCACCATCACATAGGCCGACAGAGCAACCGTCAGAGCCAATGCCGCAGCCCCGAGCGGGATCAGCATGTTGAGAAAAGCATGGGGAAGCTGCGGGGTAAAAAGAAATGACTGCAATAACAGCCACTCGGAAACAAAGCCGTTGAGTGGCGGGAGACCCGCAATGGATAACGTGCCGATCAGGGCAAGGCTTGCCACCCAGGGCATATGGCGAATCAGGCCACCCAGCTTGCCAAGGCTCCGCTGCTTTGTTGCGTGGAGCACCGAACCCGTTGTGAGAAAGAGCAAGCTCTTGAACAGCGCGTGATTGAAAGAGTGGACCAACGCGGCAGTCAGGGCCAGGGCAGCGAATAGATGCATGTTGCTTGTCTCGAAGAGGATTGCAAGACCGATGCCAGTGAAGATCAGTCCGACATTTTCTATGGAAGAGTAAGCCAGCAAACGCTTCATGTCGGTCTGTACGGCGGCAAAGACCGCTCCGAACAATGCGGAGAAGAGCCCGAGTACGAGTAATAGAACTCCCCACTGCCAGAAGCGGATGCTTAGCAAATCGAAGCTGACCCGCAACATCCCATAAATCGCCGTCTTGAGCATAAGCCCGCTCATCATGGCCGAGACGGGCGACGGCGCAGCAGGGTGCGCTTCCGGCAGCCACACATGCATCGGAACGAGGCCTGCCTTGGCGCCAAAGCCCAACAGGGCAAGCAGGAACGCGGTGGTTGCCCAGAAGGGCGCGAAGTGAGCGCTGCGCATCGCATCGAACGTGAATTGCCAACTGCCACCCTGCAGAACTCCAAAACAGAGCAGAATGCAAACGGCGCCGACATGAGCCATGATCAGATACAAAAAGCCAGCTCGGCGGATCTCCGGAATGCGATGGTGGGAGGTCACAAGAAAGTAGGAACTGAGCGCCATCGTTTCCCACGCCACCATGAACAGATAGGCATCGTCGGCAAGGATGACCATCGCCATGCTCGCGAGAAAGAAATGATATTCCAGACCAAGCAGAGCAGGGGCTGTGCCTTCACCCGATCGGAAGTAGCCTGCTGCGAAGGTCGAAATGCCCGCGCCTGCCACTCCGAGCAACAAGAGAAAGAAGCCGGACAACACGTCCAGTCGAATGTGAAAGGGCAGATCCGGGAGGCCTAGAGGGAGGATCACGAGCTGTGGCACCTGTCCTGAGGCAAGGAAAAGGCCTGCGAGGAGGGCGACGCCGAGACACAGAAGGGCCCCGGCGGGAAAAAGCATACGTGCCACGAATCGTACGCTGTGAGGCCGCAGGAACCCTGCAAATCCCAGCATCATCCATGCGGCTACAAGGAGCAGGATGAAATGGAGATCATTGACCGCCAAAGTCTCTGCGAGTCCAGAGATCCAATGATTTGCACTCAATAACAAGTCTGTCTTGCCTCCGGCGAATGATGATCAACGTATGACCTGCTTGTCGAGCAAATCGTCCTGAAAAATGAAAGCATTTTCCTTGTGGACATGGAGCAGCATCGAAGCTCTCTTGTCCGACTCTTCACTGCCGCTGCACAACGGAACTGCCATCCATTTCACTCAGTAGTTCCAACGCCTCTTTAAGATGCTTTTGGAAATAACGGCGCATTAGGGCAAGAACTTTGATGATGATCGGGTCTCGAACCGCGTAGAAGACCTGATTTCCCGCTTTGCGGTTCACAACCAGCTGCTTTGACCGGAGCACGGCCAAATGCTGCGAGATATTCGCCTGCTCCATCCCAAGCCTCTCCATTAGCTCGCCCGCCGAAAGCTCTCCGCCTTCCAGCAGCTCAATGATTGCAATTCGTGTTGGGTGTGCAAGCGCCTGAAAGATGTCGGCCTTAAAACGGCGCAGCGAGTCTTGCATAGCGCGCTCCAATCAGTTGGAATATTCAAACATTCGAATATAGTATTACACGTCTATCGGCCAAGAGAGCCATTTTGATGGTGTTGGAATGCATTTTTGGAGGGAGGGAATACCCGTTCTCACCCCTCGCATATCGGCCCTTCCTGAACCGATACGCTGTGAGCGGCTCGGGCGTCCTGGTCTTCTTGCCGGATTAGGACCGCGAAACG
>PLKY01000250.1:6511-6799 GCA_003140785.1 Acidobacteriaceae bacterium | reverse complement strand
ACTTGACCGTAAGCCCTTTCACGCCGGCGCGTTTACTTTTCATCATCGCCTGGCATCTCCAGTCTCGCCTTGGGAGCGGCTCAAGATCGGCGGCGGCACTCCACCTGTCTTGACTCGATTCGGCTGGCTGATCGTCTACCACGGTGTCAGCGAAATCGAGGGGCTTGACGCAGACGGGCACATGCTGCGCTATGCGGCGGGGGTAATGATCTTTTCCAAGGAGCATCCGCTCGTGATCGGCTACCGTTCGGCGGAGCCAGTGCTTGCGCCGGAAATGCCGCAAGAACG
>PLKY01000250.1:0-6491 GCA_003140785.1 Acidobacteriaceae bacterium | reverse complement strand
TACCGACGGAAGCAGTTGCCGACTCGGCGAAAGCAAGAGTCTAACGCGCACGATGATCCGTTCGCGATCTACCGAGGAGTAGGCCTGTCTAGGGGCGGATCTGGGGGACAGAGCATAGGCGTCTCTAACACAGGATTCATCGTTCCGAATCCATGGCATTCAATGTCAATGTCCAGGTAATATCTTCGCGAGCGTTTCTGTTCGACAACGGGCGCAGTGCGTCGCCGAATTCCTTGGTGGCGAGGTGAGTCACTTTAAAGTTTCGGTCGATTTTCGTGCACATCGAGAACTACTGCTTGGCTAATGGGTTATGTGAGGCAGATGACACGTCCGAGATGAGGGGCGAACGCGTCGATCGAAGACTCGCGCTCGAAAAGCCGAACAATATGCATGCCACAAACGGATGGATTTGGGTCCTTCTTCCGAAAGAACTGTTCCGCCATGCGCAGTTCTCACTTGAATCGGCCTGCGACTATTTTAAAAGTGCCGTTTCCTCCAACGGGCGAGGATGTCCCGCTTCTACGCGGACTGTTGTCCAGCGGCCTTCGTAGTCAGCCATTTCAATTTGTCCTTCCTGTCGTTCGCTCAATTTGCTCCCTTTATCCCGCTGGATCTGGAGCAGGAGATCCTAAAGGTTCATTCAAGCGGTAAGCCCACATAGTTCTCAGCAAGGGAAGTGGCGGCAGCGCACGAACTCATTACATATTCCAACTCGGCGACCTGCCGTTTGCGATCGAACGGAGAAGCGTCGTCAAAAAGGTGCAATAGCGAAGTCATCCACCAGGAGAAGCGCTGAGCCTTCCAAATCCGGCGCAGACACGTAGCTGAATAAGCATCGAGCTTCCTGCCATCATTTTCTCGATATCGTGCCCAGAGCGCCTCCGCAAGATAATGCACATCGGCAAGTGCCAGGTTCATTCCTTTTGCGCCAGTTGGTGGGACAATATGCGCCGCGTCGCCGGCAAGAAATAGGTGGCCGAACTGCAGGGGCTCGACAACGAAGCTGCGCATGCCGGTGACCCCCTTTTGGAGAATCCTACCCTCTTTCGGACGCCAGCCGTCCATGCAACCGAGACGTGTGTGAAGTTCGCTCCAGACGCGATCATCGCTCCACTCCGTGATATCCTCATCAGGTTTGCATTGAAGATATAGCCTTGTTACGCGCGGTGATCGCATACTGTAAAGAGCGAATCCTCGCTCGTGGTGCATGTAGACCAACTCTTCTCGCGACGGTGGAGCTTCTGCGAGAATTCCGAGCCACGCAAATGGATAGGTGCGGTCGTAGATGGNNGTGGGAAAGACGATCTTGAAACGCCATGAAAGCCATCGCATCCAGCAATGTAATCGCAGAAGATGTTATCGACATTGCCTTGGTTCTCCACGCGAATTGAGGGGCGGCTCCCATCGATGCCGTGCAACGAAACCTCACCACATTCGAAACGCAGATCGCCACCGTCGCACAGTCGGCGGCTGATGAGATCCTTCACAACCTCCTGCTGGCCATAGACAGTGACAGTTTTTCCGGCGAGTTCGACGAACGGGATGCGATGAAGCCGGCCGTGGAGGCCCAACTCAATGCCCTCATGACGGAGGCCTTCCTGCTCCAGGCGTTGGGCGACGCCTGCATTGCGCAGCATTTCGACGCTTGTGTGCTCCAAAACTCCGGCGCGTACGCGATCCTCGCAATATGTGCGCGGCTTTGCCTCCAGCACAATGGACGCAATGCCATGCTGGTAGAGCAAATGAGAGAGCATAAGGCCAGCGGGCCCTGCGCCAATTACTCCAACTTGAGTTTCAAACTTTGCCATTGATCTCTCCACTATTTATGACTCTAGCGTTCGCTCAGCACGAATTTACGGCAAAAAGGAATTGCCAGCCGCGAATGGAATAAGTTGGGTGAATCCCCCCATTTGCTACCGAGTTGCCATCATGAATATCTTTGGCAGTTGCCTCGGCAGGGCATTCACTTTGCCATTTGACTTCCTTCGATATAGAGCAGCATTATTACGCGCGCGCATAAAGCTATACAAGACGTGCGATAATCGGCTGCCTAATTAGGGGAGCTACGCGCGTAAAGACGGTAGTGTATTTAGGGAATGAATGCTCACAATTCCCTGAGTCTTTCAGGCTTGAGCGGACGTCCTTTGCGATAGGAATATTGCGACACAATCGAAGGTGATTTCCGGAATAGGCGTACCTCTGCGCGGGAGCGCAACTCGGTGTTCTTCCGAGCCACCTAACCGTGAAGTTTGTTCTTTTTCGCAGCTGCGGCTCTTGTGGTGGGTTCGCTGCAATACGGATGAAAGACATGTCCGCAATAGGACGGCAAGAAAGGCAGACAACTGTGATTAAGTTTCTTGTAAGTCTGAACCGCATAAACCTGTTGGTTCTCGCTGCTGCTTTTGTAACAGCCCCACTTGCAATTGCGCAGTTTCCGGGAATGCAGCAGCCGAAGCACTATCCTTGGTCTGACACCACCTTGTCCCCGGATGAGCGTGCCGACATTGTTATCAAGGAACTCACGCTGGAGGAGAAGCTCTCTCTTCTGCATGGACAGGGTTTCTCATTCAATGCCACAGGTCCGACCGAGTCCAACGGCGGCGCCGGATACTCGGTTGGGATTCCACGCGTAGGTATTCCAGCAATTCAGATGGCGGACTCAGCGTATGGCGTAACGCGAGGAGCCGCTTCCGGACGCTATTCCACCGCGCTCCCCAATAACCTCGCTGCTGCGTCCGCCTGGGACCCGCAATCTGCCTTTGAATATGGCGCCCTGATTGGCCGTGAGTTGCGCCAGGAGGGCTATAGCATGTCGCTCGGAGGAGGCGTCAACCTGCCGCGCGAGCCGCGCAACGGTCGCACCTTTGAATACCAGGGCGAAGATCCATTGCTTGCGGGCACTTTGGTTGGCAATTTCGTTAAGGGAGTGCAGTCGCAGCATGTAATCGGCGACCTGAAGCATTACGCCATCAACGACCAGGAGAGCGGCCGCAATGCCGTGAATGCAAACATCGACAAGCGGTCGATGCGCGAGACGGATCTGCGCGCCTTCGAGATTGCACTCAAGATCTCAGATGCAGGCGCATTCATGTGCTCCTACAACAGAGTGAACGGGGACTATGCCTGCGAAAACAGCTACCTACTCACAGATGTCCTGAAGAAGGAATTTCACTTTCAGGGATTTGTGCTTTCCGATTGGGGTGGGACGCACTCCGCCGCTAAAGCCTCTCACGCAGGTCTCGACCAGGAACAACCTGGCAAGAACTTCTTCGGCGACGCGTTGCAAAAAGCTGTCGAGAGCGGGGAGGTTTCCCAGGACGAGATCAACGAACACGTCCATCGCATCCTGCGCACGATCTTTGCTTCCGGCTTGTTTGATAACCCTGTGATCAAACAGGTTCCGGATGTAGAGGGCGGTTACGTTGTGGCGCAGAGGCTCGCCGAGAAAAGCATCGTTCTGCTCAAGAACGAGCGAAATGTTCTCCCACTGGATGGCGGAAGACTGCATTCCGTCGTGTTGATTGGCGGGCATGCCGATGTGGGTGTGCTCACAGGCGGCGGGTCGGCCCAGGTCGATGCGCCAGGAGGCTCCGTGGTTCCTCCGCCCCCGCCGCAGCCGGGCGCGAATCCCATGGCGAATTTCTCCAGGCGTCAGGTTTGGTTGCCGAGTTCGCCACTGCGCGCTTTGACCGCAAAACTGCCATCCAGCAAAGTCACCTTCGTCTCCGGCGATGACCTGGCGGCTGCCGCCTCCGCCGCCAAGAATGCCGACGTCGCAATCGTCTTCGGATATCAGCCAGAGTCGGAAGGCATGGACTTGAAGTCGCTGGATCTCAGCGAGGATCAGAACAAGCTGATTGAAACGGTGGCCGCCGCGAATCCGAAAACCATTGTCGTTCTCGAAACGGGTAGCCCGGCCACCATGCCCTGGATCGACAAGGTTGCGGGAGTCGTCGAAGCATGGTATCCCGGAATCCGCGGCGCAGAGGCACTGGCGAATCTGCTCACAGGCGAAGTGAATCCGACCGGCAAACTGGCCATCACTTTCCCCAAAAGCGACGCTGATCTGCCTCATCCCACACTTGTATTGCCGCCGCCAGCCTCGCAACCTCAGCGTCCGGCGCCGGGCGCCGATATTTCGAGCTTCATGGCGATGATGGCGAAAGGCCTGCCACCGTTTGAGACTTATTACGATGAGAAGCTGAAGGTTGGATACAAGTGGTACGACGCGGAGAAAAAGCCGGTGCTTTTCCCGTTCGGCTTTGGTCTCTCCTACACGACTTATGCCTACTCCGGGCTGACAGTAAAGAACGGCGATGGGCTCACCGTTTCCTTCACTGTGAAAAATACGGGCAAGCGTGCTGGAACTGAGATTGCACAGGTATACGCATCTTTGCCGGATTCAGCTGGCGAGCCGCCCAAGCGTCTAATCGGCTGGGCTCGCGTCGAGCTAGCAGCCGGCGAGTCAAAAGTGGTGACGATTCCGGTTGAACGCGATCATCTCACCGTGTTTGATGAAGCAGCCGATGCCTGGAAACTTGTTCCTGGCAGCTA
Source organism: Acidobacteriaceae bacterium (assembly GCA_003140785.1). Classification (GTDB taxonomy): domain Bacteria; phylum Acidobacteriota; class Terriglobia; order Terriglobales; family Acidobacteriaceae; genus Telmatobacter. The sequence continues at coordinate 1,937 of PLKY01000250.1, read as the reverse complement.
CACGATCATGGCCGGAGGCTCTTCGCAGAATCTGCCGCTTCATCAGCAGCTGGCACTGCAGTAGTGGAATCTGCACGGATTGAATCTATGAAAGCGGCGATCCAACTGTGCTGGATCTCCAGACAGGTGGGTTCGCTGTCTCGGTCGACTGTTCAGCGCACCAGGTTGGTCTTGGCAAGATCGATAATCTCGTTGCCGCGCCCATCGAGAACGGCTTTGATCATAAACAGGCTAAAGCCCTTGATCTGATCGACCGTGATGGTAGGAGGCATGGAGAGTTCCTGTCGGCTCACGATCGCTTCAACCAGGGCCGGTCCGTCATGTCGCAGTGCTTCCTCGATCATAGGCTTGACCTGATCCGATCTCTCCGCTCTGAGCCCAAGGATTCCCGCCGCCTCGGACATCTTTGCGAAATCCGGGTTGTGCAGATTAGTTCCAAAATCGAGGATACCAGCGGCCTTCATTTCCAACTCTACAAAGGCCAGCGAACTATTGTTGAAGACGATCAACTTCACCGGCAAGTTTAACTGGCGAAGCGAGAGCAGATCGCCCATCAGCATCGCGAGTCCACCGTCTCCGGACAGCGAGATTACCTGACGGCAAGGATGGCTGACCTGTGCCCCAATAGCCTGCGGGAGCGCATTTGCCATGGAGCCATGCGTGAAGGAGCCAAGCAACCGGCGCTTGCCATTCATATGGAGATAACGCGCGGCCCAGATAGTCGGCGTACCGACGTCGCAGGTAAAAACTGCGTCCTCTGCTGCAACCTCATTCAATATCTTTGCGACGTATTGGGGATGGATAGGCTTTCGTCCCGATTCGCCCGTGGCCAGATCGTCCAGGCCCTTGCGCGCCTCGACATAGTGTTTCAGCGAAGTGTTCAAATGATCCTCATCCGAATTCGCCCGCAAATGGGGAATCAGCGCGGTGATGGTGGCCTTTACGTCGCCAACAAGGCCTAAATCGACTTTCGTGCGGCGGCCAATCTGCTCCCCCCGAATGTCGATCTGAATAACGGTCGCATCCTGAGGGTAAAACTGTTGATATGGGAAGTCCGTTCCGAGCATTAGCAGCGTGTCGCAATTCATCATTGCGTGATAGCCCGAAGAAAAGCCAAGAAGGCCCGTCATCCCAACACTGAAGGGGTTGTCGTATTCGACAAACTCCTTGCCGCGCAAGGCATGTACGATGGGGGCTTTCAGTTTGCCCGCAAGTTCGATCAACTCATTGTGCGCTTTGGCGCAACCGGCTCCTGCCAGAATTGTCGTCTTTTTCGATTGATTCAGAAGTGCTGCCAGAGCCGCGATCTCGTCTCCTGATGGGCACACTGTGGGCCTCGCTTCATGGAAATGGAGGCGCGGCCCGGACTCGACGGCATCCCGCAAAGCTACATCTCCTGGCAGGGTAATCACGGCAACGCCACGCCGCGAGATCGCGGTTTGCATGGCAATCTCAAGTACGCGTGGCATCTGTTCGGGCTGCGAAACCAGTTCGCAATAGTGGCTGCATTGCGCGAAGAGATGTTCCGGATGGGTTTCCTGGAAGTATCCGCTTCCTATTTCGTTGCTCGGGATCTGCGCCGCGATGGCAAGGACGGGAACCCGGTTGCGGTGACAGTCGTACAGTCCGTTGATCAAATGCAGATTTCCAGGACCGCAGCTTCCGGCACAAACCGCCAACGTTCCGGTGAGGTGGGCTTCTGCTCCAGCGGCGAAGGCCGCCGCTTCCTCATGGCGCAGATGGATCCAATCCAGTTTTCCGGTCGCGCGGATCGAGTCGGTAATGCCGTTGAGCGAGTCGCCGGAAACTCCATAGATTCGCTGGACTCCTGCTTCCGCGAGAACATCCACCAACAGGTCCGCTACTTTTTTCTTCGCCATGAAGCCCTCTTTTCTCGGGAAATTCTGAGGAAACTCACGTGAACTGCTCGCACTTAG
>PLKY01000400.1 GCA_003140785.1 Acidobacteriaceae bacterium | reverse complement strand
GGTTCAAGCCCATTGGAGGCGAGCCACACGGCATGTCTGTCTGCTTCGCCCGATTGCGCACCGCGAGACTGGCCAAGATCGGCAGTCACTCCGCCGCTCCCGAAGGGCACCAACTTTTTCACGTCCACCCCCATGGAGCCAGCCAAACGAACCAGTATCTCAAAATCGGGCTTCACCCCGGCGTGGTCGGCTGCCTTCTTCACCATTTGGAGATCGCCAAAGGTGTTCGTTACCGTGCCCGTCTTCTCGTAGAGGCTCGCAGCAGGGAACACAACATCCGCCAGCGCCGCTGTCTGCGTCAAAAAGAGATCCTGCACAATCACGAAGGTGTTCTTCAACGCACCCAGATCGACGCTCTGCCCCACACCCGATCCCGCAGCCGCTGGATTCGCGCCAACCACAAGCAGCGCCTCAAGTCCACCGGCCAGCATCTCTTGCCTCGTCATTCCAGCCGTCGCGGGCATCCCCGCATACTCTGTCGCAAACGCACCCGCAGCAGACACTGGCACATACCCCGGCAGCAGGTCAGGGAACAATCCCATGTCGGCCGCTCCGCGCGAATTGGCATGATCCCCGAGATAAGCGAACCGCACGCCCTCGCGTCCGAGGCCCCACTTCACCAGCGCTTCAAGATCCGCACCGCGCAGTTCTGAGCCAATCACGATAACCAGCGATGCCTCGCCTACTACTACGGCATCGCGAAACGCCGCGTCATTAATGGTGGCGTTATCTCCCGAAAAATATCCAGCAAGCTTCGCATACCCGCCCGTAGGAATCCGCAACGTCGCCTTCGCCTGCCGCTCCAGCTTGATGCGGTCCGTATGCGCAACATAAAGCCGCGCCTTGTTCAGCCGCACATTGGTGCGAATCTCCCAGGCCAGCAAAGGATGTTCTTCTGTGGGGTTCCCGCCGATCAACAGGATCGCCGGTGCGTTCCCAACATCCCGCAAACTTGCCGCGCGGTTCTCATGCCCCGCAAGCGCCCGCGCAAAGCCCACGTAGTCCGCCGTGCGTTCGTGATCGATATTGTTCGTCTGCAAGATTGTCCGGGCGAACTTCTGCAGTAAGTAATTCTCTTCATTCGTGGTTGTATTCGAACCGATCACGCCAATCGCTGCGCCACCCTTACTGTCGCGAATCTCCTTAAGCTTGTTGCCAGCGAAGCGCAGAGCATATTCCCATGTCGCAGGTTCAAGCTTACCCTGCGCATTGCGCACGAGCGGCTTGGTCAGCCGGTCCGGATTCTCCACGAAGTCAAAACCGAATCTGCCCTTCGCGCACAGAAAATCGCCATTGATGCCGCTCTTATCGCGATTGTCGGCGCGAATGATTTCCGAACCGTCATTCGACTGCCGGATTCCCAAGGTCACCTTGCATCCATCGCCGCAATGCGTACACACCGTCGAAACGTGATTCATCTCCCACGGCCGCGTTTTGTAGCGATAACTCCCGCTGGTCAACGCGCCCACCGGGCAAACATCGATGCACATCCCGCACTGCTCGCAGTCCAGTTGGTCGTCGTTATTCGGCGCGATCACAGAACTGGCTCCGCGATTCTGCACTCCCAGCGCCCACACATCCATGCCTTCGCCGCACATGCGAACGCAGCGATAACAGAGAATGCACCGCGGCCGGTCGTAGAACACGGCAGGGGACCATTGCTGCTCGTCGCGGTGATGTTTGGCCTCGGTGTAGAGGCTCTCGCCCGCTCCGTACTTGAACGTCATGTCCTGCAGTTCGCACTCGCCGCCCGCATCGCACACCGGGCAGTCCAGCGGATGATTTCCCAGCAGCAACTCAATCGTCGCCTTGCGCGCCTGCGCAATCTCCGCCGACTCGGTAACGAAAACCTGACCCTCTGCGACGGTCGTCGTGCACGCCGTCTGCAGCTTCGGCACCTTCTCCTGCCGCACCACGCACATGCGGCACGCCGCCTGCAGGCTCAGCCCAGGGTAGTAGCAGAACGCAGGAATCTCGATGCCCGCCTTGCGGCACGCTTCAATCAGCAGCGTCCCCGCCGGAGCTGTCAGCTTCTTTCCATCGACTGTGAACGTTACGTCAGCCATTCGTCTCCAGCACCCTACACCACAGCCAATTCTACGTGCTTCGCGAACGGGCACGGCTTCCCATCCAAATGGGCTTCAAACTCTTTGCGAAACTTCTTCACAAATCCCAAGGTCGGCATCGCCGCTGCATCGCCCAGCGGGCAGAACGTGCGTCCCATCATATTGTCGGCGAGATACTGAATATTATCGATGTCCTTCGCTGTTCCGAACCCCGCATGGAACCGCGTCAACGATTTCTTCAGCCAATCCGTTCCTTCGCGGCAGGGAATGCACCACCCGCAGCTCTCGTGTTGATAGAAGCTGATCGTGCGCAGCGCAAACTCGACGATACACGTCTGGTCGTCAATCACCACTACTCCACCCGAACCGAGCATCGAGCCCGCCTTGCCCACCTGGTCGAAGTCCATGCCGAGATTCTCAATTTCTTCCGGCAACAGCACCGGCGTCGACGATCCACCGGGCACAACCGCTTTCAACTTCCGCCCGCCGCGCACCCCGCCGCCGACTTCATAAATCATCTTCTTCAGGTTGTAGCCCATCGGCAGCTCGTACACGCCCGGCCGCTCGATGTGCCCGCTCAGGCAGAAGAGGCGTGTTCCGCCATTACGAGGTGTTCCAACGGCAGCGTAGGCTTCGCTGCCCATCGCAATCACATGCGGCACCGTCGCAATCGTCTCGGCATTGTTAATCACGGTCGGTCCGCCGTAGAGACCCACCACAGCAGGGAAGGGAGGCTTGATCCGCGGCACTCCGCGCTTGCCTTCGAGTGACTCCATCAGCGCCGACTCTTCACCCACTTCGTAAGCGCCCGCGCCCGTCTGCGTAATGATCTGAAATTCGGTATCGGAACCGAAGATATTCGTCCCCAGAAAGCCCTTCGCGTACGCATCCGCAACCGCTTTCTCCACGATCTCCAACAAGTAGCGGTACTCACCGCGCAGATAAATAAATCCGACCCTCGACCCGATCGCCAGGCCCGCAATAATCATGCCCTCAATCACCGCGTGCGGATCGTGCAGAAAGATCAGGTGGTCTTTACAGGTGCCGGGCTCGCTCTCGTCGCCATTCACCAAAACGTACTTCGGCTTCGCACTCTGCTTCGGCACAAACGACCACTTCATCCCCGTCGGAAAACCCGCGCCCCCGCGCCCGCGCAGATTCGACGCCTTCATCTCGTTGATGATCCAGTCAGGCCCCTGCGCCAGACACTTCTTCGCGGCCTCGTAGCCGCCCAGCTCGATGTATTTATCGATCTCCGCCGCGCCCTGTCCAAAGCGCCGCGACACAATCTTCACTTCATCGGGATGCGAAACAAGCCTAGGCACTTTTTCCTCCCGCTGAAGCCTTGTTGCGGTACTGATCGAGAATCCCCGGCACTTGCTCGGGACTCAAATCGTCGTGAAATGCGTAGTTCACCTGGATCGCCGGAGCCCAGCAGCACGCGCCGATGCACTCCACTTCCTCAAGCGAAAACAACCCGTCCTTCGTGATCCCCTTGTGTCCCACGCCCAACTCGTCCTGAAACTTCTCGAACAGATCGTAGGCACCGCGCAACATGCAGCTGATATTTGTGCACACCTGCACGTTGTATTTGCCCACCGGCTTGAAGCGCAGCATCGAGTAATACGACGCTACATTCCGCACATCGAGCTCCGTAACGCAGAGCCGTTCGGCCACTTCCGCAATTACCGCATCGGACAAATACCCCACCTCGTCCTGCGCATAAAGCAGCATGGGAACCAGCGCCGACCGCTTCACCGGATACTTCTTCACCAGCGCGTCAAAGCGCTCCGAGAGCTGCGGCGAGAAGACCGACATCGTTTCAGGACTCATTGCATCAACTCCCGCGCCCAGGCTTCAGCGGCCATATCCATCTCTTCTTCGCCCCCACCCGTTTCTTGGGCCGATCGCAATGTCCCCGCCTCAGTCAATTCAAGAACTCCGCTCTGTCCATTCTCGCGCAGCCAATCCACTCGCTCGCCGCTCCGCTGTAAATCCAGCCATTTTTCTGCGTAGCGCACCGTGATGCGCTCCTCGCCCAACTCCACCGTTGCTTGCCGATCCCCATTCAATCCGTGCGCCGCCGTATAACTGCGCAGCAGGGAAGCCAAACTCACCCAAAGCTCCGCATAGAGTCGGTCTTCCATGAGAGCCTCATCTGCGTGTTCCAAAATCCCCAAAGAATCCTCAAGAGCTACAAACGCCTCGAAAATCCTCAGTCCCTAGTCCCTTAGTCCCTAGTCCCTATCTATCAATCTCCCCGAGCACAATATCAATCGACCCAATCACCGCCACCACATCCGCCAGCATCCGCCCCTTGCACATCGTCTCCAGCGCCTGCAAACTCGCAAACCCCGGATACCGCATGTGCACGCGATAGGGCTTCGCCGTCCCATCGGACACCACGTAGTAGCCCATCTGTCCGTGCCCCGACTCAATCCCCTGGTACACCTCGCCCGCCGGAACGTTGAAACCCTCCGTCACAATTTTGAAGTGATGGATCAGCGCCTCCATCTGCGTCTTCATCTTCTCGCGATCTGGCAGCACAATCTTCGGCGCGTCGGCCTTCACCGGTCCCTCCGGCATCCCATCCAGCGCCTGCTGCACAATCTTCACACTCTCGCGCATCTCGAGCAGCCGCACTTCATACCGCGCCCAGCAATCGCATCCCGTTGAAACCGGCACTTCGAACTGGAACTTCTCGTAGCTCGAATATGGCATGTCCCGCCGCAAATCGAAATCGATCCCCGAGGCCCGCATCGTCGGCCCGGTGATTGCCAGCGCAATCGCGTCTTCAGCCGAAAACATGCCAACACCCATTAGGCGGTTGCGAAAAATCGGATTCCCCGTCAGCAGATTCGAATACTCATCGATCTTCTCGGGAAACGTCTTGATGAACGCCTGAATCTTTTCAAGCAGACCCAGCGGCGGCTCCATCGCCAACCCGCCAATGCGGAAGTAGCTGGTCATCATCCGCTGCCCGGCCACTTCCTCAAAGATCCGCAGAATCTCTTCGCGCTCGCGAAATGTATAAAGGAAAACCGTCAGCGCGCCAATATCCATGGCGTGCGTGCCCAGCCAGATTAGGTGCGAATTCAGCCTGGTCAGCTCCGTGAACATCACCCGCAGCCACTGCGCGCGCTCCGGAATCTCGAGTTCGAGCAGCTTCTCGACAGCCAGGCAGTAGCAGAGATTGTTGGTCATCGGGCAGAGGTAATCGATGCGATCCGTGAGCGGNNACTTCGCCTCGCAGGTCTTCTCAATCCCCGTGTGCAGATACCCAATCTCCGGATACAGCCGCACAATAATCTCGCCGTCCACCTCCAGCACCAGTCGCAGCACGCCATGCGTCGAGGGATGCTGCGGTCCCATGTTCAGGACCATGTGCTGATCTTTTGCGCCCTCCGCAACCGGCGCTTCCAGGATGGGCGTACCTACATCGAAACCAGCCATCAGAGCACGTCTCCTGTCGTCCACTTCCTTCGACATCTCGACGCTGTGTCATCCTGAGTACCCGCGTGCCTGGGGCCCCTCGAACGACGCCAGTCGTTTGTGGGGTGGCGCAGCCGGGGGGGGCGAAGGATCTGCTGTTCTGCTTTACCCCAATACAAATTTCTCTGCGCGCCCATCACCGGTACCCCTCCACCGGGTAGTCCTTGCGCAACGGATGACCCACCCACTCATCCGGCATCAGAATCCGCCGCAGATTGGGGTGCCCCTCAAACCGCACACCGAACAAATCGAAGACTTCACGTTCGTAGTAATTCGCCCCCGGCCATACCTGCGTCGCCGACTCGACAGCCGGATCATCCCCGCTCACCATCGCGCGCAGCCTGACCCGCTCTTTATACGCGTGCGACAAAATGTGGTAGCTCAACTGAAACCGCGGCTTCGAAGGAAACCAATCCACTGCCGTCATATCTTCAAATGCGTTGTAGCCCGCCGCCTTCAGCGCCGTTAGCGCCGGCACAATATTCTCTGGAGCCACCGTCAGCGTCAGTTCTCCGCGATCCCATCGCGCATCCAGCAACCCCGCATCGCTCCAAGCCAGCAGCGCCTTCACCCCCGGATGCTCCGGCAGCGCAGCCACCACCGCGGCCTTGTCCGGCAGCGTCGTCTTCACCGTCTCAGCCGCCATCTACAGGTCCGCCTTGTCCGTGCTCCAGTTCAAGATGCCTTTGCGCACAATGTAGTAGAGCCCGACGGCAAGAAATCCCAGGTAAACGATCATCTCCCAGAAGCCGAACAGGCGGCTCCCCGTGATCTCCGGAAGCTTGCGGTAGATCACGGCCCAGGGCATCATGAACACCGTCTCCACATCGAACAGGATGAACAGCATCGCAACCATATAGAAGCGCACACTGAACCGCCTGCGCGCATCGCCCACCGCCTCAATCCCGCATTCATAAGCTTCCAGCTTTGTTTTGCTGTTGCGATGCCGCCCGATAAACTGCGAGGCAAACACCATCATCCCCGCCAGCCCAAAGGCGACCACGATCTGCATCAGCAACGGAAGGTACTGCCAGTAGTAGGGAATCATCTCAACCTTACATGAAAGATGTTTACGAAAGTGAACGCCAAGGCGCTCCTGTCATCGACTGTGGTGGAACAAGCTGCTGGTTTGAGCTTAGGTTTTCACCCTCCTCCCGTCAAGGCAACCCGCTACACCCAAAGAATCGTGCTGAATCGCTTCACATCGACTCTCACCACGCCCGATCCGCCACAACAAAATCTATATCCATGCGAAGAAAGCAGCCGGCTTTTAAGAGTCCATCAGCAACCTCGCATGAAGAACTCGAAACGAGGAAACAAGAAATCCCCAATGGCATCGGGCCGATGGGAAAAATTGAGATCCGTTGTTGTTCTCTCCTGTGGGAGCGAGCAGCTTCTTTCGCCGATCAGCGACCGGTCATCTGCTCCAGCTTTTCGGGATAGCGAGCGCCCTGCACGGTGATCTCTGCAGCAGCGCCTTCAATCTCGCGAAGATCGTCAGCCGACAGCTCAACAGCGACGGCTCCAATGTTCTCTTCAAGCCGATGCAGCTTCGTTGTCCCCGGAATCGGCACAATCCATGGTTTCTGCGCCAGCAGCCACGCAAGCGCAATCTGCGCAGGCGTCGCCTTCTTCTGCCCCGCGAGCCTTCCCAGCAGATCCACCAGCGCCTGGTTCGCCTTCCGAGCCTCCGGCGTAAACCGCGGGATGCTGCTGCGAATATCGGTTGTGTCGAACGTCTTATTCTCGTCGATCTTTCCCGTCAAAAATCCCTTGCCAAGGGGGCTGAAAGGCACAAAGCCGATGCCGAGTTCTTCCAACGTCGGAATAATCTCCTCCTCCGGCTTCCTGTACCAGAGCGAGTACTCGCTCTGCAGGGCAGTCACCGGCTGCACTGCATGAGCGCGGCGAATGGTCTTCGCACCGGCTTCCGACATACCAAAATGCTTGACCTTGCCCTCGGCAATCAATTCCTTGACCGCTCCAGCAACGTCTTCAATTGGCACGTTGGGATCGACCCGATGTTGATAGAACAAATCGATGGCATCGACCCCGAGCCGTTTCAGCGAGGCATCGGCCACCTGCCGGATGCGCTTGGGACTGCTGTCAAGCCCCTTCGAGCCGTGACTTCCATCGGGATTGATATCGAAACCGAACTTGGTGGCGATAGCCACCTGACCGCGGAAAGGTGCGAGGCCCTCACCCACGAGTTCTTCGTTGTTAAACGGGCCGTACACCTCGGCGGTATCAAAGAAGGTGACGCCGCGTTCCACAGCCGCACGAAGCAAAGCGATGGACTCGTGCTTTTCAGGAAAGGGTTTGTAGGAAAATGTCATGCCCATGCATCCGAGGCCAAGAGCCGATACTTCCAGATTGCTTTTTCCCAATGTGCGTTTCTGCATTTTTTCTCTCCCTCTTGTCCGGCTCCGAACCGCATTCACTTTCCACACGTCTACCGGCCTCGTGCGCGGATTACGCGCGATATTGCTCGTCGCTCACCTGCTCCAGCCAATCGACAGTCTTCCCGTCGAGCTTCTCCTGAATCGCAAAGTGCGTCATCGCGGTCGTGGGCGCAGCGCCATGCCAATGCTTCTCCCCCGGCGCGAACCAGATCACATCCCCAGGCCGAATCTCCTCGATCGGCCCGCCCCAATGTTGCGCCCGGCCACAGCCAGCCGTAACAATCAGCGTCTGTCCGAGTGGATGCGTGTGCCATGCCGTGCGCGCACCAGGCTCGAACGTGACACTGGCGCCGACAACCCGCGCCGGATCGGGCGCCGTAAAAAGCGGGTCGATCCGCACGGTGCCCGAGAACCAATCCGCCGGTCCCTTCCCCGAAGCCTGTGAACCAACTCGCTTGATCTCCATTTGTTCCTCTTCTCCTCTACCGATCGTAGGATGCGCCCCGCCAGAGCGCCCAGCGCGCGCCCTTAGCCGGCCTGCGCCACTCAACACTTGGTCCGCCCGCGGCTACTCCGATTTCAGCGAAGCCATGTCGATCGAGAACCGATACTTCACGTCGGACTTCAGCAGTTTCTCGTAAGCCTCATTCACCTTCTGAATCGGAATCACCTCGACGTCCGACGTGATGTTATGCTTCCCGCAAAAGTCCAGCATCTCCTGCGTCTCGGGGATGCCCCCAATCGGCGATCCCGAAAGACTGCGCCGCCCAAACAGCAGACCAAAGGCCGCAACCGCAAGCGGCTTCTCCGGCGCGCCCACCAGCGTGATATTCCCATCCCGGCGAAGCAGCTGAATGTACGCATTGATGTCGTGATCCGCCGAAANNCCGTTCAGCCGCAGCAGGTTCAGGTACGGATTCACGTCGTGCGGCGCCGACACGCAATCCAGGATGAAGTCGAAGCTGCCCGCATGCTTCGCCATTTCATCCGCGTTGCGCGAAACCACCACCTCATCGGCGCCCAGGCGGCGCGCGTCTTCCACTTTGTTCGGCGAAGTGGTGAAAACCACCGTGTGCGCTCCCAGCGCATGCGCAAACTTCACGCCCATGTGACCCAATCCGCCCAGTCCCACCACACCAACCTTCTTGCCCTTCGTCACGCCCCAGTGCCGCATTGGCGAGTAGGTTGTGATTCCCGCGCAAAGCAGCGGCGAAACTCCTGCTAGATTGAGATTTGTGGGAACACGCAGCACAAACCGCTCGTCTACCACCGCGCTCTCCGAGTAGCCGCCATAAGTCACGCCGCCGAGATGTTTGTCTGGGAAGTTATAGGTCAATGTAAGATTCGGGCAAAACTGTTCGAGCCCCGCCTTGCACTCGGGACAAGTGCGGTCGGAGTCGACCATGCAGCCCACCGCGGCAAGATCGCCCGCCTTGAACTTCTTCACCTCCGAGCCAACCTTCGTCACGCGGCCCACAATCTCATGTCCCGGCACGCAGGGATACACGGTGGGCATCACCCCGCTCCACTCGTTGCGCACCTGGTGCAGATCGGAGTGACAAATGCCGCAGAACAGAATTTCGATCTGCACATCGTTGTCGGTTGGATCGCGCCGCACGATCTTCGTGGAAGCAAGCGGCGATGTCGCACTGGCAGCAGAATAAGCTTTTGCGTTGTACATGAATTCCTTCAGTCTCCTCGGCAGTTGGCGCCCGTGAATCAGACTACGAAAGACTACTCCCCCAGCGGTATCCCGATCCTGCCAATCTATTGCCTATTCCTGTCGCTGCATGGATTTTTATGCACAGGATGATGAATTCAGCGTTAACGTGATTCTGAGGAATCAATCAAGTGAAAGCGGCGAAACACAAAGCCTCAAGCCCACATAGAAGTCCAGACCAAAATCCGGACCACACCGTGGCCGTCCTGCGCACAGAGCTGGCCCGCAAAATTGCCAAGCGTGCCCTCGCAGAAGGAGACGCGCTCACCGCCATACCGGGTCTGCGCCTCTACCGCCGCTCCGTGCCCACCGCATGCGCCTCGGCCGCCTACGAACCCAGCCTCGTTGTCTTCGTGCAGGGACAAAAGCGCATCATCGTCGGCAAAACAACCTACCTGTGCGACAGCTCCAACTTCCTGCTCACCTCAATCGATCTGCCCGTCGTCAGCCAGGTCACCAGGGCCACAGAAAAAGAACCAATCCTCGGCCTGATTCTCAAACTTGAAATGCCGCAGGTCCGCGAGATTCTCTCCCAGCAGGAGTTCTATCTGCGCGAGGGCTCTGCCGACGCGCGCGGCATGGCCGTCGGTGTCACTTCGGCCGAACTCCTCGACGCATGTTCCCGGCTCGTCGACCTTCTCGATTCGCCACGGGACATTCCCTTTCTCGGCAGCTTGCTCCAGCGCGAAATCATCTACCGCTTGTTGAGCGGTCCGCAGGGCAAGCATCTCCGCGCAATCGCCACGCTGGGCGAGCAGAGCCATCGCACATCCAAGGCAGTCGAATGGCTGCGCACCAACTACGCCAAGCCGTTGCGCGTCGACGATCTGGCGGCCATGGCGCGCATGGGCGTATCGACCTTGCACCATCAATTCCGATCTCTCACCGCTATGAGCCCATTGCAATACCAGAAGCAGCTGCGTCTGCACGTCGCCCGCGAGCGCATGATCAATGAAGGCCTCGACGCCGCGAGCGCAGCCTTCGAAGTAGGCTATGAAAGCGCGAGCCAATTCAATCGCGAATACAGCCGCTTCTTCGGCCAGCCTCCCATGCGCGACGTCAAAGCCCGCAGACTAGCCGACACTGCAACAACCCACGACTGACAACCATTCGCTCAACCTTGCCGGCGTCGCGCGGGTCGGCACGAGATTGTTCCACGTTTCAAAATTGTTCCACGTGGAACAATTGCGGCATCTGTCACAGGTGTTGAGGGAGATTTGTGAAGAATGATTGCGATTGAAGGACTCGCCGCGTAGGCAAGGGATTCGCGTGGCGAGATGGCGATGGAGCGGTCACGTTACTTCAAAATGTTCCACGTGGAACAATTGTGAAAACTGACACAGGTGTTTGACGGATTTGCGAAGAATTACGCGGAGATGTGGCACACTTGTGGGCCGCGGGGGGGCGCGGTTGCGTTGCGCGAGGATGATCGGAATCTTCTGCAAATTTGCTGTGGATCAATGCAAATTTAGGGGGGGCAGGGGTAGCCTCACCCCGCGAACGAAGACCTTGTTCGTGGGAGCCCCGATACCCCTTCGGGCTCCGCTGATCGAGGGAAGGCGCTACGCGTGGGCTGGGGCAGTTTTATTGTGCGCCCTTGGGCGGAAATGATCTGCAAAGGGATGCGTGGGTTGGCCCTGATGGGCGGATCGGCGATTTAGCGTCAACCAGTATCTTTCCAGGTGGCATCGGAGTTTGTCGGGAGTAATCCGTGGCTGGGAAGGGTTCGTGCGATCCCAGGTCTCAGAATCGAGACCTGGGGCACCCAAGCTCGCGCTGGATTCAATCCTCCGAGATCTGGGCCATCCGCCCAGAACTTCACCGAGGGTTCCCAATGAGCGATTCTACTGGCCGTTACCATCTCTTGTCAGCGAGACGGATTTGCCGCAAATCGCACTATCGGAAAAGTCCCAGCAAATAGCACACCAACAGAATGACCAGAACTGTGCCAAGCCCTATGCCTGTGCCTCCGCCTGCGCCCCACCGGCTGTAGCCGTAGTATCCCCCTCCCCCGCCAAAAATGAGCACCAGAACAATAATGAGTATGATGAGCATCTAAGATCCCCTTCACTCCAGGTCGCAACTCCCGGGTTATGCTGCCGATTTGACTACCCAGTTATGTCTAACTGTGTGTCTTAACCCTGAGAACTTCAGCATTTGGTTTTGGCAGCCTGCCTGCGGCGGGCGCCATCCATCCCCGGGCATCGATCACTTCCGCAGTTGCTACTGTGATGAACTGGCTTTTTGATTCCTGACCTGGAGATTGTTCACCACCTGCTGCACGTTCGGCACCCCGGTCGCCACCTTCTCAGCGAGCGTACGCTTGTCTTGCGAGTTCACTTCTCCGGTCAGTGTGACGACGCCGCTCTTCACGCTGTATTTCACGTTATGGTGCATCTGGTTCTGGATCAGCGCGGCGTCCAGATCCTTCTCAATGCCTTGGTCCAGATCAGAGTTCATGGCTTTTGCTTCTCTCTCTGCACCCGCGGGAGTCACGACAATCTGGTCCGCGACGACCTGTGCGGCTGCGAGGGACTTTGCCAGGGATTCGGCTTGTGCCTTCTGGTCGTCACTGGCGACTTGTCCGCCAAGTGTCACGATGCCCTTGTCACGATCCTGACTGACGGAGACGTTTTTGAGGCCTGCTTGATCGAGCGCTTTACGGATGCTGTTCGATACATCGGGTGACTTCTCGGAAAACCTCGAACAGCCAATTACCGTCCCAAATGCAAACAGCGTCAGCGAGATAACGAGTAACTTAGTCGTTTTCATATTCGTCCTTTGATCGGCGCCAAGTCCGAGTCCGGGAGAATGAGCAACTCCCGCCTCGAGGAGCCGACCTTCAGATTCCCTCACTTGCCTCGGCAACGCTGTGCAGGATTGCTCACTTGTTGAGGAACTGCGTCCACCGGTATCTCAGGGAGGCTCTCCACACCCTCATTGCTCCCGGTATCCTTGCGCAAAGCGCTCTCTTCGTGGCTATCTTTTACGGGATCAATGTCATCTGGGAACGCGACATAGGATCGTTCAAAAGTTTCTCGTCAGTCCAACCCCTCGCACCGCGTTGGTGCTTGGCAAGGGCTTCTCAGCTGGTATCCGGACTCTTTCGCAAGCAATCGTTGTTTACGGTCTATCACTACTGCTCGGGGTTAAGTTGAATTCGAGACCGCTTGCGCTCATCAACGTATTTGTAATCGTGATACTCGCTGCCACGCTCTTCTCCACGTTTTCGCTAATCATCGCGTGCATTGTGAAGACGCGCGAACGCTTCATGGGCGTTGGCCAGGTGCTCACCATGCCGCTGTTCTTCGCCAGCAACGCAATCTATCCCACCGCAATCATGCCCGCGTGGCTCAAGGTCATTTCTAATTTGAATCCGCTGACCTATGTCGTCGATGCACTGCGCACCTTCATGCTTAGCGGCAGTACGAGCAGCTTTGGTCTGGGTCTTAACTATGCAGTCATCCTCTTAACCACGATCGTCTTGGTCTTCATTGGCGCGCGCTTGTATCCCCAACTGGGAGTGTAGAGCCTACTCCGATAGGGTCACGAGCCTTGCGATTGGGGCCATCAAAAGGTCGCGGTCACAACAGCTCATGTTCCGAATGTGTGTGAACCCGTATCGCACACATTGCATGTGGTCCATTTTGCTCAGACGAGCATGATCCACGTCGCTACGCTGATTAGCTTAGGAGTGTTCTATGAACGCCCCACAATAGCGAGGAGAACTTATGACAGGGATTAAGCTTGTTGTACTAACGGCTGTTGCTGGGTTCTTTATGGTCGCGACCGCCCCGAAAGCCGCAGCTCAGGTTGCTGTGGAGATTGGAGTCGCGCCCGATTGTCCCTACGGCTACTATGACGCCGCTCCATACGACTGCGCTCCCTACGGCTACTACGGCCCGGAATGGTTTACGGGTGGTGTCTTCATTGGCACTGGCCCGTGGTTTCATGGCCCGGAGAACTTCCGGGGCCACGTAAATAACCGTCTTCATCCCGAACACGGCTATACCGGACCAAAGCCACAACGTGGCGAGAAACCGGAGCCGTCAAAGCCGCTCGATAAGGTTGCCCACTTCAAAGGAAATGAAGTACGTGATGGGCACGGACACGTAGCCGAGAAAAAATGATAAGAAGAGCCATGCGAATGGTCCCATAAATGGCGGAAACCTGTTCCGGAGCGAATTGTCGGCGATTTGCGGTGGTTCTTCAGGTTGTAGTCAGAGGGAGGTCTGTTCAAAAGATGCAGAGAGACACTTCCGGCAATACATTACATGAGGTGACTGAAGCCTAGGGTATCGCGCCCCAGACCCCAAGGTTGCCCCGGCGAAGAGGATCCAACCGCCTCTGCCATTGTCGTTTGTACAGCGCTCCAGATAGCGCGGGAGGAGATGATCCGCGTGATGCACGAGGAGCATTCCCTCTCCGAAATGTACATGAAATT
>PLKY01000236.1 GCA_003140785.1 Acidobacteriaceae bacterium | reverse complement strand
ATTCATGCGGTCATAGACCTAGCTTGAAAGTATTTCTAAGTTCGACGTTCAGCGATTTGAAAGGCCACCGTAAGGCTGTAATTGACGCTTTGCAGAGGCGAGGCCAAAGATTCTCTGCAATGGAGTACTTCGTTGCCTCACCTGACACTCCCATGGACAAAGCGCTAAGTGAGTTGATGACTTGCGATTTAGTTCTCGTCATTCTTGGCTTCCGCTCAGGGTCGCTTGTTCCTAAGAAACCCGGCTTAACCTATACATCTGCAGAATTCGACGCGGCGCAAGCTGAAGGAAAGCCCATCTTGGCCTTTGTCAGGAAGAACTGGGTTAACAAGGAGACGTCGAGTAGCAAGAAATTAGCTCTGAATCGATTGAAAAAAAGGATCGATTCCAGCCCTGGCGGACCGACGAGAACTACCTTTACATCGGTCGACAATCTGGCTTTGCGAGTCATAGAAGCTTTGGCCGATTGGGAAGACAAAGGGAGACCCGGAGCGAGAAAAACTTTTGCGTCGATTTCCGACTATTTCAAGGCTAAAAGCCCGTCCGCGCCAATTCAATTACTCGATTTCAACACAACGCTTTTGGGCCGGGAAAACGAAGTGCAGGCACTTCGGGAGTTTGCCGCGAGTGAGACCCAGCGCGCCTTCATTCTCAGTGGTAGGGGTGGAATAGGTAAGAGCAAGATTCTTCATGACTGGGCTAAGAGCTCGCCTGAAGCGCTCATTTTCCTTAAAGATGAACCTCTCTGGTATGAAGACTCCGAAAAGGAAATCTCAATTGATACGAAAATACTGGTGGTGGACGACGCACATCGACACGACGACCTCGGGACGGTCATGCAAATCTTGCATGACCGTCCCGCCAACCGGAGCCTCAAGATAGTTGTCTCAACGCGGCCGGGCGGTGCCATGCGACTCTCGCAGCAGATTTACCGCGAGATCGATCCGGCAGAGGTCACTTCATTCCCTGAATTGCAAGAACTCACGACCAAGCAGAGCCGAGCTCTCGCCGAACAGGTTCTGGGGCCTGGATTCCGCCGCTTCGCGGAATACTTGGCCCAGATCGGCAGTAACAGTCCATTTGTTATTGTCGCCGGTGGAAGGCTTATTGCCTCGCGAAAGATTGATCCGTCTTCTCTGACAACATTGGGCGAGTTTCGCGCAACGGTCTTCAATTGCTTCCTTGAAGAGCTGAACCTTCAGGGTCCCGAATTTGCCATAGATCCCGCTCTTGACCTCTTGCACCTTGTGGCGGCGCTTGGCCCAGTTGACGCTCAAAGCCCGGAGTTCCAGAAATGCGCGGAGGGATTCTTCGAAAGGCCGCTTGACGAAGTTCTAAGCACGATTGACGCACTTTCGAAACACGGGGTCCTTACGACTAGGCCGAAACCCGTTCGGATAGTGCCTGACGTTCTCGGCGATTTCATCTTGGAGCAACGTTGCCTCAGCGGCAACAATTGCACCACTCACTACGCGGACCGGGTGTACGACCAATTCGGTGCCCACTCTTTGAAGAACCTAATGCGCAATCTCGCCGAGCTTGACTGGAGAGTGGGTCGTCAGGGCGAGACGGGCTTGGGTCTTCTTGACGCCATTTGGGCGGACATTCACAAACGGTTTGACGCAGGGGATGAATACCTGCGCCATCGCATCCTCACCGAACTCTCAAGTGCTGCAATCTACCAGCCAAGTGAGGTCATCGCGCTGATTCGTACTGCGATCGATCGCCCTGTGGTTGTAGACGACGCTCATGGACTAACGGGGACTCGCAGCGGACAAGATTATGTTCTCTCTGTTCTTCCAAGTCTTCTTGAAGCCACTGCACACCACCCAAGCTGGCTCCGAGAATCAGTTGACACACTGTGGGAACTGTCGCGGCGAGATAGCATCCGGGATTCCGATTCGAACAGTGCAAAGGCCGTAATCAAACGGCTGTCCTCATGGCAGCTCTTCAAAAATGTATGGCTAAATTTTGCCATGCTCCTTCAGGCGATCCGGCTCGCGAAAAGGAGCGATGCCTTCGATGGTGAATTCAATCCTTTCGTAGTGATAGGTGAGATTCTCGAAAGGGAGGGCGAGATCAACTCATGGGAGGACGAGAACACTATTTCTTTCGGCTCATTCGGCCTCAATTATGAGGTGGTGGGTCCTGTGCGAGAAAACGCGCTTGATTATTTAGAGACCGCGGTGCAGTCCGATGGATCGCAGGCATATCGAGCCGTGGAGCTAATGGAGCGACTGCTGCACAACTTTCTCAATCGTGGTACCCGCGTCACCTCGAATGAGGAAATAGTGTGGCAGAACCGAGAGCGTTCCCGCTGCCTCAACATCTTGGTTGCCCGTTTCGTCGCGCCTGCAAGTACCATTCTGAGAGCACAGATTTATGACGCGGTTCGCTCTGGTACCGCAATTAATTGTCCGGAGCAGATTCAAGAAGCTTCAAAGGCAGAACTTGAAAAATTCGAAGTAGATGACGCAGTACGTGTTGTCGACGCGATTTGTACCGGTCAGGGCGATCTTCCGATCCTGAGCCGTGACCTCAACTCAATTGACTGGGAGCGTCCCATCANNAGCGGTTGGAGTCAGATTCGACTCGCAGGGTGAGTTTCGTAATGCACCAGCTTCTCTCGTGTATGAACGGCCGCGTAAAGGTCAGCGGCTTCAATCTCTACATGCGAGCATTCCTAGATGATCCAGAGTTCTTGTCCGAAATGGCCGACTCGCTTGTGGGTCACCCTGAGGTGGAGCGATTGGTTAACCATCTTTCGGGTGTTCTGTATGCGATGCGCGCAGGCCAGCCGGTGCTCTTCCGTCAGAAGGCGTGGGGGTTTCTCAACTTAGGTTCCAGGACACCCATTCGTGCAGCCGCGTTTGCTCTTCGCGTCTTTGAGGATGCCGTAGGGGAGGATGTTGCACTCATCAAAGCGTATGGCGGCTTTCACGATCCAGTTGTTAAGCAAGGTGCGCTAGGCGCAATTGCGTATATGGGGAAGTTCGCGAACTTACAGACACAACTGCTTGACGCAGCCATTGCAATCGACGCGGGTGGTGACCCTCAAGTAGCTTCGGAACTGGCGGATGCTTTTGGACCTTACGGTGTCCCGCTGACCCTCCTCAACAGCGCTCAAGCAGCGGCGCTGGCATCTCAATTCCTACCTGTGAAGGATTGGGATTCTCAACAACAGGCAATTCCTCGCTTTTTAATCAAGTTTGTTTCTTTGTTTCCTGACGAGACCTTTGAGCTTCTTCTAAACAGGATCAGGGTCGCGGAAACGGCCAGGCTTCATAGCAATTACTCGTTTCACACGTTTGGATTTGTCCATCTCGGCGTTTCGTTCGAGGCAGTCCGCGCCGAAAAGCGTCTAGAACTCGCGGCAAAATGCATTGAGCTTCTTGTACGAGCGAAGAGTCCCGTCCGCGATTATGCCGAACTGTTCTGGACTGTGGGGGGCTACGATCAGCAGACGCTTGATCTCATCATCAGAACAGCTTCGAACTGCGACGATGTGGGTATAGAAAACGTTGCCCAGCTCATCGAGAAGGCTATTCCTCATCTGGCGTTTACACACACAGACTTCGCGAAGGCATTGATTGGGGCAGTCAGCGGTGCCGATAGACAGAAGATCATCGAGGCACTGGCACATCAAGCACGTCACCACCCGGGCGGAGGGTTCTATGGCGACCCCTCGGCTTTTCTTGCCGCTCAATCTGAACAATTCTCGAAACAGACGGCCGAACTCCCCGAGGACCCCGGCTTAGAAGACCTTACGAAAATGCTGCGTCGCTTAACCTAAAGACAACAGCAGGACCTTCAGCTTCTCAGGGCGACGAGGGTTTGATTCCACGCGAAGCGATTGTCTGGACGACTAGCCCCGCGTCGCGGAGAGCGAGCGGGCTTTCCGCAACGAAAGGGCGGTGAGCGTCGCGCTTGTTGCTCCGAGCAGTGCGCCCGCGCGCATGCTCAGCTCGGACAGTTGCCCGTCGAAGCGGAAGACCCCGAAGTACAGCAGTGCGCCTTGCAGCGCCACGAAGGCGCAAATGATGGCATTTCCTACCCAGAGCATCTGGGTGATTCGACCTTTCAAACTCATTTCACTGGCAGAGCGCATGGAACACCTCACCTCAAAGAGCAGTCGATCCGGCTGGACTGCTCCGAAGAATGAATCGATCTTAGCCCGGCTGCAGAGCGTTCGCTCTCCCGTAGAAGTTGCAAAGCCCCGCAACTTTGGCGCTTGTACGCTGCCCGTAAAGGAACCGGCCGCAGGTTACCTATGTGCTGGCTGGCGTGTGACCGAGCGTGCGCATGCTACGCGCAGCGTCTGCCTGGAGGGCCAGTCCCCTCAGAGTTGCTCATCGCATACGTAGAGGGTGCCATCGTCCTCGTCTCGGAAAACGCGATATTTGCCTGAATTCTTCGGCGTCCACATGGCGTAATGACTGAGAGGTTTAGAGAGAAACCAGCGAGGAGGATCACTGCCGCACACGGCGAGCGCACTCGTGTCAGGAACAGCCGGGATCATCACCTGCGGAGTTGTGAGTCCGCTCGCAAATTTAATAGAGCCGCGCAGTGCGATGTAGTACCGGTACTCCGTGCTCCAGTGGGGAGATTTCCAGTAATAGCTGTGCCGGACCTCAACATCAAAGGGTTTGTCGAAGCCGAATATCCGCTTGAAATTGTCCTGGTCGTCGACCCACGTGCCGCCGCATCCCCCAAGAATGAGTCCGACGATTAGCAGGACCACGGCGATTGCCAGGACTTGTCCAGTTCTCCTCAAAATCAGCCTCTCAAGTTTCGTACATATCCTACTGCGAACATACGCAAGCCGCTCATCGCCTGCACAGCAAGTCCATATACTTCGCAAACCCGCATGAACAGCAGTGATGGCCAATACAATTGTTCCACGTGGAACAATTCTGGAGGCGCAGAACACCGCACCGCCGCGCGAAGCCATTGTCTGGACGACTAGTCCTTCCACGGGGAACAATTCTGGAGGCGCAGAACAATCTCAGCATCCAGTCCTCGAGTGCACTAGAACCTGCGATTCGTGCAACCAGCCGCTTCCGAACTCATCCAAACTAGTGTTATGACAACGACTGTTTCTTCCCCTTCGCAACTCCGCACACTGGGCAACTCCGATCTCAAACTCACAGCCATCGGCTTTGGCGCATGGGCCATCGGCGGCGGCAACTGGGAATTCGCCTGGGGTCCGCAAGACGACAACGAATCCATCGCTGCCATTCACCGCGCCCTCGACCTCGGCGTCAACTGGATCGACACGGCCGCCATCTACGGCCTCGGCCACTCGGAAGAGATGGTCGCGCGCGCACTGAAGACGACGAGCCACAAGCCGTACGTCTTCACCAAGAGCTCCATGCGCTGGCACGCGGACCGCTCCATCTATCAATCGCTGAAAGCCGCGTCGTTGCAGGAAGAACTGGACAATTCGCTGCGCCGCCTCGGCCGCGACACCATCGATCTCTACCAGATTCACTGGCCCAAACCCGATGCCGAGATCGAGGAAGGCTGGGAAGCTCTAGCGCGCTTCCAGAAGCAGGGCAAGATCCGCTGGATCGGCGTCTCTAATTTCTCAGTCGACCAGATGAAGCGCGCGCAGAAGATCGCTCCCATTACCAGCCTGCAGCCACCTTACTCCATGCTCCGCCGCGCCATCGAGCAGGAGATCCTGCCCTTCGCGCAAGCCAACAACATCGGCGTCATCAACTATTCACCCATGGTCTCCGGCCTTCTCACTGGCAAGATGACCGCAGAGCGCGTCGCGCAACTCGCCGCCGACGACTGGAGAAAGCGCGCACCGGAATTCAACGAGCCGCGCCTGAGCCGCAACCTCAAGCTGGTCGAGCTTCTGCGGGCAATCGGCAACCAGCATGGCGTAGCACCCGGCGTAGTAGCTGTCGCCTGGACACTTCATAATCCCGCGATCACTGCCGCCATCGTAGGCGGCCGCAGCGCGGAGCAAGTTGATGGCCTGGCGCCGGCACTGACCTTCCGCCTCAGCGAAGCCGAATACAAACAGATCAATGGCTTCCTGGAAACCAACGTGGCGTGATTTTTGGGAATCTCAACCAAGTAAAAACCCCGGCCAAAGCCGGGGTTTTTTGCGAAGCGGGAAGCCGAAGATCGTGATTTACATCGCCGCGACAAAGTCGGGAACCACAATCGCCGCGTTTTCCTGAAGCAGTTGGGTCATACGCGCTGCCATGCCGGTATACATCGACGCGGCGCGGAACGCATTGACGCGGACACCTTCGCTGGCCTGGGTGCATGCATATTGTGCGAGCGCCATCAGGACGCATACACGAATCTGCATGGCATCGCTGCGCAGCGTCTCAATCAATTCGCGATTGACCGACTCGCAGTGGCGGAAGGCATAGTCTGCCATTTCCAGCATGACGCGGGAGTTCTGGTACATGGCCCACAACCCGTGCGCGCCTTGAATGCGCTTCCAGGTTTCTTCTGGTGTGGCGTTTACCCCTTCCTTCCAAAGGAAGTGGTCACTCAACTCCCGGGCACTCCAGTCAGGCCGCAGCCGCACAAGGAGCGAATCCCAAGATTGAGTATTCCGCCGGCGTACGCTTTCCCGCCAGCGACCAAGGTAAAGAGCCACAATCGTGAGAGTGGCGATTTGAATCAGAGGAAAAATCATCTGCCGTCCTCAAACCGGACTGCTGGAGGCCTTTCTTCGAAGGCCACCCCCGGCGTTCTGTGAACTGATCTACTATTCTTAGCAGAAAACGATGCCTGTTGAAAAATAATGCATTCGAATTCCACGTATATTTCTCCGATCAGTACTCACAGAATCTTTACACATGAGTAACTTAAAGTAACCTCGTGCCGGGGTCAATGATACTTTTCGGTGAGGATTCGCGGCTTGCTTACTGTCTTCAAATATAAGATTTAAAATGATTTAGATTGGATGTGAAGCATGCCGATTTAGCACTCTCGACAAGGCTGCTTCCTTCGATGTACACCGGGGCGGCGGAAACAGTAAGTTACTGCTTGTTGCGCTGTTCGGTTCCGGTCCGTGAGCTTGCTGCAAGGGCTGTCCGCTCCGCGCGCGCGACACCCGCGACGGCCAGCAACAAGTTTTGCATTTGTGGGGTGAATTCGCGGCGCTCGGCTTCTTTTTGCGCGAAGCTGAAAACCCAGTAGAGCAGGGAGCAAAGGAAGCTTCCGACGACGATTTGATTGAGGTGAGCGTACTGCGCAAACGTGGATTGATGCGCCTGCATCATAGTGACGCCGACGCTGACGAGCGAGTAGACGCCGAGTCCCGTGGCGACCTGCAGTTCGCGATCGCGCCAGCCGATGGAGAGCAACTGACTGCATCCTGCCATTCCGAGGAACAGGAGAATGCGGAGAATCGATGTTGTTTGTTGGAGATGGACGACAAGCTGCACTCTTGCGGGCTCCTGGGCTATGCCCGCCAAAGATGCGAACGGCCAAATGGCAGCTCCCACCGCAAGGATGAGAGCGGCAAGCGCGACAAAGGTAAACCGTGGCAGAGAATTGCGCACCGGCCGCAGAACAGACCATGCCAGTTCGACCAGGACACAGAACTGCAATGCCGAGTCGATCACGGTCTGAATAAGGTAGGTGACGATGTAGTTGGAATAACTCAGCTTGAAGAAATGAGAGCTGGCGAAGCCTTCTACATTACTTAGTACGTCCCAGACGCAATAAACGCAAAAAACCGGCAGAAGACGCCAAGCACGTCTATAGGCGAGCAGGCCTACTACGACTGCTTCTGTCACAATGCCGGCCAGCCAAATCGTATTGTCCAGACTCATCACCGACATCCTGTCTGAACGGATCGATGCGATGAACTGAGTTTAACAGCTATTTGGCACCGGTTCTTATGCTCCGATGTTACGCCCGTGCTTGGTGTCCGCCGCCCCCAGGCAGGGGACCCATTGGGATAGCGCTCACCACCCCATGGCCACCAGGCAAGGGACCCATCGGGATCGAGCTCACCAGTTTGTGTCCGCCGCCACCAGGCAAGGGACCCATCGGGATCATGCCATGACCACCGGGCAAGGGACCCATCGGGATCATGCCATGACCACCGGGCAAGGGACCCATTGGGATAGCGCTGGCCTTGACCGCAGAAAGGGCAAAGATAGCACCAAGAACTACAGCTGATACTTTCAACGTACTCAATTGCATGAAGTTAGACTCCTTGCGTGCGGAGAGAGGGGCACGCAGGGAAAAGACTAACCTAAAAGGTGCACGAAATCTACAACAAAAGTACCGGAATCATAAATTCTTTTTTGCCGATAGGACCGATGGGGGACTCTTCGTCCAAAAAATATCGGAAAAAACTGAAGAAAACAGAATAGATATAGACAAATTCAGATAAAAGCCAAAGATTGAAAATCGGGACAAGATTGGTCCAAAGTCGAGACAATTCGACCTAGATTAGGTGCATCCAGTATTTACAAAGGAGTCACACTCTACGGCCAGGCTCGAAGTTGGCAGGCCGAATGCTCAAGGCACGGCGCTTTCGAAGGTTTCCTCAGTAACTCCTCTGCGCCAGCCTGCTGTGGCATATAGCTTTCGCTGGTTGGAAAAAGCTTCCCGCAACTCGATTCGGACCAAGCTTAGAATCCGACATCGCAGCGGGCGTTATCTTTATTGGTGAACAGCCGCGCCCTAGAAAGGGGATCCGTGTGATTCCTGAGCTGCGAACCCGCTTCAATCGGAATTACTCCGACGAAAAGTACGCTGCGCTTCGTGAGCTTCTCAATGAACAGTGCGCTGCGAAAGTGGAGTTTCGCGTCTCCGAAACGCCCGTTTTTGTGCCCGAGTCGCTCTTGCAGCGGATGGCGGACGAAGGCGCGGCACTTGCATTTCGCTTGATTGCCGACGCGAACTATCTTTCAGCGGCGCGGCAAGCCATTCCGCAGGGCTACTGCGTGGCGAACGAGACGCCGCATCCGCATTTTCTTACCGCCGATTTTGCCCTGGTACGCGACGAAGGGGACGAACTTGTTCCCAGATTGGTTGAAATCCAGGCATTCCCGTCGGTGTTTGGGTACCAGGCCCTGCTTTGTTCGACTTATCGGCAGATTTATGGCCTGCCGGACACGCTGGGTACCCTCCTTGGCGGGCTCAATGAAGCAAGTTATTGGGATCTTTTGGCACGAACCGTCCTGGCTGGTCATGATCCAGAGAACGTGGTGCTCACAGAGGTTGATCCGTTGCATCAGAAAACTCTGCCTGACTTTACCAGCACGGCGAAGCGTCTCGGCATTGCAATCGTTGATATCACCGAACTGAAGGCTGTAGGCAACAAACTGCATTTTCGAAACGCGAATGGCCGGTTAGTGCCGATCCAACGTATCTATAACCGGGCAATTGCCGATGAGCTGATCGGACGCGGCGTTCGTTTGCCCTTTGATCTGACGCATCCATGGGACGTAGAGTGGGCTGGCCATCCGAACTGGTATTTCCTGATCAGCAAGTTTTCCGTGCCGTGGCTGTTGGGCCCGGGCGCACCCAGCGCAGTGGTCCCTCCTGCCGTCTTCGTCGACGAGTTTCTTGAAGGTCCGGGCCGGGCGAAACTCGCTGCCGACAGGGTGTTGCTTCCGACAACCACCGGCCCAGACACCGTCTATAACGACCTGCTGCTCAAGCCTCTCTTCAGTTTTGCGGGCAAAGGTATCCAGTTCGATCCGACGCAGTCTCAGCTTGAGGCAATTCCTGCCGCGGAGCGTTCAGGTTACTTGTTGCAGCAGCGGATGAGTTTTGTGCCGACGATCGACACGCCGCACGGGCTGACCCAGGCCGAGTTCCGGATCCTTTATATGTGGCCGGACGGCGGGAAATTGACCCCTGCTCTCTCTCTCATTCGCCTCGGGCGGGGAAAAATGATGGGTGTGGATCACAATAGAAATCAGGCGTGGGTGGGTGCTTCGGCGGCCTTCTTTCCCCGAAAGTAGCTCCGCTACGGTTCAGGGAGACTTAGGCAATCTGCAAGTCCCAGACGGCATGGTACATAATCAATTACCTACCGAAAAACTTTCGTGCCCTACGTTTAATCTGAAATTTAAGTTAAAGTGTCGTTTAGGTTGTGAAAAGCGATAACTCTGGGAAGCAGCATGAAGGACACCCAAAAATGAATTACGCACACAAGGATGACCACTCACACGCGGCCGCTTCGAAGAAAGAAGTCCGTTGTGCGGTCCGTTTTCCACTCTCGCTCCAGGCGTTCCTTTCTTCCGACCAGGAGGAGTCCAAGGCTCTCACGCGGAATGTTTCGGCAAGCGGCGTGCTGCTTGAGCTGCATGACCCGCTTGAAGTTGGGCAGGGCATCGACTTTTCAATTCGAATGCCTGGAGATGTGCTAGGCGCGCCGGCCGATGTCATGGTTCGGTGCCATGGTCGTGTGGTACGCTGCTTTTTGAGCCAGGGCCAGTACCAGGCTGCTGCAACCATCGACGATTACCGGTTTGCGGAGCGGTGAGGTAATACGCTGGCGGTTTGCAGCCTATTTATGGAATTCTTGGACGAAACTCCTGAAGGCGAAGTAGTTGACGGACCGGCAAGACCAGGTGCGATCCGTATTATTCTTGCGGACTCTCAGGCTATATATCGAGTTGGAATCCGAAAGATCTTTGCGCTGGAAGACGATCTTCGCGTCGTTGCGCAGGCGGACTCTTTTGACAATCTACGCTCTGCAATCGAGCGCTATCCCACCGACGTTGTGCTCCTGGAAGGCGGCCTGCTCGTTGGCACGACCAGCGCCATCCCGGATCTTTTGCGCGTAGCGCCGGATGTGAAGCTCATTGTGCAAGCCATTTCTGCCGACGAGAATCAGACGGTGGAACTCTACCGCCGGGGTGTTCGGGGAATCATCTCCCGTTCCATCTCGCCGGACCTGCTGGTGCGCTGCGTGCGGAGAATTGCCGCCGGCGAAACCTGGATCGACAATCAATCCGTAAATTGGGTTATTGATGCGTATCGATCACAGGCGGCCGCGCTGGTAAGTCCGCGGAGCCAGCCACGGTTGTCCCCCAAGGAAATGGCGATTATTACCTGCATCACGCAGGGTAAGCGAAACAAGGAAATTGCCTTTCAACTGGGAACGACTGAGCAGGTCATCAAGAATTATCTTAGAAAGATCTACGACAAGTTAGGTGTATCGGACCGGCTCGAGTTAGCGCTCTATTGCCTGCACAATAAAATTATTCAGGCCGACGTAGACGAAGAGACTGTGGCGAAGAAGATCGTGAGCCGGTAGGAATCTAACTGGTTGTTAGGTCGAGGCCAGGGTTCCGAGCCTGGATTTTCGAGGTTTAATTCCGAGCTTCGATTCCGAAGTTCAATCTTCCCAGCTTAGGTTCGAGAGCATCAACTCGACGTCGGTCCTGCGGGCCGCGTTCCTTCACATCCTTCGAATTCAGCCGCGGGATTGCCATCGCAACTTACCCCGTTCTGCCCATCCGCGCAAGGTTTGCGTGCCAGCTCCAGCAAGCGAGTCAGATCCGCCAAATCGCGCTCCGACAGATGGCCGAGCAGCTTTTGGGGAGTGCGCCGAACTGTCGGATCCATCTGGCGTAATAACTCGAGTCCAGCTTCGGAGATTTGCGTCCACACCACACGCCGATCTTGACGGTCGCGCTGCTGGCGAATCAGCTTGAGAGCTTTGAGCCGCGCGAGCAACCGGGTAATATCCGGCTCGGCGGTAATCATCCTGTCGCCGATAGCGGAGCAGGTGAGGCCGCGCGGATGTGAGCCGCGCAGGATGCGCAGCACGTTATATTGCGTGCTGGTCACGCCCCACTCGCGGCTCACGCGCTGAAACTCCCGCTGGAGACAATCGGCAGTCCGCATCAAGTTCAGAAGCGCCTCTTCCGCGGGACCTGAGAAAGGACGTTCCTGCGCGATTTCATGCTTCAGAGCCGCCATTGCTCGTCTCCCAATCATGATTGATTTTGACGATGCGGACTGAAGACGGCGTAAGCAGCCTTCTTGTCCGCATGCGGTGCGTTATTGCTTGGCTACATCCAGTTCGATGGTGAGCTTTACGTCATCGCCGATCATCGCTGCCGGATACTTCGGCGCGATGCCGAACGCGGTCCGGGTAATGGTCGTGGTCGCTGAGAATCCGGCATGCGGCTTATGGTCCATGCCCGGAACCGGACCCGTTGGACCCTCCACTGCAAGTGTCGCTGGCTTCGTAACTCCATGAAGAGTCAGATTGCCGTTCACTGTGAGACCGCTGCCGTTTTTCGCGACGCTGGTGCTGACGAAGGTCGCGGTGGGGAACTGCGCAGCGTCGAAGACGTTCGCGCTTTTGAGGTCGTTGTCTCTTCCGCTCACACCGGTGTCAATTGAGGTGACGTCGATGGTGACATTCACGGTGGACTTTGTGATGTCGCCTTCGTCCCAGGTGATGGCGCCGCCGATATTGCCGAAGCGGCCGTTCACACGCGACAAGCTCATGTGCAGAATGGAAAAGTCGACCTCGCTGTGTGCCTTGTCGGGCACCCAAGTGGAAGTTTGCGCCAGGGCCAGAGGGCCGGCGAGCGTCAGAATGCCAGTCAGTAATGCCAATCGCTTCATCGATCACGTCCTTTGGATAGGGGGCCGTTGGGCCGCTGTAGGTTTTTGGCCTGGTCCATTGGGACCGAGCCGGGAATGGTTATGCGCGCGAGGGGAAGAGCTGTATCGTGCCCGAGGACACGCAGAGTGCCTGCAAATGAGACGCTTCAGGCAGAGTATTCGTTGCAACAAATATCGAGGGGATACCAGGAAGGGGACTGCGGCGCATGAACCGGCAATGCGGAGTCATGGCATAGCGCAGGGAAGCGTCTGCTATGCTCCCGATCATGTCTTTCGTCCGCGACTTCCAAAATCTGAGCCGCTCGCAACGCAACGCGTTTGTGGCCTCTTTTCTGGGATGGACGCTCGACAGCCTGGATTTCTTTCTTCTGATTTTTTGTGTCAAGGCCATCGCGACGGACTTCGGCACGAAGCCCTCCGATGTGCTGGGCGCGGTCTTTCTCACTCAGGCCTTCAGGCCGGTAGGCGCCTTGGTTTTCGGCATGTTGGCGGACAGATATGGCCGCCGGCCCGTGCTGGTCTTCAACATTCTCAGCTTCTCGGTGATTGAGCTAGCGTGCGCTTTTGCGCCGTCGATGAGCGTGCTCCTGGTGCTGCGTGCTCTCTTCGGGATTGCGATGGGTGGGGAATGGGGCGTGGGAGCGGCCTTGGCCTTTGAATCGCTGCCCAAGGAGGGCCGCGGCGCATTCTCCGGCATCCTGCAGGAGGGCTATGCGCTGGGTTCAATCCTGGCGTCTGCCGCGTTTGCGCTCCTCTTCCCGCTGATCGGATGGAGGGGACTGTTCATGGTCGGCGCCAGTCCTGCTCTGCTTGTGCTCTACGTGCAAACGCGCGTCGATGAATCGCCGGTTTGGCTGGCAGGAGCTGGGAACCGCGCCAATCGCCGGCAGGCGCCCGCTCTGCCTGCGCAGATCCTCAAATTCCTTCCGACGTTCCTGTTTCTTGTTTTGTTGATGACAGCGTTCATGAGCTTCTCGCACGGCACGCAGGATGTGTATCCAACATTCCTGACTGTGCAGATGAAGCTCTCTCCCCAGACGGTGGGGTTGATTGGCGTCCTGTATGGTCTCGGCTCCATCGCGGGCGGTTATGTGTTTGGGGAGCTCTCGGAAAGATGGGGCCGCAAGCGTGCTATCGTGACTGCGGCGCTGCTGGCGATTCCCGTGATTCCGCTTTATGCGTACGGGCACAATGCCATCACGTTGGGAATCGGCGCTGTCGTGATGCAGTTCATGGTGCAGGGAGCCTGGGGCGTGGTTCCGGCGTATCTCACGGAGCTGTCTCCTGCGCCGGTGCGGGCCACCGCGCCGGGACTAGCCTATCAGCTAGGCGGACTGGTCACTTCGTGGAATGGCAGGGCGCAGGCGCTGGTGGCGGAGCGATGGGGCACGTATCCTCCGGTGCTGGCGATTACGGTGGTGCTTGTGGCGCTGACGTTGGCGGCGCTCGCTTCGGTGGGGCACGAAGCCAAGGGCGCTGAGCTGAGCGCTTCGTGAACAAAATGGACGCGCACGACTAGCGATGGAATCTGGCTTCGAACTTGCCACGCGCAAGCACGTGGCCTTTCATGGCGTCGTCCAATTGTGTGCGCGTTGCGCCCGCGGACAGATTCAGCTTTGTATCCAGCGCAAACAACATGAACACGTAATGATGCTCGGAGTGGTCGGGGCACGGACCGCCATACCCGAAATTGTCAAAGTCGTTGCGGCCCTGGCGCGCGCCATTGGCAAGCTGACCGACGGCCGGCACCGATCCATCGAGAGCCGAGGTCGTTACCGGCAAATCGAAGATCACCCAGTGCACAAAAGAACCCATCGGCGCGTCGCGGTCATTGAGAATCAGTGCGAAGCTTTTGGTTGCGGCCGGAGGTGTACCCCAGCCGAGCGCCGGAGAAATATTCGCGCCGTTGCACGTGAACTTATCAGGAATCTGCTGCCCATCTCGAATGTCCGAGCTGGTGAGCCCAAGCGAATCGGGGCCGTCGCTCTCCACAGGCGGCCCGGAATGGCGGCATCCCAAAACGCCGGCAATCGCCAGCAGCAACGCCGCCACAGCGATTGCCCTGGATTTGGAAAACAAATTCCTTCCACGGCTCGTCATGGTTCCCAGGCCAGCAGAGACGCATGCAGTCTTTCCGATCCGAGATTCCGTGATGGCCGGTTTCATCCTGCGCCATTGTATAGCCGAGCCTGCTTCAGCCGACTCGGCTAAAGAGCCGCCGCAACCCGCCGAGGGCCGGCCCACGGTGCTGGAATGGTTCCTTTGGTGTATACCGAAGGAGGCGCTCTCAGGGAAATTT
>PLKY01000153.1 GCA_003140785.1 Acidobacteriaceae bacterium | reverse complement strand
CGTGCGCTGGTTCGAGTACGGCGCCTTCCAGCCGAACTTCCGCTCGCACGGCAGCCGCCCGCAGAACGAAGTCTGGTCCTACGGCAAGCAGGCCGAGCCGATTCTCGAGAAGTACCTGCGGCTCCGCTATCAGCTCATGCCTTACATCTACTCACTCGGCTACAAGACATGGCTAACCGGCGCTCCTTTCCTGCGCGCGCTTCCGCTCGACTTTCCGAACGATCCCAACGTTGCGGATCTTCGCGATGAATACATGTTCGGGCCTGCTTTCCTGGTTGCTCCGATCACGGAACAGGGAGCGACCAGCCGCAAGGTTTATCTCCCGGCCGGGGCGGATTGGTACAACTACTGGACGAATGAAAGAGTGCATGGCGGGCAGACGATCGAAGTCGCCGCGCCCATCGACACGATCCCTCTTTTCGTCCGCGCCGGGTCCATCGTTCCGCTCGGCGCGCCCGTTGAAAGCACGCATGAAAAACAGGCCATTGAAAAGGTTCGCGTTTATCCGGGCGCCGACGCCAGCTTCACACTCTTTTCGGACGACGGGACTACTTATGCGTATGAGACGGGCGCGGGTTCAGTGACGCATTTGCACTGGGACGATGCGACGCAGCATCTCACGCACGATGGAGCGGCCGCGTGGAACGGGCCCGACTCTGGCCTGATCGAGATCGCCCGACCGTAACGCGCAGGGACGCCTCCGAGGGCCCCCAAAAGAACGGCACGCCATCGCTCGGGCTGCACCGATACCCAACCCCTGCCACGTCGCGTCTAAGACCCAAGGGGAACCACGCCTGATTGGTAAACTCGATTGCGCGGCTACTAATGTATCCAAGCTGTTCCAGGGCTTTTGCCCATGAGAGCCATGGTCCGCTGCCCCCGGATTCCCAAGCTCGCTGATTTACAATCACGAAGTAAGCAGGAAAGATCTGAATGAGTCTTTTTCCCATGAATTTGCGCGGGACGCGTGCGCTGTTAATTCAATCAGGGGCAGCCTTCGTGGTTGCCGCCATCGTTTCTGGATGCGGAAGCACTTACCGGCCGGTCGTCACTCCCATCAACCCCACCGGTCCGGCCGCGCAGCCTTCATCCTTTGCGGTTGTCATTTCGTCTCCCTCACCCACCACGGCCGGCATTGCCACCATTCTCGACTATTCCGGCGACACCATCGTTGCGCAGGCTCCCATTGGTCCAGGTCCTCTCGCTTTCACACTGGACGAAAATGGCTCTACCGGCTACACGGTCAACAGCGACGGAACTCTGACCAATTTCCCGGTGTCAAATCAGTTGCAGGAGAAGTTTGTCACCTATTCCACCCTGCCGTCGGCCTCCCAGTCCGTAGGTTTGTTTTCGCCTACAGCCGGCCTTTGGGTGGCTGACCTGAATGGAAATGTTGCGGACGTTCTCACAGGCAGCCCTGAAACCTTCAAGCTTTCTATTCCCGTGGCCGCTACGCCTATTGAGATTGTCGGCTCGCCCATTCTTGGGCAGCATAACTATGCAATCAGCTTGAATACCACGGCGACGCCCACGGCCAGCGCGCTCTCCTACCAGGACATGACCTGCAACACAGCTCCATCCACGGAGGTCCAAACCGGGGAAGCAGATGCTTTGGAAACCGCCAGCTTCACGGTGTCCGCGCGCATTCCTCTCGGCGCGTGTCCGGTCTATGCCATCCAGAGCCCTGACACCAGACGCCTCTTCGTTCTCAATCGGGGCAGCGACACTGTCACGGTCATCAACAGCCAGAACAACACTCCCGACGCCTGCACGCCCTTCACCAACCAGAATGGCCAGTTGGTCACCTGCCACCCCACGCTTCCGCTTTCGACGACTGCCGTGACCAATACCGGCATCACGCCGCCGAACGGAACCACGGGCATGACAGCGACGGCTGGCCCTGTCTATGGCGAATACAATGCCGCGACCTCTCAGTTGATCCTCTCCAACTACGACGGCGGCACTATCACGGTGATCGACGTGAGTCTGGACGAGTACGGGAACGACAGCCCCACCTTCGGCACCACCTATACGATTCCCGTCGGAACCAATCCGTCGAGCGTAACCGTCCTGGCCGATGGCAGCCGAGCCTACACGTCTAACCAGGCGGACGGCACGGTCACGATCGTCAATCTGACCAGCCATACAGTCGAAAAGACGCTCACCGTCGTTGGTCATCCACGCACTGTGGTTTCCACGTCGAACTCGCTCTATGGCAAGGTCTACGTTGCTTCGCCTGATAGTCCGTATCTCACCATCATTCGGACCGACCAGGACATTGTCGACACAACCATTCTGGTGGAAGGCAACATTGTCGACGTCCGCGTTAGTACACAGAACGGCACGCCCGGAAACAGCAATGCGATGAGCCGCCGTCCAGGCGCTGGCCAGCCGTGTTATTTGCCGGGCGCCGCGGCCGAAGCTACGCTTGCGTCGTGTCAGACTCTGCCATAACACGCCTTCCGGATGTGCATAGAATCGGTCGAAGGAATCTCGTCAGCGCAAGTCCAGCGGCCGGTTTCCTGAACGTGGGACGTGATGGCGAAGGAAGCCCCCAGTAAAAAGGAACGCGTCGACGTCGTGCTGGTCCAGCGGGGGCTCGTTCCCAGCCGCGAGCGGGCGCGTGCCATGATCCTCGCGGGCCGCGTTCTCGTCAACGAACAGAAGGTAGACAAATCCGGCACAGCCGTTGCCGCCGATGCATCGATTCGTTTGCTTGGCGACGATATGCCCTACGTGAGCCGTGGGGGAGTCAAGCTAGCCGCGGCGCTGGATCATTGGCAGATTCAAGTCGCAGGGCGGGCTTGCCTCGATGTGGGCGCATCCACGGGCGGATTCACCGATTGCCTGCTGCAGCACGGCGCGGCGCACGTGGCCGCAGTCGACACTGGATTTGGCCAGATCGCGATGAAGCTGCGCAATGACCCGCGCGTGCGGCTGGTCGAGCGAACTAATGCGCGGTTCCTGGCGCCCACTGCTCTCGCCGAAGCGGGTTTCCCGGTGCTCACTCTCCTCGTGATGGACGTGTCTTTTATTTCCGCGACGTTGCTGCTCGCGCCGGTCTTTGCCGCTGCGCCCCATCTGAGCGAAGCCGTCATCCTCATCAAGCCGCAGTTTGAGGCTGGCCGCGAGCACGTCGGCAAGGGCGGCATCGTACGCGATTCAGCTGCGCACAAACTGGCGATCGATAAGGTCGCTGCCTGCGTGACTGCCTTGGGCTGGACTGTCATTGACACTCTCCCTTCGCCGATTACCGGTGTAGAAGGCAACCAGGAATTTCTGCTTTACGCGCGCAAGCCCGACGCATCACCCAAGACTTGAGGCCCATTGTCCATCCGTTTCACCCCCATCCAGTAAACTGAGACCGCATGAATCGCGTCGCCATCGTCAGCAAGCCACACAGGGAAGAGCTTGCCCGGATCCTTCCCCAGTTGGTTGCGTGGCTCTACGACCACGATTATGAGCCTCTGCTGGACCGCGAAGGCGGAGTCTATTGCCAGGACGCTCCCTCAGTCGATCGCGTGGAACTGCCGGGCTACGCGCCCAAACTGGTCATCGTGCTAGGGGGAGATGGCACGATGCTCGCCGTGGCGCGCATCTTCGCCGCGACGGGCATCCCAATTCTGGGTGTGAATCTCGGATTCCTCGGTTTCCTGACCGAGATTCGGCTGAGCGACCTGTATACGACCCTCGAAGGATGGTGCCATGACTGCCATACTCTGGATTCCCGCGCGATGCTGCATGCGTGCTTATGGCGCGAAGGAAGAGAATATGCAACCTATGAAGCATTGAACGAGGTCGTCGTCTCCAAAGGCGACATCGCGCGCATGGGCGATTTTTCGGTGGAGCTGGATGGGAAAACCGTTGCCCGCTTCCGCGCCGACGGAGTCATCGTTTCCACGCCCACCGGTTCAACGGCCTACACTCTGGCGGCTAATGGTCCGATCCTCACCCCGGATGTGAACGCGTTGGTGGTGACGCCGATCTGTCCTCATTTACTCACCCTGCGGCCCATCGTCGTGCGTGGCGAGGCCACGCTTGCGGTGCGGGTGGAGGGCGTTCCCACCAATTGTCTGCTTACGGTGGACGGGCAGCAGGCCGTGAATCTACAGCTCGGCGACGAGATTCGCTGCCATCGTTCGGAGAACAAGGTCAATCTTGTGCGGATGAAGGAAAGCGGATTCTTCGAGGCGCTGCGCAGCAAGCTCAGTTGGGGAGAGCAGTAGCGAGCCGGTTGGTTGCAGCGGGATGAGACCGGTGCGTCAGTTGGTTAATGCTGTTTGCCCTGCCCCCGTCGACTGCCTGCTTGTTTGGGAGAGTTGACGAAGGGGGAACTTCAGAGTTGCCCACCACTCAACCAGAACCCAAAGATGATGAGCAAATCACGCACAATTACAGAAACGACGTCGATCACGTTCGCTAAGGGTTTTGCGTCTCAGCCGCTGACGCCGCTAGACCCACCGATGAAACAAAAAGGCCTGCCGTTGATCGAGGCAGGCCTTTCTGTTTACGCAATCGAATCTATTGCTGATCGTGATCGTCGTCTGAAGAGGACTGGCTCAACCACGGAGTGAACAGTATATTTGGGCCGGTGGTGGTCGAGCATCCGCTTGCAGTTGGTCCCTTGGGGCATCCCCAGTAGTTTTCGGTTGCATCACTGCCGCCTTTGCAACTTGGGTCGTCAAGGGTGCAGACGTTAGCCACGCCCGCCTTTCCTCCGCGCAGATCGTTCAGATGTATATTGACCCAGGCCGGCGTGTTGACGGCAACATCGATGTCCTCGTCGGTGATGACATTGTGAGAAATGATCGTGCCGTTCACCGGTGAACCGCCGGCGCCGCTGTTGATGTTGATACCGACCCGTCCGCCTGTCGCCGTGTCATCCACGTCTGCGAGGTTCTTCGCTATGTAGTTGCTGACGATTATGTTTCCATCCATGTTGTCTGCCGGCAAACCGAAATTTGGTCCCACATGGGTATGCAGGGCGACACCGCCGATTCCATTGCCAATGAGCCTGTTATGGCTAATGACGTGTTGGGAGGAGCGGCCCTGGCCGATGCCATCAGAGAAAA
Source organism: Acidobacteriaceae bacterium (assembly GCA_003140785.1). Taxonomy (GTDB): domain Bacteria; phylum Acidobacteriota; class Terriglobia; order Terriglobales; family Acidobacteriaceae; genus Telmatobacter. The sequence goes on along the minus strand of PLKY01000153.1, from coordinate 4,677 downwards.
TGCCAACTCCTGCGCCTCCTACCTGCACGCCATTGTTCTCGATGTCGTTGTCGTCGACCGTAATGTGAAAGACGCCATGATGCGTAGATCCGACTGCACCCACAGGCGGATGCGACGCGAGCACAATGCCGCACTCTCCAGGATTGTTGTTGACTATGTTTTGAGTGATGAGAATATCGTGGCTTGCTGCTGACTCATCGGTGACAAGAATTCCATCGTCATTTTGGGTGATCGTGTTTCCTGAAACGATCGAGTCCCAGACGCCCATCAGATGTAATCCTCCGCCACAGTCGCCAGTCTCGTCCAACTCGAACGATGGCTGGCCCGAACAACCTGTCGGATTGCCTGTAAAGACGGTCGGGGCCTCGGTATTGTTCGCGATCTTGTTGTCGCGGATCGTAACGTCTGAAGCACTTACGACGAGGACGCCTTCCCATTGAGCGCCCTTAATGGTGAATCCTGCAATCGTCACGTGACTGAGACCAGGGTTGTCAAATCCATTGACAAAGATGCCGTTACCCAGGCCGGTTGCGTCAATTATGGAGTGTCCGACGCCCGAACCGATCAGGGAAAGGGGAATTCCAATGATGACATCTTCCTTGTAGACGCCCGGCCAAACGTTGATCACGTCATAGGCAGCGGCATGGCTGACGGCGAGACTGATTGTTTTGTAACATCCGCCGGAGCCGGCCGGATTTACGCAAAGGGTGGAAGCGGTGGCGTTTTGTGAAGAACTTGCAAACAAAACGACACAACAGAAGAGCAGGCACTTCTTGAAGCTTGCTTGGGGCATGGAACCTCCGGGTACACTAAGGGGCCTCAATCTTCCCCGGTCTTTCCAGCTTCGTCAAGAAATCATTGGTAACGCAGGCCACGCTCTCAAAACTCGTTTCGGGAAATTGAAGCCCGCAAAAAGTGACTCGTCGCAAAGAGGATTGCCACGATGAAGCATTTTGAGAGTAGTACTTGGATCACCGTCAAAAGGGGAGTTACGATTTGAGCAATCCCGAGTAGGCTCGAACGCAAGATGCGGCCGCTCTTACTGGCTGATCTCGCCAAACAGAACCTTCGCTTTTACGGCGAGAGTATGCGCGCCATCCACGTCCCCTGAGCCCAACGCGGTGCGCGCCTGCTTCAGGAACTCCTTGATCTGGGCCACAGTCTTCTGTTCCGGATCGCTGAGCTGGCGATTGATTTCCTTCAGCCCATGTTCGGTCGACGTGATCGATTCTACGGTCTGCTCGCGCAGGGCGGAGGGATCGCCCGGAGAAAGCTGACCGATCGCACTTACCTCGGCCGTCCCGCCTGCAGCATTCGATGCTTGCTCGGTATTCTTTGTGTCCGTTTTCGTATGGTGAGCGGGTTTCTTTGCCGGCTTTTGCGCGGGCTGGGCAGGTGGCGTAATCTGCGCTGTGGGAGCCGGCGGCACCGTGGCTGCAGAAGGAGGCAACGGGGTAGGTGTGGGAGCCGGCATGGTCGTCGGCTTGTCCACAATCGGGGGAGCCAGCGGCCTATTCTGCGCCTGGTCGTTCTTGTGCACGCATGCTGTCAGTATGAATGGCAGCAGCAATGCTACGCACTTTGCAGGCGTTCTCATCCCACGTTCCCTTCCGAATGTCCCATATCCGCCGGAAGGAGATGCCGGCGTCCCCATTCCGTGGCGGCGAGCGGAATCCGTAAAACGAACTCCGTACCACGGCTTACATTCGATTGTACTTCGACGCTGCCATGATGCAACTGAAGAATGCGATAGGTCATCGCCAGGCCGATTCCGCTGCCCTCGCTTTTGGTGGTGAAGTAGAGGTCGAAGATCTTGTCCCGGATTTCCTCCGATATCCCCGTCCCCTCATCGGCGATGCGCAAAACCGCATTTTTCTTGTCTTCTTCTAAAACCACTCGCAGCCTGCCCCCCTCCGGCATGGCCTGTGCCCCATTCTGGATTACGTTGATGACCGCCTGTTTCAGCAAATCGGCGTCCACATTCGCGATTACTGGGTTAGACGGCAGAGAGCCATCGAGCGTTACGTTGCGGGTCGATAGTTCATCCCTGGACAAGACCAGCACGTCCCCAATTGGCTGTCTCAGATCTTGTTCTTTTAGTTGGAGTTCCACCGGCCTTGAGAAGTCGACCAGGGTCTGGACAACGCGGTCCAAACGATGGATTTCAGCGTCAATCACCTCGAGATGACGGGCTGCCTGCGTGTTTCCATCCCCCAGTTTGTTCTTGAGCAATTCCAGGTGCACGACGATCGCGTTAATGGGATTTTTCACCTCATGGCCCACACCGGATGTCAGCCTCCCGATGGCAGCCATGCGCCGCGACAGCTCCAGCTCGGACTCGATCGCTTCCACCGATTCCAGATCGTGCAAAGTGACCAATGCGCCGAGATCCTTGCGCGTTTCTTCGTCGTAAATGTAATCAAGGGACGCCTGAATCCGGTGCCCGGTTTCGGTGCGAATCTCTTCTTTCTCCAGGGTCGACCCGGAATCGAACGCTTCCCGCAGGGTTCGGCCCAGGACCGTCGATTTATCGAAAATCTCTTGCGCGTGTAAGCCCAGAATGGGCCCGCTCTCGACGTGCAGGAACCGGCGGGCAGCTTCGGAAACGAGCACGGCACGCCCACCCCCGGTAAACAACAGGATTCCATCCTGCAGGTTGCCGAGAATCTGATCGAGATTCTCTTTCAACGCGGAGAAGACTTCCTCCACATTGCGCATGCGCTGCCCAATCTGTTCAATCTTTGTGGAGACACGCTCCGCCGTATCTCGCTTCGGGACCGCATCCGCGTCATCCGTCACCTCGCCGGCGGCGGTCCAGTAATCCAGCTGCATGCTGATCTCTTCCATCGGCCGCAGCGCCAGATTGCTCAAGAGCAGAGCTGCGAGCAATGCACTTCCCAACGCAAACCCGGTCAAAGTCAAAGTCTCGCGAAGCCAGGGAGAATACGCCTCGCGCAGAAGCGTCGTGCGCGCTCCTACGTGGACCGTGGCGAACGGCTCGCCATTTCGATCCAGCGGCACCACGACATCGAATACCCTCGGCGGTCCAAACACGAGTCGATACAGTTCAAGGGCGTCCGCATTCAATAATTGCTTGTAGTCGGAGCGAACCGGGAGAGGCTTGTCGACGTTCTCGGGATTCGTACTCAGCAGTATCTTCGACTGGGCGTCGCCGATGTTGATGTCATAGACGGTCAACGAATAAAGGTTGACCGAATCGATCATCGCCTTGAGAGTGGCGCTGTCGTGAATCGCCTGCGCTTCAAGGTTGCGCAGTTCCGCGGGATTGTTCGGATCGACTGTTTGATCCTTCAGGCCCGTCTCGAGCGCTTGCTGCAACGCAAATCGAACCTGGTTCGCGACCATCTTGTTGGTCTCGTAGGTTTGCTTCACCGCCGCATCCAGCAGCTGCGTGACATACACGAGCGAAACCAACCCTGAGATGAGGAGAACCAGGCTGGCAATGGCAATGACGAGTTTTGTCTTCAGACGCATTGCGTCGCTACCGATCGAACCATGCGAACAGCCCTACGCCGGCTGGTCTTCGCGCGAATGGCTGTATTCCTTCAGCTTGTTGTGCAGCGTCTTCAGGCTGATGCCAAGAATCTCCGCGGCGCGCGTCTTGTTCTGACCCGTCGACTCCAGCGTTCGCAAAATCAAAAGCCGTTCTGCCTCGTCGACGGTGGTCCCCACACGCACTGCAACGATGCTTGCATCGAAGACAGGCGCGGTTTGCGACTGCGCCTTGCCAAAGGCCGGTGGCAAATGGCCGGCATCCAACGGCGCACCATCGGGGCAGAGTACTACTGCGCGTTCAATGGTGTTGCGTAATTCGCGCGCATTCCCCGGCCAGTCATACGCCATCATGCGATCCATAATCGATTGCCCGACCCCGGAAACTTTCTTGCCGTGCTTCTGGTTCATCTCGCCGATCATCGCCTCCGCCATGGCAGGCAAGTCGTCGAGATGTTGGCGCAATGGGGGCAAGTCGATATGGAAGACGTTCAGCCGGTAATAGAGGTCGCTGCGCAGCTCGCCACGTGCAATCGCCTCGGCGGGATCACGGTTGGTCGCTGCCAGGACGCGTACGTCCACGTCCTGCTCGGTGCGCCCGCCCACGCGCCGCAGCTTCCGCTCCTCCAAAACGCGGAGCAGCTTGGCTTGCGTCGCAGCAGGCATTTCTCCCAGCTCATCCAGCAGCAGCGTGCCGCCCGTGGCCAGCTCAAAGCATCCGGCGCGGCGCTCCACCGCTCCGGTGAAGGACCCTTTTTCATGCCCGAAAAGTTCGCTCTCAATCAGCGTTTCAGGGATGGCCGCGCAGTTCACCGCGACAAAGGGCCGCGGTTTGCGCGGGCTCAGGTCATGCAGGGTGCGCGCGACAAGTTCCTTGCCCGTGCCGCTCTCGCCGGTGATCAGCACCGACACATTCGACGGTGCGATCTGCTCGATCAGCCCGAAGATATCCTGCATCGCCCGCGAGGTGCCGACCATCGAACCCAAAACGCCCGTTTCGCGTAGGCGGCGGCGCGCTACTTCGAGTTCGATTGCCGTGTCCCGCTGCCGGGTCGCATTGGCCAGGATGGTCCGCAGGCGAGCCGCATCCACTGGCTTCTGCAGGAAGTCGTAGGCGCCCAGCTTCATCGCGTCCACGGCCACCTGGATCGATCCCTGCGCCGT